>VGBK01000020.1 GCA_016870535.1 Actinomycetota bacterium | reverse complement strand
CGCCACCAGCGTGCCCCGCACCCGGGTGGGCTTGATCGCCTTGACCCCGTAGCCTCCGCGCTTCTGGCGAGGGAACTCGCTCACCCTGGTCCGCTTGCCGTAGCCGCCCGAGGTGAGCAGCAGCACCAGGTCGCCGTCGGCGTCACAGGCCGCCGACACCACGTGGTCCTCGGGCCGCAGGCGGATGCCGCGCACCCCAGTCGTGTCGCGTCCCATAGAGCGCAGTTCGCCTTCGGAGAAGCGAATGCCGGCCCCGGAGTTGGTGAACAGCAGCAGGTCGTCCTCCCCGTTGGTGGTGAGCACCTCGACCACCTCGTCGCCCTCATTCAGCCTCACCGCGATGAGCACCTGGTGCCGCGAGTCGTAGTCGGAGAGGCGGGTCTTCTTGACGATGCCCTGCCGGGTGACGATGACCAGGAAGCGGGAGGGGTCGTAGGTGCGGGTATCGACCAGCGCCTCCACCCGCTCGTCGGGAGCCATGGGGAGCACCGACTGCACCAGCACCCCCTTGGCGGTGCGGTCCTTGCGCGGCATCTGGTGCGCCCGCACGCGGTACACCTTCCCCCGGTTCGTGAAGAACAGCAGGTTGGCGTGGGCGCGGGTGTGCACCAGGTGGGTGATGACGTCGTCCTCGCGCACCTGGGCGCCCTTCACCCCCCGGCCGCCCCTCCCCTGGTGGCGATAGGAGTTGGCCGGCACCGCCTTCACGTACCCGTTGGCGGTGACGGTGACCACCACCTCCTCGTCGGGCACCAGGTCCTCGATGGTGAGTTCCCCCTCCTCCCCCGCCACGATGCGGGTGCGCCGCTCGTCGGCGTACTTCTCCCGCAGGGCGCTCAGTTCCTCGCCGATCAGCGCCCAGCGCTTGGCCGGGCTGGCCAACAGGCCCTTGAGGTGCTTGACGACCCGGGCCAGTTCGGCGGCCTCCTCGCGCAGTCTGTCGGTCTCCAGGGCGGTGAGCCGCCGCAACGGCATGTCGAGGATGTGGGTGGCCTGCACCTCGCTGAGGCCGAAACGCTCCATGAGGGCCGTTCGGGCGGCCTCGGTGTCGCGCGAGGAGCGAATGATCTGCACCACCTCGTCGATGTTGTCGAGCGCGATCAGCAGGCCCGCCACGATGTGCGCCCGGGCCTCCGCCTTGGCCAGGCGGAAGCGGGTCCGTCGCTCCACCACCTCCATCTGATGGTCGAGGTAGTGGCGGATGATCTGTTCGAGGTTCAGGGTGCGGGGGACCCCGTCGACCAGGGCCACCATGTTGACCCCGAAGGTCTCCTGCAGTTGGGTGTTCTTGTACAACTGGTTGAGCACCACCTGCGGGGTGGCGTCGCGCTTCAACTCGATCACCAGTCGGGTGCCGGTGCGGTCGGACTCGTCGCGCAGGTCGGCGATGCCGCTCACCTTGCGCTCCCGCACCAACTCGGCGATCTTCTCCATGATCCGGTCGCGTGAGACCTGGTAGGGGATGGCGCCGACCACGATGGCGGTGCGCCCCTTGCGCACCTCCTGGATGTCGGCGGCGGCGCGCATCTTCACCGACCCCCGCCCGGTGAGCAGCGCTTCGCGCACCCCCCGGTTCCCCACGATGAGGGCCCCTGTCGGGAAGTCGGGGCCCTTCACGAACCGCAGCAGGTCCTCGGCGGTGGCCTCGGGGTGCTCCACCTTGTGGATGGCGGCGTCGATCACCTCGCCCAGGTTGTGCGGGGGGATGTTGGTGGCCATGCCCACCGCGATGCCGGTGGACCCGTTGACCAGCAGGTTGGGGAACCGGGCGGGAAGCACCACCGGCTCCTGCCGCTCGCCCGAGTAGTTGTCCTGGAAGTCGACGGTGTCCTCGTCGATGCTCTCGAGCAGGTGCATGGCCAGCGCTTCGAGCCGGCACTCCGTGTACCGCATGGCCGCCGGAGGGTCGTCGACGGTGCCGAAGTTCCCCTGCGGCTCGATGAGGCCGTAGCGGATGGCGAAGTCCTGGCCCATGCGGACCAGGGCGTCGTAGATGGCATCGTTGGAGTGCGGGTGGAACCACCCCATCACATCGCCGACCACCCGGGCGCTCTTGCGGAAGGGAGTACCCGGCCGGATGCCGGCGTCGTACATGGAATACAGGATCCGGCGGTGCACCGGCTTGAGGCCGTCGCGTACGTCGGGCAACGCCCGCGACACGATGACCGACATGGCGTACTCGAGGAACGAGGTGCGCACCTCGCTCTCGATATCGATGAGCCGCACGTGCTCGGAGTCGGTGTCGGTGACCGTCATGCTCAGATGTCCAGGAAGCGGACGTCGCGGGCGTTCTGCTGGATGAAGGTGCGCCGGGCCTCCACGTTGTCTCCCATGAGGGTGACGAAGACGTCGTCGGCCATGGCCTCATCGTCGAGGCTCACGCGCAGCAGCACCCGGGCTTCGGGGTCCATGGTGGTCTCCCACAACTGCCCGGCGTTCATCTCCCCCAGGCCCTTGTAGCGCTGGATGACGGGCCGCCGCCCGTCGAGACCGGCCTTGATCTCCTCGAGTTGCCGATCGGAGTAGGCGTAGGAGGCCTCCTTGCCCGCCTTCACCAGGTAGAGCGGGGGCTGGGCGATGTACATGAAGCCCGCCTCGATCAGTCGCCGCATGTGGCGGAAGAAGAAGGTGAGCAGCAGGGTTCGGATGTGCGCCCCGTCGACGTCGGCGTCGGTGAGGATCACCACCTTGTGGTAGCGGGCGCGCTGCAGGTCGAAGTCCTCCCCGATGCCCGTGCCGATGGCGGTGATCAGCGCCTGGATCTCGTTGTTCTGCAGTACCCGGGTGAGGCGGGCCTTCTCGACGTTGATGATCTTGCCCCGGATGGGCAGGATGGCCTGGAACTCGCTGTTGCGCGCCTGCTTGGCGGAGCCGCCCGCCGAGTCGCCCTCGACGATGAAGAGCTCGCTGGCCTCGGGGTCCCGAGCCGAGCAATCCGCCAGCTTGCCCGGCAGGCCGGTGGATTCGAGCAGGCTCTTGCGCCGGGTGAGGTCGCGCGCCGCGCGCGCCGCCAGCCGGGCCCGGGCGGCGGTGGTGCACTTCTCCACGATGGCGCGCCCCTCCCCCGGGTGGCGGCTGAGCCACTCGGGCAGCAGGCGGTTCAACGCCACCTCGACGAAGGAACGCACCTCGGTGTTGCCCAGCTTGGTCTTGGTCTGGCCCTCGAACTGCGGCTGGCGCACCCGCACCGCCAACACCGCGGTGAGCCCTTCGCGAATGTCCTCCCCCACCAGGTTCTCGTCCTTCTCCTTCAGCAGGCCTCTCTCGCGAGCGAACTCGTTCACCGCCCTGGTCAGGGCCCGCCGGAAGCCTTCTTCGTGAGTGCCGCCCTCGTGGGTGTTGATGTTGTTGGCGAAGGTGAGCACCGTCTCGGTGTACCCGCCGTTCCACTGCAGGGCCACGTCCACCTCGGCGTCGTCGCCGCGTTCCTCGAGGCTGACGATGTGGGCGTGGAGCGGTTCGCGCTTGGCGTTCAGGTACCGCACGAAGTCGACCAGGCCGCCGTTGTAGCGGAAGGTGTCGCGGCTGCCCTCGCCCCGCTCGTCGACCAGGATGATCTCGAGCCCCTTGTTGAGAAAGGCCATCTCGCGCATGCGCCCGGCGACCGTGGTGTAGCTGAACTCGGTGGTCTCGGTGAACACCTCGGGCGACGGCCAGAATGTCACGGTGGTGCCGGTGCGTCGCGCTGCCTTGCCCTTGGTGGGCTTGCCCAGGGGGTCGCCCCTCGCGAAAGCCTGGTGCCACAGGAAACCATCGCGCGCCACCTCGACCTCGAGACGCCGCGACAGGGCGTTGACCACCGAGACCCCCACCCCGTGCAGGCCCCCCGAGACCGTGTAGGCCCCGGACTCGAACTTGCCCCCGGCGTGGAGCGTGGTGAGCACCGTGGTCAACGCCGACTGGCGCGTCTTGGCGTGGTTACCCACCGGTATGCCCCGCCCGTCGTCCTTGACGCGGACGCCGCCGTCGGCCAGCAGGGTGACCTCGATGCGACTGCAATAGCCCGCCATGGCCTCGTCGACGGCGTTGTCGACCACCTCCCAGATCAGGTGGTGCAGGCCGCGCGGGCCGGTGCTGCCGATGTACATGGCCGGGCGCCGGCGCACCGCCTCGAGGCCTTCGAGGACCTGGATGTCCTTCGCTTCGTATGAGCCGTTGGCGCGTCTGGTGGCCACGAAACTCCTCGTCACCGGGGCGGTCGGGTGAGCGGCCGGCTCCCCCCCGCCCGGTCCCGTGCTAGGCCCCGGCGCAGAGTCACCGACAATGCTGTAAGTATAGTGCCCGAGGGGGACAACCCGGCCCGGTCGCGCCGACGAATCCCCTGGTCAGGGGCTCTTTTTCTCGTTCCGTACCCGCAGTCGCACCCGGTCTGCCAGGCGGGCCCCCAGAGCCTCTTCCAGCCGCTCCAGCAGGGCTCCCACCTGGTAGCGGAGCAGGCTGGCCGCCGCCCCGTCGGCCACCTCGAGCAGCAGCTCCCCGCGGTGCAGCCGCACCGGGACGGCGTGCCCGGCCCAGGGCTCGCCGGCCAGCTGCGCCCAGTCGTCGACCAGACGGTCCGCGCTCCCCGGCGCCGGCAGCCCCAACCGGCGCAAGACCGCCTCCAGCCCCTCGCCGATCTGCTGCAGGTCGCTCATGGACCCTCCATGCGCTCTACCCTGCCCGGCGCCACCGCCCAGCGCAAGCCCCCTGCCGGCACATCTTCGGGATGGGTGCTGGAGAGAAACACCTGGCCGGCCGGGAGGCGCGCCACCAACCCCTCCCGGCGCGGCCCGTCCAACTCGGAGAACACGTCGTCGAGGAGCAGCACCGGCGCCGATCCCCGCCGCTCGGTCAGCAGATCGAAGGCCGCCAGCCGCAGGCCCAGCGCCACCGTTCGCTGCTCCCCCTGGCTGGCCCGGGTCCGGAGGTCCCTTCCCTGGGCGAACAGCGCTATCTCGTCGCGGTGCGGCCCCACCGTGGTAGTGCGGCGCTCCAGGTCCTCGTCACGGGCCGCGGCCACCGCCGCCGAGAGCCTCTCCCGGATGGCTCCCGCCGCTTCATCAGCAGTCACCCGGCCCAGGCCCGCCCCGTGGTACTGCCAGGAAAAGCCCGTGCCCCGCCCCCCCAGCAGATCCCAGAGCGCGGCGACTCCCCCGGCCACCTCGCCCAGTGCCCGCACCCGTCTCTGCTGCACCACCGCCCCCAGCGCGGCCAGGCGATCGTCCCAGACCCCCAGCGTGGTGGCGTCCGCCCGCCTTCCGTCCCGGCGCAGGAGAGCGTTCCTTTGACGGAGGGCTCGCTCGTACTCCTGGTGCTCCGTCGCCGCCGCCGGCCACAACTGCGCCGCGAGGTCGTCGGCGAACTCCCGCCGAAACGCCGGGCCTCGCTTCACCAAGCCGAGATCGTCGGGCAGGAAGGCGACCAGAGCCACCCGGGCCGCCACCGCCGCTCGCCCCATAGCCCGCTTCCCGTCTACCTGCACCCGGCGCCGGCCCTCTCGAGGTATCTCCACCTCCACCCGAATGGTCCCCGCCGCACCGGAGAACTCCCCGCGCAGCAGGGCCGCGCCTGCCCCTTCGCCGACCAGGGCGGCATCCGGCGACCGCCGGAAGGACGCCAGGGTCGCCAGGTAGCCGATGGCCTCGAGGATGCTGGTCTTGCCCGTGCCGTTGCCTCCCAACAGCAGGTTCAGACCGGCGTCGGGCTGCCAAGCAAGGGCCTCATGGCAACGGAAGCCGCGCAGTTCCAGCCAGTGCAGCCGCATGGCCGCCTACAGGCGGACGGGCATCAGCAAGTACAGGAACTCCGGCGCATCAGCGCCCCGGAGAACCCCGGGCTTGAGCGGGTCCACCACATCGAGCACGACCTGGTCGTCTTCGACGGCCGCGACCCCGTCGTTCAGGTAGCGGCTGTTGAACGCGATGGTCATGTCTTCGCCGTCGTACTCCCCGGGGACGTGCTCGGTTTCTCCACCCACATCCTGCCTGGTCACGCTCAGCTCGACGCCTCCGGCCTGCAGTTGCATCCGGATGGGGATGTGATCCTCGGCTACTAACGACGCCCGGGCGATCGCGTCCAGCAGCAGGTCTCGGGCGACTCGCAGGTGGCTCGGGTACGAAGCAGGGAGCAACTGCCGGTAGTTCGGGAACGTCCCTTCTATCAGCCGCGCCGTGAGGCTTCCCTTATCGGAGCCGAAGGCGACCTCGCGCGACCCCACGGCGACCTGAAGCCGCTTCGCTCCCACCGTCCGGTGCAGTTCGCGGAGCGCCCGCGCCGGGATCAGCGCCGACAGCCTCCCTTGCACGGCGGGGACATCACACACCGCCAGCCGATATGAATCGGTAGCCACCAGGCGGAGCGGGCCGTCCTGAGCCTCGAAGAAGACCCCGGTCAGCACCGGGCGCGCGTCGTCGTGCGATGCCGCCACCATGACTTGATTGAGCGCCCGAATCAACTCGTCCCCATCGACTTCGGTGGCCGACGAGAAGTCGGCCTCACCGAGCAGCGGGAAGTCATCCCCGGCCATCTCCCGAAGCCGGAAGTGCGGACCGCCGCCACTCAACTGAACCTCTCCGCCTTCCGCGGCAATGACGACCGCTCCCGACGGGAGTTTGCGTACCGCCTCCGTGACCAACCGCGCCGGCGCCACCGTCCGGCCTTCCTCGAGCACCTCCACTTCGAGATGGGTTCGGACCGTCACATCCAGATCGGTCCCCGTCACTCGCAGCGTGTGCCCGGCCACCTCCAGCTTCAACCCTTGCAGAATGGGAAGAGGTGAGCGAGCGCTCACCGCTCGGCCGGCGCGCGCCAGCACATCGACGAGATCATCTCTTTCGGCTCTTATCCGCACGGGAAGTCCTTCTTCGGTCGGTTCAGTGTCTCAAGAATGTAGTGGTAGCAGAAGCAGGTGGGGATTGGGGATAGAAGGGTGTTTGTGCTGATGGCGGGGGGTAGACGCATGGGGAGGGGGTGGGGACGGGTCGGGAGGTAGCGCACAGGGGTGGGGCGGGGCTGGGGACTCCTGGGGAAGCCGTCATGTGTTCCTCAGAGTTTGGAGCAGGGCGGTCACGGAGTCGAAGAGGGCTTTGTCGGTCTGAATCAACCGGTGCACGGTGTTGACCCCATGTAGAACGGTGGTGTGATCGCGCCCGCCGAACAACGCTCCCAGACGCGGGAGGGAGAGATCGGTCAGTTGCCGGCAGAGGTACATGGCGACCTGCCGCGCCCGCGCCAGGGGCTGGCGCCGGCTCGGACCTTCCAGTTCGGTGACGGTGACGTCGAAGGCAGCCGCGGTGGCGGCGAGGATGCGGCCGGCCGTGATCGGCAGGCGGTGGGCCGGGGGCAGCAGATCTTGGAGCACATCGGCCGCCATGTCGAGATCGATCTCCTGGTGGGTCAGCGCGGCATAGGCCGTCACCCGCGTCAGGGCCCCTTCCAGCTCTCTGATGTTGTCGACCACTCGCTCCGCGATGAAGCGCAGGACCGCCTCGGGCACCGCGGTAGGAGCGAAGCCGGCATTACGGTGGAGGATGGCGAGACGGGTTTCCACATCGGGGGGTTGGATGTCGGTGGTGAGCCCCCACTCGAAGCGGCTGCGGAGCCGGTCCTCCAGGGCAATGAGACTGCGCGGCGGGCGGTCGCAGCTGAAGACGAGCTGCTTCCCGTTGTCGTGGAGGGCGTTGAAGGTGTGGAAGAACTCCTCGAGCAGCTGCTCCTTGCCTTCCAGGAACTGTACGTCGTCGAGCAGCAGCACATCCACGGTGCGATAGCGCGCCTTGAACTCGTTCATGCGCTTGCGGCGGATCCCGTCGATGAAGTCGTTGAAGAAGGATTCCGAGGTGGTGTAGTGGACCGTCAGCCGGGGGGCCAGGGTGACGGCGTGGTGCGCGATGGCCTGGAGCAGGTGGGTCTTCCCGAGGCCGGCCCCTGCGTAGACGAAGAGGGGGTTGTAGTGGCCTTCAGGCTGCTCGGCCACCGCCATGGCGGCGGCATGGGCGAAGCGGTTGGAGGGCCCGACGACGAAGTTCTCGAAGGTGTACTTGGCGACCAAGCCGGGAACCGGAGACGGGCGGCTCGGGGGGGCTGGCGGAGAAGGCGGCTCGGCCTCGTCGAAGGACTCGTCCTCCGCAGTGTCGTCGAGCGGTTCGCGCCGCGCGTCGATCACCAGGCGGGCTTCGGGGCCGAAAACGGTGGTGACGGCTGCCTCGACGATGGGCCGGTACTTGTCGTTCACCCAGCGCAGGTGGAACTCGCTGGGAGCAATGAGGCTGACCACCCCGTTCTGGATGGCGACCGGCCGGAGCCCTTCCAGCCAGGTCTGCCACGTGACCGGGGTGACCCGGCCGCGCAGCGTGCGGCGAAAGTCATCCCACTCAGCGGGGGAATGCGCCTCCAACCAAGTCCTCCGAGCGCCTCTCCGGGCTTCTCCACAGGCATATCCACAGCTGTGGAGAAGCAGACACCCAAGGGTGTCCATCCCTCCGTTCACCCGGTGAGCCTCGAGCGATCCGACTTGGGGGAAGTGTCGCCGAGCCTTCCGGCGAGGGGTGAGTATATGGGAGGACCGCGAGGGGCGACAAGAACGGCAAATCGCGCCGTACCGAGGTGGGCGACAGGGGAAGAGAGCGGAAAAACCCTTACGGCACAAGAGGTTTGCGTAAGCCAAGAAATGGCAGGCGGCGGCTCCCCGCCGGAGGCGGGGGATAGCCAAAGTTTCGCGACACAGGCCTAGTTTCCGCGGTGGGCGGCTACCTTTGACAAGCCGGTGGCCCCTCCGTAACCTGTTGCTCCGGCCTAGTCTCTTCTCTCGGAACTGCCCCATGAAACGCCCCTTTCAGCCGAATGTCCGCCGTCGCAAGAGGAAGCATGGGTTTCGCATCCGCATGCGCACCCGCGCCGGGCGAGCCCTCCTCAGACGCCGCCGTGCCAAAGGCCGCCGGCGCCTCTCGGCGTAGGAATCGCCCGTTCGTGTCGCTCCGCGGCCGCGCCGACTTCCAGAGGCTGTGGCGCGAGGGCCGGCGGCGGCGGGTAGGAGAAGTGACGGTGGTGTCGGCCTGCGGCGGCCCCGGCTCCCCGCGGGTGGCGGTGGTGGCGGGCCGGGCGGTGGGAGGGGCGGTGCTTCGCAACCGGGCGAAGCGGCGGCTGCGAGAGGCGGTGGCGCAGGCCCCGTTGCGGAGCGATCGCGACTATGTGGTGATTGGGGGAGAAGGCCTGGGGAGGGCCCCGTTTTCGCTGGTGCGGGCCTGGGTGGTTGCGGCGGTAGAGGAAGTGAGGTGAGGCAGTTGAGCGGGAAGAGAGGCGGATTGCGCCCGAGGCGCTGGCTGCAGGGCGCGGTGCGGGGCTACCAGAGGGTGCTGTCGCCGCTGCTCGGGCCGCGGTGCCGCTACCTGCCGACCTGCTCTGAGTACGCCTACGAGGCCTGGGGACAGCACGGGGTGCTGGCGGGGTCGTGGCTGGCGGTGCGCCGCCTGGTGAGGTGCCATCCGTTCCACGAAGGCGGTTACGACCCGGTTCCCAGGAAGGCGGGGTAGAGCCATGTGGGACGCCATCCGGGAGTTCCTTGGGGCGGTGGTCTCGTTCTTCTACGGCCTGGTGCCCAACCTGGGGGTGGCCATCATCCTGCTGACGGTGGCGGTGGGCGTGGTGCTCTTCCCGCTGACCTTGAAGCAGACCCGGTCGATGCGGGCCATGCAGGTGCTTCAGCCCGAACTGAAGCGCCTCCAGAAGGAGTACGCCGGCGACAAGCCCGGGCTGCAGCAAGCCACCCTGGCCCTCTACAAGCAGCGCGGAGTGAACCCGGCGGCGGGATGCCTGCCCCTGCTGCTGCAGATGCCCGTCTGGTTCGCTCTCTTCCAGGTGCTGCAGTCCTTCTCGGCGAGCCCGATGTCGCTGGGCGACGAATGCGCCGGACAGCGGCCGGTGGTGGCCCCAGGGGGCTCTTTCGCCTGCTCGTATTCAGGTTTCGTGGTCGCCGAGGAGGCGGGGCACCAGAACCGGGTCACGGCGAACATCGCCGATTCGGGGGGCAGGGCGGCCACCCGGACCGACACCGCCACGGTGATGGTGGGCCAGGCCGGCGGAGAGGTGACGGCCACCATTCGGCCGGCGGCAGGGGTAGTGGGTCCTGGAGGGGGACGGGTTGGCTTCACCGTCGAAGTGGTCAACCCGAGCGCGCAGGCGGTGACGCTGGAGGGGATGACCGACTCCGTGTTCGGCGACCTGCTGGCGGTGGACAACGACCTGGCCGGGGCCAACACGTGCCCGGCCCAGGAGCGGAGGATCCTGCCGGGCGGGGCTCTCGCCTGTGGATTCGAGGGGTTCGTGCCGGGGGGGCCCACCACCCATCAGAACATCCTCAGCGCTTCGCTGCGGGACGAGGCAGGGGGGAGCATCAACAGGACCGACACCGCGGAGGTGGGCCTGGGCGACGTGGCGCCGGGTGTGGCGGTGGTGGTGCGGCCGGCGGCGGGGGCCGTGCCGCCAGAAGGCCGGGTGGTGCGATTCCAGGTGGAGGTGGTGAACGGGACGGGGGAGACGGTCACCGTGACCGCCGTGGGGGACGACCGGTTCGGCAACCTAACCTCCCCGGGCAGCAGCCCGACCCGATTCCTCAAGATGGTCGAGGGGGGCCGCCTCTACAACGACATCCAGGCGTGGCTGGAGGCGGGCCGCCGGCCGGCGGACCCGGCCTGGAGAGCCTTTGCCGGCATGAACCTGAGCAACACGCCGCGCGACGCCTTCGGTCTGGGGGTGGTGGCGTTTCTCCCCTACCTGGCGACTCTGCTGCTGGTGATGGGGACGGCCTACTACCAGCAGAGGCAGACCATGCCGAAGGCCAAGGACGGGCAGGCCACCCCGCAGATGCCCGGCCAGGCTGTCTTGAAGTTTTTTCCAATTCTCTTTGGGTTCATCTCCTACACCCTGCCCGCCGGGCTGGGCGTGTACTTCGCCGCAAGCGCGGTCTTTCGGATCGGCCAGCAGTCTCTGATCATCCGATTGAGCGATCGGCAGGCGGGGGCCAAGGCGATGGAGAGCCCGGGGGACGGCGAGACCGGGTCGGAAGCCGCGACGCCGAAGGCACTGGAGCCCCGGACGCCTAAGGCCGCCGCGCGGCCGGCGCGGGCGCAGGCGGTGCAGCCTCGCGGCGGGTCGGGCAGGAGCCCGCAAGCCTCACAGCAACGCGGCAAGAAACGCAGAAGGAGATGACTCCCATGGAGGAGTGGGTGGAAGTCCGGGCCAAGACCGTGGATGAGGCCATCGAAGAGGGCTTGCGTGAGTTGGGCCTGAATTCACGGGAGGAGGCCGAGATCGAAGTGCTGCAGGAAGCCCAAAAGGGATTCCTGGGGTTCGGTGGCGAACCGGCTTTGATTCGCCTGAAGACCCGGCCGAAGTCGAGGAGAAGGCGGCGGGGCAAGGGCGGGTCGGGAAACGGCAGGGAGAGAGGTGCCGGGGAGTCGAGACAGGGACGCGGACGAGCGGAGAGCGGAAGAGAGGCGGGACGAAAGCCCGAGCGGCCGGCAGAGCGCCGCCCGGGAACCCCGAGCGGGCGAGGCCGGGATGGAGAGCGAAGCGGCCGTCAGGAGAGGGCGCAGACCGGCCGGGGTGAGCCCCGGCGGGTTGCGGACACTCGAGCAGAGGACGGCGGCGAAGCGGACCCCGCAGCGCAGGCGGAGATCGTGAGGGGCTTCCTGGTGGGTCTTCTGGACGCCTTCGGTCTCGAGGGTGAAGTGAGCGCCAGGGTCGACGGGGACATCATCTACGCCGATGTGGCCGGCGACCAGACCGAGGCCCTGGTGGGAACCAAGGGAGCGATCCTGGAAGCGGTCATGGAGTTGTGTCGGACGATGGTCCACCGGCACAGCGGCATGGGAGCGCGTCTACGCCTTGATATCGCCGGCTATGCCGAGAGGCGGCGTGCGGCCTTGCGCATCTATGCGGGGCGACTCGCCGAGAAGGTCCTGGACGAGGGCGGCGAGATAATGCTGGAGCCGATGAATCCGGCCGATCGCAAGGTGGTCCACGACGCGATTGCGGAGATCAGTGGGGTGCGAAGCTTCTCGGAGGGAGAGGATCCGGAGAGGTCGGTGGTGATCGCACCGGAGGACGAAGACGCGGAGGAGTGATCCCGTCGAGGACCCCGGCCCCGGGCCCCGGTGTTCCACGTGAAACCGACGAAGGCAGCCCACGGTGATGGAGTCCGTTGAAGCGGCGCGGCGGGCCGCCGCGTGGAGTGGGCGCCGACTGAATGGCCGGCAGGCCGAACTCCTCGAGCAGTACGCCAGGTGGCTGGTGGGCGAGGCGATCCCTGCAGGCGGCCTGGGGCCGCGAGAGGCCGACCGCGTGTGGTCGCGCCACATAGCGGACTCCCTTCTCTTCGCGGGCGGGTGGCCCGACGAGAGTCCCGAGGAGATCCTGGACGTGGGCACCGGAGTGGGCCTTCCCGGCGTTCCGCTTGCCGTCCTGTGGCCGAGGGCGCGGATCACTTTGCTGGACCGAGGGGGGAGAAGGGTGCGACTACTGCACCGGGTCGTGCGAGTCATGGGGCTATCGAATGTGCTGATCGCCCAAGGCGATGCCTTCGCCGTTGCCGACGAGTGGGGCGGTCTCGTCGCGCGCGGCTCGCTGAAGCCACAGGAGGTCGTGGGGCTCTCGGCTCGCCTGCTTGCTGCGGAGGGTCGGTCGGTCCTTGGGTTGAGCCGGCGAGACACTCCTCCCGACCGAACCCGGGACCTGGTCGGCATTGCGGCCGCCCTGGGTCTGAGCGCCGAAGTAGTGGGAGTTCCCTCCGAAATCCTTGACGCTCCGGCCTGGCTGCTTATCATGCGGCGTGGTGCATGAGAAAGCCCCAGGCCCAGGCGTAGTCGTTGCCGTCGCCAACCAGAAGGGGGGCGTGGGCAAGTCGACGACGGCGATCAACCTGGGCGCCGCTCTGGCTGCCGCCGGCGAACGGGTGCTGCTGGTCGACGCCGATCCTCAGGCCAACACCACATCAGGTCTGGGTTTCCGGAAGGGCGACTTCAGCCACACCGTGTATGAGGTGCTGGTGGGGGATCTCCCACTGGAGGATGCGGTCGAACCCAGTCGAGTCAAGGACCTCTTCCTGGTCCCCTCGTCGATAGACCTGGCGGGCGCGGAGATCGAGATGGTCCCGAGGTTCGCCCGTGAGCACCAGTTGGCCCGGTCGCTGAATGGTCCCAGGGCGAGATACCACACAGTGCTGATCGACTGCCCGCCTTCCCTGGGACTGATAACGGTAAATGCGCTCACCGCAGCGGACGAAGTGCTCATCCCGATTCAGTGCGAGTACTACGCCCTCGAGGGACTGACGCAGTTGCTACGGAACATCGCCCTCATCCAGTCCAACCTTAACCCTCGACTGAAGATCGAAGGGGTAGTGCTGACGATGTACACGAAGCGAACGCATCTGGCCGCCGACGTGGTGGGTCAGGTGAGGGAGCACTTCGGCGAGGTGGCCTACGAGACCATGATTCCACGAACGGTGAGGCTGGCGGAGGCACCCTCCTACGGTGAGCCGATCGAATCGTTCGATCCGGGAAGCAGGGGGGCTAAGGCCTACCGGGATCTCGCCGCCGAGTTCAGGAGGAGACATGGCCGTGCGTAAGTCGGGCTTGGGCCGGGGCCTCGATGCCCTGATCCCGGCCGAGACGGCAGTGGAGGGCTACACCACCCTGCCTCTGGACGCCATCACGCCCAACCCCCAGCAGCCGCGGCGGTCGATGTCCCCGGAGGCCCTGCAGGGCCTGGCCGCCTCGATCCGGGAGGTGGGGGTGCTGCAACCCGTCGTCGTGCGCCGGGGGGAGGAGGCGGGGACCTTTGTCCTGGTTGCCGGAGAGCGGCGGTGGCGGGCGGCGCGCCTGGCCGGGCTGAAAGAGGTCCCGGCACTGGTGCGGGAGGGTGATGACGTGTCGGGGCTGGCCGAGGCCCTGGTGGAGAACCTCCAGAGAGAGGACATCAGCGCCCTCGAGGAGGCGGCGGCGTACCGTCAACTCCTGGAGGAGTTTGGTCTGACACACGAGGAAGTGGGGGCCCGGGTGGGGCGGAGCCGGCCCGCCATCAGCAACACCCTCCGGCTGCTCCAACTCCCCGCTTCGATCCAGGGGATGCTGGCTCGGGGCGAGTTGAGCGCCGGGCACGGGCGGGCCCTGTTGGGCCTGAGCGACCCGGAGCAGGCGGAGAGCCTCGGGCGTCGAGCGGCAGAGGAGGGATGGCCGGTGCGGCGCCTGGAAGAAGCGGTGCGCTCTCGCGAGGAGGGCCTGCCGCCTCCGGTACGCCAGACGCGGGTACGGCCGCCGGAGGTGCTGGCGCTGGAGGAGTGGCTGGGAGATCGGCTGGCGGCGCCGGTGTCCATCGACTACGGCAGGCGAGGGGGAGGCCGATTGGTGGTGCGGTTCGGCTCGCTGGAGGACCTGGAGCGCATCTATCGAGCGCTCGTGGGGGAGTGAGGCGAGATCCCCGTCGGTGGCGACGCCGTCGACACGCGCAGGCGAGGTGGGCCGGTGGAGGAGACGGCGCCTGGAAGGCCCGATATCAGGCTTCGCCGGAGGGTAGCGACCTGAGCCAGTCGTCCAGGGCGCGCACGACGGCGCGGCCCAGGCGGGGGTCCAGCCGGGGCGGAGCCACCACGATGGCGGGAGCCCGGGTGTCGCGCAGCAGGGCGAGCACGCGGCCGCCCACGGGCAAGCCGAGGCACGAGGAGACGGCGGCAGCGAGGGCTTCGCCGGCCTCGCTGTGGCTAACGGCGGAGGCGAAGTGGTAGACCGCGGGCGTGTCGCTGTGCGGCAGGGAGAAGCCGAGGACCATGTCGGCGCCGAGTTCGTTGGCGTGGCGGGCCCGCAGGCTCTCCGGGGGGCGGGTGTCGGCGCTGCGGGAGAGCAGGGGGCGGCCGCCCAGTTCCGCGATGAGGGCGGCGGCGGCCACGGCAGCCTCCCAGGAAATGGCAGCCTCGTACTCGTCGCGGCAGGCGGCATCCACGAATACCCGTTGGCCGGCCAGGCCGGGGGGCAAGGAACGCAGCCAGACCCGCTCCCGCAGGATGTCCCGTCCCGCCTTCTTGGTGGCTCGAACCATCAGGACGAGCTCCTGGAGGAACTGCGGCCCGACGATGCCGTCCTCGGGGAGGTGCCGGTTCTGCTGGAAGTCCAGGACGGCCCGGAGAGCGTCGGCGCCGAAGATGCCATCGACGGGTCCGGCGTCGAACCCCAGGGCGTTGAGGTCGTGCTGCAAGGCGGCGACATCTTCGCCGTGGAGCATGGGCAGGCGGTAGTAGAGAAGGCGGTCGCCCAGCCGGAAACCGGCATCTACCAGAGTTCTCCAGCAGATCTCGTCGACCTCGGCGGTGGCGGCGAGGTGGCGGGAGGCTTGGAAGGCGGCCACCGCCGCCGCAGTGGGGGCGCCGAACATGCCGGCGGGATCCGGCTCGCACGCGAAACCAAGCGCGGCCAGGCGCTCCTGTATGTCGCGCACGGCGTCGCCGGCATCACCCTGCCTGTAGAGCGCCACAGTGCGCTCCATGGTGGCAGAAACTCAGGCGAGGTACTCGGCGAGGTCCTGGAGCAGGGCGGCCTTGGGGCGGGCGCCTACGATGCGGGTGGCGGTGGGCCGGCCGCGCCGGAAGACGATCATGGTGGGGATGCTCATCACCTCGAACTGCAGCGCGGTCTGCTGGTTCTCGTCGACGTTCAGCTTGGCCACCGTGATCTTGTCGGGGTACTCGGCGGCGATCTCTTCGAGCAGGGGAGCCACCATGCGGCAGGGCCCGCACCACGGCGCCCAGAAGTCGACGAGCACCGGCTGCTCCCCGGCGATGAGGTCGGCGAAGGTGGCGTCGGTAGCGATGACGGTGTGATCGGCCATGATGCGGCGCCGCGAGGCGGCCCTCACCTCCTCATGCTTGATGGGACAGAAGCGGGTAACCGAACGGAGGCGGGTTTCATTCCTGGGCCTCGAGCCAGCGCTCGGCGTCGATGGCCGCCCGGCAGCCGGCCCCGGCGGCGGTGACCGCCTGGCGGTAGGTGGGGTCGGCCACGTCGCCGGCGGCGAAGACGCCGGGGACCGAAGTCATGGTGCCGGTGGCGGTGAGGAGGTAGCCCCGCGGGTCCAACTCCAACTGGCCGCGAAAGAGGGCGGTGGCGGGATCGTGGCCGATGGCCACGAAGACGCCGGTCACATCGAGATCGTCCTCGGCGCCGGTCGCCGTGTCGCGCAGGCGGAGTGCGGTCACCGCATCTTCGCCCCGGACCTCCAGGGGGATGGCGTTCCACCGGACGCTGATCTTGGGATGCTCCAGCACGCGGCGGGCCATGATGGCCGAGGCGCGGAACTGGTCGCGACGGTGCACCACCACGACCTCCGAAGCGAAACGGGTCAGGAAGAGGGCTTCCTCCATGGCGGAGTCCCCACCGCCCACCACGGCCACCGGCCGCCCCTTGAAGAAGAAGCCGTCACAGGTGGCGCAGGCGGAGACGCCGTAGCCGCGGAGCCGGTCCTCGCCGGGGATGCCCAGCCAGCGAGCCTCGGCGCCGGTGGCGATGATCACGGCCCGGGCCTGCTGCCGAGCGGTGCCGTCGACCTCCACGAGGAAGGGGTGCGCGGAGAAGTCGACCCGGCCGACGTCGCCGGGGAGGAAGCGGGCCCCGAAGCGCTCGGCCTGGCGCCGCAGCAGGTCCATGAGTTCCGGGCCGAGGATCCCGTCGGGGAAGCCGGGGTAGTTCTCGACGTCGGTGGTCAGCATCAATTGGCCGCCGGCCTGCAGGCCCTCGATCACCCGGGGCTCCAGGCCGGCGCGGGCGGCGTAGATGGCTGCCGTGAGGCCGGCAGGGCCGGACCCGATGACGACCAGGGGGCCGGTCATTCCTCCGGTTCCTCAGACCCCTTGGCCTTGAGGCGGAGGGCCCACAGCACTCCCCCGCCCAGGAGGAACAGGCTCCCCACGGCGGCATAGGCCACCTCCGTGGACCAGCCGCAATCACCGCAGGCTTTCAGGATGAGGCCGTCGACGATGCGCGCCAGGCCTACCAGCAGGAAGATCACCGCCATGGCGACCAGCACGGTCATCACCATGCCCAGGGCCAGGAACTTGAGGAACCGGGCCACCCGATCCACCGTGAGGGAGCGGACCCGGTCGGTCGCCGACTCGAGGAGGTCGGGGATGCGTTGGGGGAAGTCGTCCACGATGCCGCGAGGTTAGTCGGCGCCCGGCGGGAGAGGCACGGCCCCTGCCCGCGGCGGCGGGGACCGGGCAACTCAGGGATAGGCGGCGAGGAAGTCGCAGCTGGAGGGGTCGAAAGCCACCAGGCGGGACACGGTGGCGCCGTCCTCGGAGAGGAACCACACGGCCAGGGCGCCGGCCTCGCGGGGGAGGTCGAAGCCGAGGGGGTCGTCGTGGCGCAGCAGGATCCGAGCCTCTGCGAGGCAGGGGATCGGCGCCGCCGGTGCGGCGGTGGAGAAGAGCGCCGCCGGTGCGGCGACGAGATCCGCCACCGCTTTGTCGGCATCGGTGAGGGCCCGGGCGGTAGCCGGGACGGTAGTGGTGGCGAGCGACTCGGCGAGGGTGGCTTCGGGCGTTTGGCCGGCGACGCCGCTCAGGATCTCGGCGTCGTCACCCTCGGCGGCGGCGTAGTCGCCGGTGGTGGTGGAAGGAGCGGAGGCCTCGAGGGCGGCGGTGGTCAGGGCGGCGCGGTCGCCCTCGCCGACCGAGAGCAGGCCGAAGAGGGGCACCGCGGCCACCAGGGCGGCCAGGGCGGCGCCGGCGAGGGCGAGGGGCCGCCAGTTCATCCGGCGGCGGGAGATCGCCGTAACGGGTTGAGGTGACCGGTCCAGGTGCAGAGCAGCAGCCACGGCGCGCCGGAGCTCGGCCCGCTCGTCGGCGGAGAGCACCGGGGCCGGGGCGCGGCGCACCGCCTGGAGAGCGAGACGCTGGGCGGCCAGTTCGGCGGCCGCCCGGGGATCGGCGGCGATCGCGGCCTCGAGGACGGCGGCCTCCTCCGGGGGGAGAGACCCGGCGGCCAGGGCGGCGATGCGGTCGAGGTCGTACTTAGCCATGGTGCTCGTCACTGAGATGGTCGGGGACGGGCCGGAGGTTCCCGAGGGCTTCGGCGAGGAGCCGGCGGCCGCGGAAGACGCGGGATTTCACCGTGCCCACCGGCACTCCCAGGATCTCGGCGGCGGTCTGCAGGGAGAGGCCCTCGGCGTCGCAGAGGACCACGGCCGAGCGGAACTCCGTCGAGAGCTGGGCCAGGGCCGCCTCGAGGTCGGGGCGCAACTCGGCGGCCTCCAGAGCGCGGCCGGCGGCCTCGTCGGGCTGGTCCATGCCCTCGGGCAGCGGGTCGGCGGCGCGCCGGCCGGCGCGGCGAGCCTGGTCGTAGCAGGTGTTCACCGCCACCCGGTAGAGCCAGGTGGAGAAGGCGGAATGGCCGGCGAAGCGGTCCACCTTGCGGAAGACCGTGATGAAGGTTTCCTGGGTGGCGTCGAGGGCGGCCTCCCGGTCGCGCAGCAGGCGGAGGCAGACGGCGAAGACGCGGTCCTCGTGGGCGCGCATCAGTTGGTCGAACGCGTCGGCGTCGCCGCGCAGGTAGCGCGCGATGAGTTCGGTGTCGGCATCACCGCGGGCAGTCACGCCGTCACGCTACCGGGTCACCGGGGCCGGGGGGAGCAGGGAGGGCTCCAGGGTCTCAGCGCACCAGGTAGGTCACGCCCAGCGAGTTGGGGCCGATGTGCGTGCCGACCACGGAGCCGATGCGGGCCACCATCGGCTCGTCCGGGTAGACCTCCCGGAGGCTGGTGAGGAACTGCGGCAGATCTTCGGGGTCGGAGTGCACCACCGCCAGGCGGTCTACGGCGCCCCCTTGCTCGGCGACGTGGTCGAGGATGGCCGCCAGCGCCTTCTTGCGGCTGCGCACTCGCCCGGCGGCCGCGACCCGCCCATCCTCGAAGGCGATGAGGGGCTTGACGTCGAGCAGGCCGCCGATGAGAGCCTGGGCCCCGCCGATGCGGCCCCCGCGGCGCAGGTACTCCAGGGTGTCGGGGGTGACGTAGATGCGGCCCCGCTCGCAGGCGGAGCGCGCCGCGGCCTCCACCTCGTCGATGGGGGCTCCGGAGGCGGCCAGTTCTGCGGCGGCGATGGCGGCCAGGCCCAATGCGGCCGAGACCAGGCCGCTGTCGACGACCCGCACGGGGACACCGGCGGAGAACTGCTCGGCGGCCAGGTTGGCCGACTGCAGGGTGGCGCTGATCTTGGAGGAGATGCAGATCACCACGATGCCGTCGGCCCCGCCGGAGACGAGGCGGTTGAAAGCCTGCTGGAAGCGTCCCACCGGGGGCGCGGCGGTCTCGGGAAGCGAGGTCCCGGTGGTCAGGCGCCGCCAGAACTCGTCGCCGCTCAACTGCTCGCGGTCCACGAACTCCTCTTCGCCGAAGCGAATGGTGAGGGGGACCACCTCGATGCGGTGGCGGGCGACGGCGTCGTCGGGAAGGTCGCAGGATGAGTCGGTGACGATGCGGATCATGTCTCCGTCCGGTTTCGATTGGGCCGGACAGTACCGCGTCCAGCGCCTCTGCGCAGGCCGTGTGGTGGCGCCGAGTGGTAGTAGGGGGGCATCTCCCTGAGGCGGCCCGGCATCATCCCGGCGGAGCCTTTCAAGCAGTCCGGGCCAGCACCGCCAGGTCGCGACCTGCGGGCCGGAAGCCCTCGGCGGCATAGAGGCCGGAGGCGGCAGCGTTGCCGTCGGGCGTGTTGAGCAGGAGGACGGAGGCTCCGGCTATACCGGCCCAGGCGGCGGCGGAGCGCACCAAGGAGCGACCGATGCCCCTTCCCTGCCAGGCGGGATCCACCGCCACCCGCTGCAGGTAGGCGTGGCGGCCGCTGCGGCCGGTGACGGCAAAGCCGGCCAGGCCCCCTCCGGGGAGGCGCACCAGGTGGATGGCCCTCTCCGCGGTGGCTTGCACTGCCTCGAGCAGGGCGGTGCGGTCGAAGCGCCAGAAGGGATCGAAGGCGGCCCGATCGACGCGCAGGGTGTCGTCGAGGTCGCGGAGATCGCCGGGGTCGACGGCGTGGCCGGGAGCGGAGAGGCCGTCGAGGCTGCGGCGCATCAAGATGAGGCGGGCGTGGACGGCGAATCCGGCCCGCTCCCACGGGGGGCGCGCCGGGAGGAAGAGGGGCGGCGACAGGACCCCGGTGACCCCGGGCCGGGCGAGGAGGAGGCGGGCGCACTCATCCAGGAAGGCGGGACCGCCCCGTTCCGCGCGGAGGTGGGCCATAGGGGTGGCGTCGTTCCAGGGACGGGCGGTGGCACGGGACCAGCCGTAACACAGGGTGACCGCCCCCGGCCACTCGCCCTCGATGCGTACCTTCATCCGGGCCTCGCCACGGCGGCGATGGTAGGGGCCTGCGGTCCGGGGACCGCCGGAGGCGCCGGGATGCTTCGCAGATGTGCGAATCTTGCGAGATGCGCCTGCTGCTCTACACCCACCCGGCGTGCCGTGAGCACGACACGGGGGGGTGGCACCCGGAGCGTCCCGCTCGCCTCGAGGCGGCGCTGGCGGGGGCGCGGCGAGGAGCAGAGGAGGTCGTGGAGTGTGACGCTCCGCAGGCTCCGCTCGAGGCACTGCACGCCGTCCATCGGCCTTCGCACGTGGCGCGCATCCAGGAGTTCTGCCTGGCCGGAGGAGGCTCGCTCGACCCGGACACCGTGGTCTCGGCGGGGTCCTGGGAAGCGGCCCTGCGGGCCGCCGGAGCCGGCCTGGCAGCGATCGAGGCCCTGGAGAGCGGCGAGGGCGACGCCGCCTTCCTGGCGGTGCGGCCTCCGGGCCATCACGCTACCCGCGACCGCGCTATGGGGTTCTGCCTCTTCAACAACATCGGGGTGGCCGCCGACGCCCTGGCGCGGCGTGGCGACCGGGTGGCCATAGTCGACTGGGATGTGCACCACGGCAACGCCACCCAGGACATGTTCTACGACCGGCGGGACGTGCTCTACATCAGCACGCACGAGTTCCCGTTCTACCCGGGGACGGGATGGATCGACGAGGCGGGCAAGGGGGAGGGAGAGGGGTGGAACATCAACATCCCCGTCCCCGCCGGAACGGCGGGAGATGCCTACGAGGAGGCCTGGAACCGCATCGTCCTGCCGGTGCTGCGGTCGATGGCACCGGATTGGGTCCTGGTCAGCGCCGGTTTCGACGGGCACGCCGACGATCCTCTGGCCAACGTGCAGTTGCGGGAACCGGACTACGGGCGCATGGGCCACCGCCTGGCACAGATCGCCCCGGGCCGCCTCGTGTTCTTCCTGGAAGGCGGCTACGACCTGGCGGCGATCAGCGGATCGGTGGAGGCCGCCCTGCGCGGGGTCGGCGGCGAGTTCCCCGACCCATCCGGGGAGGTGTCGCCTCCCCGCGCCTTCCACATGGTGCAGGTGGCGGCGGCTCAGGTCGAACGGCACTGGGCGTCGGGGTAGACACCCCTGGAGGACACGGGTCAAGCCGACTACCGACCGTGCCGATAGGGCGAGGAGACATGTCCCGCGACCTCCCTGCCATCGAGTACCTTCTCGCTGAGGCGGCCGACGCGGGCGCCTCCGACCTCCACCTCAAGGTCGGGGTGCCGCCCGTCCTGCGGCTCAACGGTCAACTGCAGGCCACGGCCCACCGGGAACTGACCGCCGAGGACACCGAGCGGTACCTGGAGCGTCTTCTCCCGGAGCGTCTGAAGGACGCCTTCAGCGCGACCAACGAGGCCGATTTCGCCGTGGACGACATGGCCCGGCGCCGGGTGCGGGTAAACGCCTTCCGCCAGCGCGGCCTGGTGAGCCTGGCCCTCCGTCCCATCCCCGGCCCGAGCATGACTTTCGAGAAACTGGGCCTGCCGGCGGCGTTGGACCGGCTGGTGCAGGAGCCGCGCGGCCTCATCCTGGTAACCGGGCCCACGGGTTCGGGCAAGTCGACCACGCTGGCCGCGATGCTCGACGTCATCAACCACACCCGGCGGGTCAACGTGGTGACCATCGAAGACCCCATCGAGTTCGTCCACCGGGACGACTTGGCGCTGATCCACCAGCGCGAAGTGGGGGATGACACCCGGGACTTCGCCGAGGCGCTGCGCCGCGTACTGCGTCAGGATCCCGATGTGATCCTGATCGGGGAGATGCGTGACCGGGCCACCATCGATGCCGCCCTCAAGGCGGCGGAGACCGGGCACCTGGTGCTCTCCACCCTGCACACCACCGACGCCACCGAGACCATCAACCGCATCCTGGACTTCTACTCCGGGAACCTGCAGCGGCAGGTGCGCCTCCTGCTCGCCTCGGCGCTGCGGGGGATCATCAGCCAGCGACTCCTGTCCCGGGCCGATGGGTCGGGGAGGGTGGTGGCTGCCGAAATCCTCGTCAACAACGAGAGGGTGGCGGAGCGCATCGCCGACCCGGAGTTGACCGCCGAGATCCCCGACGTCCTCGCGGAGAGCGGGTACTACGGGATGGAGAGCTTCGACCAGGCGATCCTCCGACTGTTCGCCGCCGGGGCGATCACCTTCGCCGAGGGCCTGCGCCACGCCACCAAGCCGGGCGATCTACGGCTGCGGGCCCAGCAGTCGGGGCTGATCCCGACCTAGCCGTCGGGGTCGGCTGCCCTACCATGACGGGGGAATGATCCCCGCTCGCCTCGAGCCCCTGCTGCGCCCCGACGGCGTGCCGGTGAACCTGGCGCGGCGCTTCAGCGACGCCGGACAGGAGGTCTTCCTGGTAGGGGGGAGCGTGCGCGATGCCCTGCTGGGGCGGGCCCGCCCCGATGAGGAGCACGACTTCGCCACCGCGGCCCGGCCGGGCGAGGTGCGGCGTCTGGTCGCCGGGTGGGCCGACGAGGTGTACACCGTCGGAGAGGCCTTCGGCACGGTAGGGGTGCTCAAGGACGGGGTGCGTCTGGAGATCACGACCTTTCGGGCGGAGGTCTATCGGGACGACAGCCGCAAGCCGGTGGTGCGGTTCTCCGAGGACCTGGAGACGGACCTCTCGCGGCGGGACTTCACGGTGAACGCCACTGCGCTGCGGCTGGTGCCCGCCCCCGAGATCATCGACCCTTACGGGGGGCTGGTGGATCTGGGCGCCGGCGTGCTGCGCACCCCGCTCGACCCCGGCATCGCCTTCGAGGACGACCCGCTGCGCATGCTGCGCCTCTTCCGCTTCGTCAGCGTGCTGGGCTTCAGCCCGGACGCGGCGGCGCTGGGGGCGGTGCGAGCCATGCGGGAGCGCCTGGCCATCGTGTCGGCGGAGCGCATCCGCGACGAACTGGACAAGCTGCTCGTGGGGGAGCATGTCGAGGCGGGGCTGTGGGGCCTGGTGGACAGCGGCCTGGCCGGCGAGTTCCTCCCGGAACTCACCGCCCTGCGCCTGCAGCAGGATCCCATTCACCAGCACAAGGACGTGCTGAGCCACACCATTGCCGTCGTCGGGCGCTGCCGGCCCGACCGGGTTCTGCGCCTGGCCGCCGTGTTCCACGATGTGGGGAAGCCCGACACGCGGTCTTTCGGCCCAGAGGGAGTGGCCTTCCACCACCACGAGGTGGTGGGAGCGCGTCTCACCCGGCACCGCCTGCGAGAACTGCGGTACTCGAAGGAAGAGATCGAACAGGTCTCCGGCCTGGTCTACCTGCACCTGCGCCCCCACACCCTGAAGATGGGATGGACCGACCGGGCGGTGCGGCGCTACGTACGCGACGCCGGGCCCCTCTTGGAGCGCCTCAACCTGCTGGTGCGGGCCGACGTCACCACCCGGGATCCGAAGAAGGCCCGGGCGGTGGAGCGGCGCATCGACGAACTGGAGGAGCGTATCGCCGTCCTACGCGAGCAGGAGGAGCTCGACGCCATCCGCCCGCCGATCGACGGGCACGCCGTCATGGCCTATCTCGGCATCAAGCCGGGCCCGCTGGTGGGAGAGGTGATGGACCTCCTCCTGGAGTACCGCCTGGACGAGGGCCCGTACTCCGAGGAGGAGGCCTACCGCCTGGTGCGGGAGTGGGCGGAGGAGCGGGGGCTGGCTTCCCCTCCTGCGGGGGCGGGAGCGGACTGAGGGGAGGGAAGCGGAGGGCGCGGCTTCTCCCCCTCCCACGGCGGTGGGAGGGGGCTGGGGGGAGAGTTGCGGAGGGCGCGGCGCAGGTCGGCGTGTTGCGCAACCCCCTCCGGCGGCACCCAAAGCCTCGCCGCCACCTCCCCCGTTGCCACGGGGGAGG
>VGBK01000019.1 GCA_016870535.1 Actinomycetota bacterium | reverse complement strand
AAGCGTTTCGTGTCTTTCGAGGACGCCGACCACAACGATGCCGTCCTCGCCTTCGGGGCCCGCCTGCTGGACGAGACGGCCCGGTTCCTGGAAGACGTGTCAGGGGCCTCCGCCGGAGGAGCCTGAGACCGCTCCCGCCCCGGCCGCCTCCGGCTCCCCAGGCCCCGAGGGCGCCCCTCCGCCACTCACTCGCCACCGGCAGTAGCGGGACAGGGCCCTCGTCGCCCGGTCGGCGGTGCGAAACACCGGCATGCCGGCGTCCTCGAGGCGGCGGGCCATGGCGTCGTAGAGAGCACCTCCGTCGATCACCGTCACCCACGCCTTGGTCGTCGAACGCCACAGGTCGATCAGGCGTGCCGCCAGGCCCCCGGCCGCTCCCACGTCCTCCCCGTGACCGGCCCCGGCGGGCAACGTCGTCAGCGACGGGGTGAGCGGCACCACCCCCACGATCCCCACATCCACCGCCGCATCGGCCAGCACGGCCGCTGCCGCCTCGGCGAACCCGGCGTCGCCGGCGATGGGGGTCAGGTCCAGCGGGTTCGACACCCCGACGATCCCCTCGAGGCGGTGCGCCTCCAGGACCCGCTCCACCCGGGCGGCCGTATCGCGGCCGAAGGCCGCCAAGGACAGAGGGGAGGCATTGTCGGCCACGGCCACCGCCTCGAAGCCGGCGTTGGAGACGGCCCCGAGTCGCCGGCCGGCGCCCACCGAGCGATGTGACAGCAGCACCGCCAGGCGCACGAGGTCCTCGAATCCCTCCAGCGTGTTCGCCACCAGTCCCCCGGCCCGTTCCGTCAGGGCGCGGGCCAGGGCGTGGTCGGGGGCGATGGAGGCGGTGTGCGAAGCCGCCGAGGCGGCCCCGGCGGCGGTGCGCCCGGCGAAGTAGGCCACCACCGTCCCGGCGCGCTCCCTCAGGCGCCGGGTCGCCTCCAGGAAGGCGGCGCCGTCCCCCGGCCGGAACCCCTCCACATAGCAGGCGGCCACCTCCACCCCTGGATCCTCGGCCAGGAACTGCAAGTAGTCCCCCACGGTGAGGTCGATCTGGTTCCCCACCGTGATCAGGTAGCGGGGCTGCAGCGCCACCAGGCGATCGAGGCGGGCGATGGCGAAGGCCCCGCTCTGCGAGATCACCGCCAGGGGCGCCACCGCCGCGCCGGCAGATGGGCTCGACTTGTGCGGCGGGATGAAGGTGGCGTCGTAGCGCCCCGGCGCCGAGCGCACCCCCATCGAGTTCCCCCCGTTGACCACCGGCCCGCCGCCGCGTCGCCGCGCCGCGCCGATGGCCTCCCGGGTCCGGGCGGCGAGGGACTCGCTCCCCGAGCGCTCTCCCAACCCGCCGGGGATGACGATCACGCTCGCCGCCGCGCCGCGGCGGCAGATCTCCTCCACGACTTCCGGCACCGCACCGGCGGCGAGGCTGAGCACCAGCAGGTCTACCGGTGCCGGCAACGCCTCCAGGTCGGGGACGCAGCGGCATCCGTCGATCGCGGCGCGACCCGCCTTGACCACGGTGACCCGCTCCGCCGGGAACCCGGCAGCGAGCACGTTCCTCAGGATCACTCGCCCCGGGTTGAGCCGCTCCGACACCCCCATGATCGCCACAGAGCCCGGGCGGAGCAGGCGCTCGATCCCGGCCGCGGGCCGCCGGAGAGGCACCTCAGGCGCCGCAGCCAGCCGCGCCGCAGCATCGAGAGCCACCGGCCCGGCGGCGGTGAACACCAGAGGGTTGAACTCGATCTCGGCCACCTCCGGCGGCAGCGCTCCGGCCTTGCCTTCGAGTCGGCGCAGGAACTCGTCGAGGGATTCGGCCGCCACTGCGGGCGCCACCCCCCGGCGGCCTCCGGTGAGCCCGCCGACGGCCGGGACCCCGTCGGCGGGCCCGTCCTCCGGCAGGAAGACGGCGGGCGGCACCGCCGCCGCCAGGATCTCGGCCTCGACGCCGCCCAGTCCCAGCACCGCGACCAGGCCGAACTCCGCAGTGCGGCGCAGCCCGAAGAGGACCTCGCTCCCGGGAGGATGGGGCACTTCCTCGGCCACGAGCCAGCCGCGGACCTCTACGCCCTCGAAGGCCCGGGCCATCTCCGCTATCGCCTTCGCCACCGACCCGCGCCGAACGAGGCGCACCCCGCCGCGATCGCTCTTGTGGGGAACCGCCGGGGACAGCACCTTCACCACCAGCCGCTCCCCCCTCAGGCCGTCGAGTGAGGGCAGCGGCCCCCCCGGTGGCACCACGGAATGGGCGGGGGCGCCGATGCCCAGGAGGGCGGCGACCCGGTAGGCCTGGGGCTCGAGGAGCGTCGCCTGCCCGGCCGCCAGGGCGGCCGCCACCTCGCCGGCGACGGCGGTCATGGGGCGGCGGCGCCCACCGCCGCCCGGCCCAGGGCGAAGGCGCGCCGGTTCGCTTCCACTACTCGCTCCCCCTTGGCGGCGAACCCGTCCACCAGGCAAGCCTCGACCGTCGCCGCCGGCAGAGGAAGGAACGCCGAGGCGGCCCCCACCATCACCACGTTGGCGGCGCGCCCGGACCCGGCGCGCCGCGCCAGATCGGCGGCCCCGACCAGCACCGCCCCGGGCACGGCGCGCACCGCGGCCAGCACCGCCTCCAGGGGCGGATAGTCGGGGATGTTCGGATGCGGATCGGCGGCGGTGACCAGGCGGCCCTCCGGAGACAGGTAGTGGAGGCAACGCAGGGCTTCGACCGGCTCCACGCCGAGCACCATCTCGGCCCCGCCGTGGGCCACCAGGCTGCCGGCCACCGGAGCGTCGGCGAGCCGCAGCGTGGCCTGCACCGCCCCGCCGCGCTGCGACATCCCGTGGATCTCGCCCTGAAGGACCGCCAGGCCCTCGCGCCGTGCCGCTTCGGCGAGGATGGCGGCGATCGACAGCACCCCCTGGCCCCCGACCCCGGCGAGCACCAGGTCGAACTTCACGCCTTCTCGCTCTCGCGCCGCTCGGCCTTCGCCAGTTCCACGCAGTCGCGCACGGCCACGATCACCGACACCCCGGCCTGCGCCAGTTCATCTCGCAGCAGGGCGGCCAGCTCCCCCGGGCGCCGGGGGGCCACTTCGACCACGTGCAAGTGCTCCCGGTCCACTCCCATGCCGAGCAGGAGCGGCTCCAGGCGGGAGCCGGGGAGCCGGGTGGGCTGCAGCCCGGTCATGGCCACCGTGCCGTTGTCCAGGATCAACAAGGTCATCGGGGTGTTCGCCGCCAGCGCGTCCATGAGGGGAGCCACGCCGGAGTGGAGGAAGGTGCTGTCGCCGATCACCGCCAGGGCGGGCCGCTGCCCGGCGTCCGACGCTCCCTTGGCCATGCCCACAGAGGCCCCCATGCACACACAGGACTCAATGGCGGAGTAGGGGGGCAGCGCCCCCAGGGTGTAGCAGCCGATGTCGGCGGTGACCACCGACTGCGGGAAGGCGGCCAGGGCCTCTCGCACCGCCTCGAAGGAGTCGGCGTGGGGGCATCCCTTGCACAACTGGGGAGGGCGCCCGGGAAGCGGCAAGGACGAAGGCTCCACCTGCGGCCGCGGCGGCAGGCCCAGGGCCGATCGCACCAGATCCGGGGTGAGTTCGCCGTCGAGGGGCAGATCCCCCGACTCCTTGCCCCGCACCTCCCACCCGTGGGGCAGCACCCCGCGCACCTGCCGCTCCAGGTAGGGATAGCCCTCCTCGATCACCAGCAGCCGGGTGGCTCCGGCGGCCAGGAGGCGGATCGCCTCCTCCGGCGCCGGGTACATCCCGATGTGCAGCCACGGCGGCCGAAAGCCGAGGCCGGCGGCCTCGGCACTGAAGTAGTGGCGGGCCAGGCCCGCGGTGAGCACCCCGAAGCCGGCGGCCCGGCCTCCCGGGACCAGGACGTTGCACGCCGCCCGGGCGGCCGCCTCCCGCATCTCCGGGAGGCGATCGAGGAGGCCCCGCCACCGGCGGCGGGCGTTGTGCGGCAGCAGGATCCAATCCTGGGGCTCCGGCGCCTTCGCCACCGGATTCGGCGCTCTCGGCGGACGAGGAGCGACCGCGGCCCGGCTGTGACAGAGGCGGGTGACCAGGCGCAGCACCACCGGGACCCCGAAGCGCTCCGAGAGATCGAAGGCCTCCCGGGTCATGTCGTAGGCCTCCTGCGGGTCGGCGGGCTCCAGGCAGGGGACCCGGGCGAAGTCGGCCAGGATCCTCGTGTCCTGCTCGTTCTGCGACGAGTGCATGCCGGGATCGTCGGCCACCGCCACCACCAGGCCGCCGCCCAGGGCCACCAGCGCCGAGTTCACGAACGGGTCCATGGCCACGTTGAGGCCCACGTGCTTCATCGCCACGAGGGCCCGGGCGCCCAGCATCGACATCCCCAGCGCCTGCTCGTAGGCAGTCTTCTCGTTGACGCACCAATGGGCGGTGAAGCCACCGGCTGCGGCCCGGGGCACGAGGTACTCGAGTATCTCCGTGGAAGGGGTACCGGGGTACGCGTAGGCTCCGCCGATCCCGGCGTGCACCGCCGCCAGGGCCACCGCCTCGTCGCCCAGGAGTATCTGCGTCTCCATGCCGGGCCCACCGTACCGCGTCGCCGCCCGGCGCCGCAGGGGCCGGATGGCCCGGCTTCGGGCAGGGCGACGCGGGACGGAGTGCCCTAGCCTCGGGGCCGGCCCTCGGCCATCATGGGACGCGACCCGCAGGAGGCGCAGTGGCAGACCGCACTTTCCTGGTGCTAGGCGGTGCCGGCATGGTCGGCTTCGAGGTGGCCCACCGGCTGGCCGTCTCCTTGAAGCCCGAGCGCCTGGTGATCACTTCGCTGCCCAGAGAGGGGCTGGAGCAAGCCACCGCCCGGCTGCGACGCCTCGTCCCTCCCGAGGTCGAGATCGCCGGCGAGTGGGGGGACCTGTTCGTCCGCGAGGAGTTCTCCCACCTGGAACGGCGGCAGCTGCTGGAGGATCCCGCCTCGCGACGGGCCGTCTTCGACGACCTCCTCGGGCCGCTCGACGCCGCCTACGAGCGGTCCCGGCTGGCCCGCCTGATCGCCGCGCACCGGCCGGACGTGGTGGTCGACGCCATCAACACCGCCACTGCCATCTCCTATCAGGACGTCTACACCGCGGCGATCCTGGCCGAGCGCGACCTGGAGGCCCTGGTGGCCGGGGCCGAGGTGCCGGCGGAGCGGCTGGCGCGCCACGTGGAGACGCTCATCGTCTCGCTCTCCATGTCGCAGCTGGTACGCCACGTGCTCATCCTCGACCGGGCCTTGTCGGAGGCCGGCACCCGCCTGTACGTGAAGGTGGGCACCACCGGCACCGGCGGCCTGGGCCTGAACATCCCCTACACCCACAGCGAGGACCGGCCCAGCGCCAAGCTGCTCACCAAGACGGCGGTGGCGTTCGCTCACACCGGCCTGCTGTTCCTGATGGCCCGGTCGCCCGGGCGGCCCGTGATCAAGGAGGTCAAGCCGGCGGCGCTGATCGGCTACGCCGACGTGGGCCACCGGGCCGTCCAGGAGCACGGACGACCGGTGCTGCGGTACGAGGCGCAGGCCGAGACGCTCGGGGACCGTCTCCACCTGCGCCGCGATCCGGGCGGCTTCCTCCGCCAGGACGAGCTGTGCCTCCCGGTGGTGGACACGGGGGAGAACGGGGTCTTCACCAAGGGGGAGTTCGAGGCCATCACCGCCATGGGCCAGATGGAGTTCGTCACTCCCGAGGAGATCGCCGCTCTCTGCGTGCAGGAGATCGCCGGGCGCAACACGGGGCGGGATGTCATCGGCGCACTCGACGGCGCCGTGCTGGGGCCTTCCTATCGCGCCGGGGTGTTGCGCGCCCGCGTGCTCGAGCAGTTGCGCGCCCTCGAAGAGCACACCGCCACCCACAGCGTGGCCCTCGGGCAGCTGGGCCCACCCGAGCTCTCCAAGCTGCTGTGGGAGGCGCAGCTCCTCTCTTCGGCCTTTGGGACCCGGCGCGCCGCCCTCGAGGCCACCGCCGAGGCGCTGAGTGCGGCCGCGACGGCGCTCCTCGATCGAGATCCCGGGCTGCAGGACACCATCACCTCCCTGGGCCTCCCCATCCTCCAGGCCGACGGGGCCGTCCTACGGCGCGGCCCCTTCCTGCGCATCCCGGAGGTGGCCGGCGAGGTGGAGGTCCCGATGGGCCCTGAGGACCGCGATCGATGGGCGGACAAGGGCTGGGTCGACCTGCGCCCCGCGAACTTCGCCCGCTGGCAGGGGCGGCTGCGGGCGATGGCGGCGGGGCGCGGCGGCGAGGAGCAGCCCGGCTCCGCCGGGGCGGCGCCGGAGACCTCCCTGTCGGACCGCATCGAGATCGGAACCGTCGTGGCCTGGGTCCTGGCCAACGAACTCGGCGGCTACCGGATCAAGTAGGCCCCGCCTCCCCGCCCGGGTAGGGGCTTCGGCCGAAGGTCCTCCCCCCGCAAGACGGCTCAGCCGGGCCGCCGGAGCCCACGGTGGGGCCCCGGCGATCCGGCTGCGCCGCGGGAGGGCGTCAGGGGAGCAGGACGGCGTCGATGACGTGGATGACCCCGTTGGAGGTCTCGATGTCGGCGGTGATCACCATCGCGCCGTTGATCATCACCTTCCCGTCCTCGACGGAGATGGCCAGGTCGGAGCCCTGGGCGGTGGTGGCCGAGGTGAGCCCCACCACGTCGGCGGCCATGACCTTGCCGGGGACCACGTGGTAGAGCAGCACGTCGGTCAGCGCCGGGATGTCGGCAAGCAGGCCGTCGAGGGCGCCCTCCGGCAGAGCGGCGAAGGCGGCATCGGTAGGAGCGAAGACGGTGAAGGGGCCCTCGCCCTTCAGCGTCTCGACGAGGCCGGCAGCCTGGACGGCAGTGACGAGGGTGCCGAACGACCCGGCCCCAACCGCGGTGTCCACGATGTCCATGAGGGGGGCGGGAGCGGTGGTGGTCGTCGTCGACTGAGAGGTGCCGCCACAAGCCGCCGCCAGCAGGCCCAGCGTGGCGGCTACCGCCGCCAGCTTGAGGGAAGTGCGCATCGGATTTCTCCTTCGTATCGGGTTGAAGAGGGCGGGTGCCCTCGCCCCCGGTATACGGAGCCCGGCGCGGCCCCGGATGACGGTTCCGCTGCGGGCGACCCCCCGGTCTCCCGGCCCTCTCGGCTACAGGGGCAGGCCGAGGCCCCGGGCGATGACCAGGCGCTGGATCTCGCTGGTCCCCTCCCCGATCTCGAGGACCTTGGCATCGCGGTAGAAGCGGGACACCGGGGTCTCGTCGACGTATCCGTAGCCTCCGAAGATCTGCGTGGCGTGGCGGGTGGCGTCGACGGCGATCTCCGATGCGTACAGCTTGGCTACGGCCGCCTCGCGGCGGAAGGGCTTTCCCTCGTCCCGCAGCCAGGCGGCACGGTAGGTGAGCAGGCGGGCCGCATCGACCGCCACCGCCATGTCGGCGCAGCGGAAGGCCACTCCCTGATTCGCCCCGATCGGCTGCCCGAAGGCCTGACGCTCGCCGGCGTAGGCCACACTCTGCTCCAGGCAGCCCTGGGCCATCCCCACCGCCATGGCGGCGATGGCCACCCGGCCCTCGTCGAGGATGGCCAGGAACTGGCGGAACCCCCGGCCCCGCTCCCCGAGCAGGTTCGCCGCCGGCACCCGGCAGTCCTCAAAGCGCAGGCCGTGGGTGTCGGAGGCGTGCCAGCCCATCTTGCGGTAGGCAGGTTCCACCACCAGGCCGGGGGTGCCCGCGGGGACGATGATCGCCGAGATCTCGGCCGGTCCGGTGCGCGCCGTGACCGTCACCAGGGAGGTGAGGGGAGTCCCCGAGTTGGTGATGAACACCTTCTCCCCGTTGAGCACCCACTCGTCCCCCTGCAACTCCGCCCGGGTACGCGTGGCCCCGGCGTCGGACCCCGCCTCCGGTTCGGTGAGCCCGAAGGCCCCCAGCGCCCGGCCGGCCACCAGGTCGGGGAGCCAGCGCGCCTTCTGCTCCTCGGTTCCGAAGCGGAAGATGGGGCTGGCCCCCAGCGACACCCCGGCCTCCAGCGTGATGGCCAGGGAGGCGTCGACCCGGGCGACCTCCTCGATGGCCAGGCACAGGGTGAGCAGCCCCGAGCCCGAACCGCCGTACTCGTCGGGGAAAGGAAGGCCGAAGAGCCCCAGGTCCCCCATCTTCCGCACCGTCTCGAGCGGGAAGCGGTGATCCCGGTCCCACTCGACGGCGAACGGGGCGATCTCGGCCTCGGCGAACTCCCGCACCACCCTGCGGAACGCCTCGTGCTCGGCAGACATCTCGAAGTTCACTGCCACCTCCCGTGTGACACCGACACCGATTTCACGGCAAGAGGCGCTCCCCCAGCGCCCGGAAGTACGCCGCCCCCAGGACCTGGGCGAGGCCGATCATCCCCAGGGACACCGCCAGCACCACCAGGCCGTTGCGGTAGAGGGCCCCATCGACGATGGTCGCCACCGCGTCGGCCCCGGTGCCGCTCACCAGCGTGGCCGCGCCCATGACGGAGATCCCGGCCCCCGCCGTCACGCCGCCGCCCACCAGCAGGACCCACCAGGCCACCCCCGCCGCCAGCAGCGGCTGCCGCCTCCAGTTCTCTCCCACCGGGGGCGGGCCGTTGCCGGGGTGGGCGATGCGCTCGATCTCGGAGAGCACCAGCCGGGGAATCACCGCCGACGCCAGCGGTATGAACCAGCCCCCCACCGCCCAGCCCGCCGACCAGGAACGTCCCTCGGCTCCCGAGCGGCTCAGGCTCCGGTAGGCCTGGTTCCCCCACACCAGCAGCAAAACGAACAGGACCACTCCGGCGAGGCCCAGCACACCGGCAGAGCCCACCCAGAGGTCCTCAGCCCGGCTCCAGGCCGCCAGTTCGTCGGCATCCGCTCCGAGAGGCGCGGTCCACCAGGCGTACATCCTGGGGATGGCGCCGGCCAGGGCCGCCACCGCCAGGCCGGCGGCGCCGGCGGTCAGGTAGAAGAAGACCCGCACTGCGGTGTGCAGACCCGGGCTGAGCCGGGCGGCGGCCACCCCGCTCGACGGGGGAGCAGGCGGGGCCGGCTTCGACTCGGGCGGATACCACCTCCCGTCGGAAGCCAGCCACCATCCCTCACCCTGCGGCCGGTCGGTCATCCTCGCCACCTCCCGTCATCGGATCAGCCTAATGGGGGCCGAGTGGGCCGTTGGGTGCGAGTCTGCTCGTGAGCTGCCGGCAGGTGAGCACTTCCTCAGCCGGGGCGGTGAGGCCTAAGGGGCCTAGCGGATAGGCGGTGGGCTTCGCCCGCTGTCTGATCTGTTCCGCCCGAAGAAGCTGCGCCTTCGGGCGGGGGTCCGGCGGATGGGGCTCGCTCCGCTCGCCCAATCCGCGCGGCCCCTAGGCCACCGTGGCGACGCGGCGCAGCCGGACCACTTCCAGGGTGCCGCCCGCAGCCGGCAGACTCGCCTCGGCCTCGAGTCCCGCTGCGGCCGCCAGGGCGCCGACCCCTCCTGCGGCCAGCAGCCGCCGCACCCCCCGGCCGTGCCCGGCCAGGGTCTCGACCACACGCCCCAAAGCGCCGGCCGCCCGCGATCGCGCCTCGCCCGGGGCGCCTGGGCGATGCTCGGCCACCACCACCCGGCCCGCCTCGCCGGCGACCCTCCCCATCTCGGCCAGCGCCCGGAGGCCCTCATCGGGGGACAACGTGTGGAGCAGCATCACGGCCACCACCAGGTCGGCCCCGCCGTCACGAAACGGCAGGGTGGTGGCGTCCGCTCGCACCAGCCGCGCCTGCGAGCCGAGACGCCGCCGGGCTTCGGCCAGCATCGCCGGCGAGAGATCCACCCCTACCAGCCGCCGCCCGGCAGCCGCCCAACCGGCGAGCAGGGCGCCGCTGCCGCACCCCACGTCGAGCACCACCGACCCCGGTTCCCCGCCGCCGAGCTCGCGGACGGCACGGCGCACCCCGGCCAGCATCCTGCCGAAGAGAGGCTCATACCACCGGGAGAGAGCGCGGCCCACCAGAGGGTCACCCTGCCAGGCGGGCTGCCGCCGCCCTCAGCTCGGGACGCACTCGGGGCAGGTCCACCGTCAGGCAGGTCCCCGCCTCCACCACCCGGCGCCCGCCCACCCACACGTCGGTGACGTCGCGCCGCGAACCGGCCCACACCAGGTGCCCGAGCAGGTCGCGCGGCTCGAGCACCGGGTCGTAGACCACGTCGTCGAGCGAGACCCGCACCATGTCGGCCCGCCTTCCGGGGAGCAAGGCGCCCAGGTCGTCCCGGCCCAGGGCGGCCGCCGCCTCCGACGTCATCAAGCGTAGAGCCCCCTCCACCCCCATGGCGCCGGCGTCTCCCTCCCGGAGGCGCGAGAAGAGCAGAGCCAGCCGGGCCTCCTCCCAAAGGTCGAGGTCGTCGTTGGAGGCCGGCCCGTCGGTGCCCACCCCCACCGCCACCCCCGCCCGGCGCAACGCGGCGAGCGGCGCCATCCCCGAGGCCAGCTTGCCGTTGGATCCCGGGCAGTGAGCCACTCCCACCGCGTAGGCGGCGAAGATGCCGACATCCTCCGGGGTGAGCCACACGGCGTGAGCCGCCAGCGTGCGCGGGACCAAGCACCCAAGGGCCTCCAGATGCGCCGGGACGGTCCGGCCGGTTCGCTCCAGTACCCCGTTCCCCTCCTCCCGGGTCTCGGCGACATGGAGGTGCAGCGGCATGTTCTCTGCCCGGGCCGCCTCTGCCACCTCCTGCAGGGCGACGTCGGAGAGGGTGTACGCCGAGTGCGGCCCCAGCCCCACCTCCACCAGATCCTCCCCGGCCAGAGCCGCGCGCAGGACGACCGACGCCCGGACCATGTCGGCCGGACTGCCGAAACGCTCCCAGCCGGGAGCCTCCGCCACCGCGGGGAACACCAGGACGCGCAGGCCGGCCTCCAGCGCCGCCTCGGCCACCGCCCCGGCGTGGAAGTACATCTCGACGCTGGTGGTGATGCCTCCCTGCAGCATCTCAGCCGCCCCCACCAGCATGCCCAGGCGGGCGTCGGAGGCGTTCAGCCGCCCCTCCCGGGGCCAGATGACCTCCCGCAGCCAGCGGTCGAGAGGCAGGCCCTCGCCTGCTCCCCGGAGCACGGTCATCGCCGAGTGGGCGTGACAGTTCACCAAGCCGGGAAGGAGCAGCCCGCCCACCGCGTGGACGGCGTCGTCCGGGCCGAGGAGCGGAGCCTGCGCCACCGGCCCCACACCGGCTACGCGCCCGCTCTCGATATCCACGAAGCCGGGGGCGTACAGCGAGAATGCCTCGTCCATGGGCAGGACGTAATCGGCGAGGTACCGCTCGGTCACGGCACGCCCACCACGGCAGGACCGCCCCGCTCCCGTCCTCGGGACAGGGCGAGCACCAGGGAAGCCAGCACGATCCCGCAACCCACCAGCACCAGTGGCGGGGCAGCCTCACCCAGCCACGCCCAGGCCAGCAGTGTCGAGCCGATGGGCTCGCCGAGCAGCGCCAGAGCCACCACCGTCGGGGTGGTGTGGCGCAGCGACCAGGTGAGCAGCCCATGGCCCGCCAGTTGGGGGATCAGAGCACTAAGGAAGATGTACAGCAAGGCCTCGCCCCCGCTGGCGCGCAGCCCGACCCCTCCGACTGCGGCCACCGCCATCACCACCCCGCCGCCCACCGCGCAAGCCACGCCCATGAAGGACCACACCTCCAGACTGGCTCCCCGTCCTCGGGCGAGCAGCAGGTAGGCGGCCATGGCGGCGGTCCCCACGAGGGCGAGCCCATCGCCGGCCAGGGCCCGGCTCGATAGCGACAGGTCGGCGCCCCCTACCAGAGCCACACCCACGGCTCCCAAGGCCAGGGCCCCCCAGAGGCGCCCCTCCGGGCGATCCCGACCCGTCACCACTCCCACCACCGCAAGAAGGAGCGGCGACGCCGTCACCAGAGTGACCGAAGCGGCCACGCTGGTCAGATCGAGCGACCAGATCCAAGCGGAGAAGTGCACCGCGTACAGCAACCCGGCGGCCGCAGCCCAGCCCAGCACCGGCCGCAGCCGCCCCCGTCGCCAGCCCCGGATCACGGCGGGAAGAAGCAGGCCCGCCGCCATCAGCAGGCGCAGGCCGGAGCGAGTCAGGGCATGCGTGGGCTCCGCCAGCTTCAGGAAGATGGCGGCGAACGAGACGGCCACCACGCCCGTCACCAGAGCCGGGACGACCAGGCCGCGCCGATCGCGTCGAGAGGCGTGGACGGGGTGAGGCATGGTCCGGGGCCGTCGTCCTGAGAGGCAGCAGAGCCGGCCCGATGCTAACGAAAGCCCGGCGCCTCCCGCCGACCACGACGGGCGGCCGGGATGGCCCGGATGGCTTCCTTAGAATCACTCCGCAGAATCACCCCACAGCCCAAGCCGACGGGAAGGTGCCCATGCCCGAGTTCCGCTTCCAGGAGATCTTCGAGCTCGGAGCCGACGACACCGTCTACCGGCACCTCGGTTCCCAGGGAGTGGCCTCCACATCGCACGGAACCCGCCGCATCCTGCACGTGGAGCCGCAAGTGCTGCGGGGCCTGGCCGAGGTCGCGGTGCGCGAGGTCTCCCACCTCTTCCGCACCGGCCACCTGGAGCAGTTGCGCGCCATCCTCGGCGACCCGGAGGCCTCCGACAACGACCGCTTCGTGGCTCGCGAGATGCTGCGCAACGCGGTGGTCTCCGCCGAGATGACCCTGCCCTCCTGCCAGGACACCGGCACGGCCATCGTCTTCGCCCACAAGGGGGAAGACGTCTACACCGGCGGTGGTGACGAAGAGGCGCTCTCCCACGGCATCTTCGACGCCTACACCGGCGGCTATCTCCGCTACTCGCAGCTGGCCCCCCTGAGCATGTTCGAGGAGCGGAACACCGGCACCAACCTGCCGGCGCAGATCGACATCCACTCCGTCCCCGGCGGCGAGTACGAGTTCCTCTTCGTCACCAAGGGCGGGGGCTCGGCGAACAAGACCCTCCTCTTCCAAGAGTCGAAGGCCCTGCTGAATCCGGCGGGGCTGCGGAGGTTCCTGGAAGAGAAGCTGCGCTCGCTGGGCGCCGCCGCCTGCCCGCCCTACCACCTGGCGCTGGTGATCGGGGGAACCTCAGCCGAGATGACGCTGAAAACGGTGAAGCTGGCCTCCTGCCGCTACCTCGACGGCCTGCCGACCACCGGCAACGAGCACGCTCGCGCCTTCCGCGACCTCGAGGCCGAGCAGATGGTTCTCGACATCGCTCGCGACACGGGCATCGGCGCCCAGTTCGGCGGCAAGTACTTCTGCCTCGACGCCCGGGTGATCCGCCTCCCCCGCCACGGTGCCTCCTGCCCCGTGGGCCTCGGTGTGTCCTGCTCCGCCGACCGCCAGATCAAGGCGAAGGTCACCGCCGACGGCGTGTTCCTGGAGCAGTTGGAGACCGACCCGGCCCGCTTCTTGCCCGACGACACCCAGATCGCGCTTCCCGCCGCCGCCGTGCCCCTCGACCTGAACCGGCCGATGACGGAGATCCGAGCCGAGCTGTCCCGCCACCCGGTGCAGACCCGCCTTTCGCTCACCGGTCCCATGGTGGTGGCCCGCGACATCGCCCACGCCCGGCTCAAGGAGCGCCTGGACCGCGGTGAGGGCCTGCCGCAGTACCTCGAGGACCACATCGTCTACTACGCCGGCCCGGCCAAGACCCCCGAGGGCTACCCCTCCGGCTCCTTCGGGCCCACCACCGCCGGCCGCATGGACTCCTACGTGGACCTCTTCCAGTCGCACGGCGCCAGCCTGGTGATGCTGGCCAAGGGCAACCGCTCTCGGGCCGTCACCGAGGCCTGCCACCGCCACGGCGGCTTCTACCTGGGATCCATCGGCGGGCCGGCGGCGATCCTGGCCAAGGAGAGCATCAAGCAGGTCGAAGTGCTCGAGTACCCCGAACTGGGCATGGAGGCGGTATGGCGAATCGAAGTCGAGGACTTCCCCGCCTTCATCGTGGTGGACGACAAAGGCAACGACTTCTACGCGAGCCTCTGACGGGGAAGGGCCCACGCGCCGAACGCCGGGCGGGGCGCCCGACTAGCTTGGGGTCGACCGCTCGACCTAGGAGCCCCCGATGGCCCGCCGTCACCTTGCCGTCGCCGTGGTGTTGCTGGCCGTAGGCGCTCTCGCTGCCGCTTGCGGCGACGATGCCGCCACGACCACCACCGCGCCGGCGACCACCGCCGCCGCCACGACCGCCGCCGCCACGACCACCGCACCGGTCACCACAGAGGCAACGACCACCACCGCAGCAACGACGACGACCTCTTCCGACCTGCACCCGGTGTGGGGGATCCCCTGGTCTTCGCTCTGGCCTCCGGAAGGCGCCACCGCCACCTACCGGCTGAGCGTGTGGAACCAGGAGCCCCTGGATCTGCCCGCCACCATCGAATACGGGATGGAGTGGCAGGACGGCACCTGGGACCGCATCCAGATCGGTAGCAGCGAGCCCGGCGAGCTCGGGCTGGCGTTCTACTTCGATCGTTCCGAGCCGTGGGCCATCCGGGTGTGGGGAGTGCGCGTCACCGCCCCGGGCCTCGGCGAGAACGGCTTCATGGACGAGTATCTCGACGGGTTCCCTGCCGTCGACCTGAGCGGCCTGCCCGACACCGCGCCCACCCTCGACGTCGACGCCTTCGTGGACACCGGCCGCGATGACATCTTCGGCCCCAGCCCGGCGATCTACGCCATGGAGGTCGTGGGCCTGGAGGAGATCACGGTCGCCGCGGGCACCTTCCCGGTGACCCTCCACGTGCGCTTCGGCCTCGGCGGCGAGTTCTTCGGGCTGGAACCGGGCCAGGAGATCAACTCGTTCTCGGACCTCTGGCTCGACCCGACCCAGCTGATCCTGCGCTGGGATCCCTCCCCCGGGCTGGGGACGCCGCTCGAACTGGTGAGCCCCTGGGAGTAGGAGAGGCTCCTACCAGCGGTCGGACGCACCACCGGGAGGGGCCGGCGGCGGACGTCCGGGGCGGGGCGGCCTAGCGCCGCGCCGGTGCCGGCTCCGGCTCCCGGGAAGGGGCGGCAGGCGGCGCCGTCTCAGGCGCGATCGGCTCCTCGACCGGAACCTGCACCGGCTCCGGCTCGACGATGATCACCCGCTTCTGTTCGCCGATGTCCATGCTTTTCGCCGCCTCCCCGGACACCTCAAGGTAGCAGCCTCCCCCTCTCCGCGCCCCCTTCATCCACCCCCTTTCATCGTGGAAGCGGGGCCTCGCCACCACGATCTCAGCGACCCGGAGCGGGATCTCGTCCCGGGCCCGGCCCGACGGTCGGCGACGAGCCACTAGCCTGCTTCTCCGGATCCGGGAAGCGGCACCACCCTGCCCGGGTCGGGTCTGCTGCCGCCGCCGCCGGGAGCCCGCGCCGAGGCGGCGGCCCCTCGGGTAGTCGAACCGGAGGAGAACGATGGTCGTCGTCGCCGGAACCATCTGCGTGGACCCGGATGCCCACGCCCGTTTCCTCGCCGCCGCCGCCGCGGTGGTGCCCCTCACCCTGGCCGAAGCAGGATGCCGCGAGTATGCCTTCTGGGCCGACCCCGGCGCACCCGGGCGCTTCCTGGTCTTCGAGGAGTGGGATTCCGAGGCCGACTTGGAGGCTCACCTGAAGGCACCCCACCTGAGAGCTTTCCAGGCCGCCCTGGCGCAGATCGGCCTCAGGGAAGCGGGCGTCCGCCGCTACCTGGTTGAGGCGGTGCGCCCGCTCTGAGCGCGGCCGGGCGCTGCCGCTGGGAGAGCCGACCCGGCACTATGTCCCGCGCCCCGGACGCCGGGGAGCCCCCGGGCCATCCCGGGAACTCCCCTTGCCGGGAGTCTGCCCCCCCCGCTCAGGCTGCCGCCGCCGCGGTGCGCTTGCGCCGCAGCATGAAGGCGCCGCCCAAGGCGATGACGGCCCCCAGGCCGATGGCGGCATAGGGAACAATGGTGCCGAACAGCACGATGAGCCCCTTGCCGTCCTCCGCGTCCTTCTTCGCATCGGCGATCGACTGAGCGGTGGCCTCGTAGGTGAGGCGGAACACCTCCACCTCCTGCCCGCCCAGCGACAGGAGACGGGCCTCATCCTTGGCATAGTCGATGAGCATCCCGGTGGTGGGCTCCACCCAGTAGTCGGTGGCGTACCGGTAGACGTAGGTGAGCGGCACCGGATCGGGCAGCAAGGGCAGCAGCGTGGCCAGCCCCTGGAGCACTTCGGGCGGAAGGCCGAGTTGCGGCGCCAGGCCGACGATCAGGCCTTTGGGCAGCGACTCGGGGAACATGGCCAGCACCATCGGGTCCTTGATGGTCTTGGAACCCGACTGCGCCTGGAAGTGGTAGGTCTTCACTCCCTCGTGTTCCACGACACCGCGGAACACGGCCGTCTGGGTTGCCTGGTAGTCGTCGTTCCACCCCTCGTAGTCCTGCTTCTCGGTGCCGATGGGGAAGCCGATGACCAGGCCCCGGCGGTTCTCGTCGACCCCCGGTTCGGTGGAGAAGTTGGGGATGTGCTCGGTCGTCCTGCGGTTGATGGTGTACCAGTAGGTGGTGTGCTGGCCGTCGGGGTCGGTGTTGAGAGCCGCGATGAGGCCGCCGTCGGGACCCTTCGCCTGCACCTGCTCCCGAACCAGCGCCTTGTTCCCCTGCACCTGCTCGGTGGTCACGTGCCGCTCGACCGTCACCGGCACATCGGAGATGAACAGGTTGGCCAGGTCCATCGTGGCCAACGCCGCCGGGTTCAGCATGGTGACCAGCGTGCCCTCATAGGTCCGGGTGCTGTCGACGTCGTCGGGCCACACCGCCATCATCGGAAGCAGGGCGAACTTGAGCACCAGGCCCGCGGCAACCAGCACCAGGCCGAGGAACACGACCAGCAATCCCCCGATCCTTCCCTTCATCGCTCCCTCCAGTCAGACGCGCTGAGCCGTCACGCTAGGCGGTGGCGGCGTCGCGCGCCGCGGAACCGGGGATACATTCCTCGTGCTCCGGTGGCCCGCAGCGCTTCACCGGCGACGCCGACCGCCGGGCGAGGGTCAGCTCATGGAGCGAAGCGGACGGTGGCGCGGCGCTCCTCGGTGCCCCGCAGCACCCGGATCTCCAGGGAGTCGCCCTCGCACCGGTCGAGAACGCCGTGGAGGTCCTCCACCACCACCAGGGGTCGCCCGGCGGCCGCCACGAGCAGGTCCCCCACGCTCAAGCCGGCGGCTTCGGCCGGGCTGCCTTCCTCGACCAGCCGGACGAGCAGCCCCTCGGCATCGGGCAAGCCCACCGCCCGGCGCAGGCGGCGGGCCACCGGGACCGGGGCGAGGCCCACTCCCAGGCGTCTCCCGCGCGGTGACTCCCCCGCCCCCAGCGCCCGCACCCGCGCCCGGAGAGCAGGCGTCGCCGGGAGAGCCAGGTAGAACCCCTCCCCAAGACGGTGCGTGTTGATCCCCACCAGGCGCCCCGCCGGGTCGAGCAGGGGGCCTCCGGAGGATCCGGCGGGCAGCGGAGCGGTGTGCTCCACCGATCCCTCGATACGGCGCCCGCGCGGCCCCCGAAACGGGCGGCCCGTGGCCGACACGAAGCCGACCGTCACGCTCAGGCCGCGACCCGTGGGGTTCGACAGCGCCACCACCGGGCTGCCCACGCCGAGCGCCTCCCCCTCGCCCCACTCCACGACCGGCGCCTCCCTGGTGGGCACTCCCAGCACGATCAGGTCCCCATCGGCGTCGACGCCCACCACCTCGCTCTCCTCGACCCGGCCATCGCCGAAAGTGACCCGCACGCCTTCCGGGCCGGCGTTGTGAGCGTTGGTGAGCACCCGATCCGGGGCGATCACCACCCCCGACCCTCCCGCCCGGTGCCGCGACACCCCGACGACCGCTTCCCCCACGGTGTTCGCCGCCCGGCGAGCCGTGCTGCCCCAGTCCTCGATGGACATCTCATCACTCCCTAGTCACTTGCTATTCGCAAGTTAGTCTAGCCTATCGTCAGCTCTACCGCTCGGAGGACCGTGGCCGCCCCCACCCCGCTCGCCGGAGCACTCGCTCTGGTCGGAGACCGCTGGACGCTCCTGATCATCGAGGCGCTGCTGGGAGGCCCGGCCCGGTTCGGCGATCTCACCACCGCCGTCGCCGGAGTCGCGCCCAACACCCTCTCCGATCGGCTGCGCCGTCTGGAAGCCGCCGGTCTCCTGGTCTCCCTCCCCTACTCCGACCGGCCTCCCCGCCACGAGTACCGGCTCACCGGCACCGGGGCCGACCTGGCCGGAGCCCTGCGCCTGCTCGCCGCCTGGGGTGCCGGCCCCGGCGGGGGCGCCGCCCCTCTGGAGCACCGCACCTGCGGCACGCCCCTGGAAGCCCGCTGGTTCTGCCCCACCTGCGATCGATCGGTGGCCGACGAGGAGGGCCCCGATCTGTCCTTCGCCTGAGAGCCGCCCCGGCCCCGGGGGCGGGGAAGCGGCAGCTCAGCGACCCTCTGCGAGGCAAAGGGAACGCACCAGCCCCAGGTAGGCAGCCACCGCCGCCGCCATCGCCCGACGATCGTCGAACTCCTCCACCAGGCCGGGGTCGCTCCAAGACAAGTAGTCGACCGTCTGCTCCGGGTCGGCAAACAGCCGCCGGAGCCGCGCGGCGTCCTCGACGCGCACCATCCGGCCTCGCCCCACCACCGCCGCGGCCACTACCCGGGCCTGCTTGGCTCGATAGCCGCGCTCGTGCTCCACCACCTTGCCCGACAGGGCCACCAGGCCGGCCACGATGCGGTTCGAGCCGCCCGGCAGGCCGAAGGCGGCGAGCAGTTGCTCCGGCTCCTTGAAGCAGTAGAGCCCGCAGGGCGGCGGCCCGCACCGTCCGTCGGTGTGCGGCACGTCATCGTCGCCATCGGTCTGACCCGCGAGGCAGCGTGCTTCGTACACAGGGCTCTGCCACGCCCGCCAAGCGCCGTGGAGCTTTCCCCGCAAGTCCCACATGCGGAAACCCAGCACCGCCGTTGGGGACCAGAACTCGGGAAGGGGTGCCGCCGGGGACCTCGGCCGCCGCGCCCGACGCGGCTTCGCCGGCGCCTTGGCCCGGGAAGGCCGGGGAGCTCCGGGCATAGTCGTCTGGGTTGGAGCCGCGACGGCAGAGGCCGCTTTCCGCGCGTTCTTGCGGGGCAGCGGCACCGCCGGCGCAACCGGCGCCGTCCGCCCGGCGATGTCGGGAGGCGAGACCGCCCGCGCCCATGAGGCGGCGCGGGCGGCCACCCCAACCACGGCCCGCTCGAACTCCTCGTGGAGACGCCGGGCCCGGGCCTCCTCGTCGCGGCGGATCACCTGCTCCAGGGCGCGGCGGGCCACCCGCAGCCGAACCCCCCGCTCGGCCCCCGCCTCGCTCGCCGCCGGATCGCCGCCTCCTTCCAGGGAGCGCAGCGTCTGCTGCAGCCGGGCCAGCCGCTCCCATTCGGGCGGGACGCTGCTTCCTTCCACCTCGCCTCCAAAGAAGAACAGCAGTGTAGGTAGGCGAACACACGTTTGCCCCCGCCCCGCTGCCCGATTTTCGCGATCCCGGCCCAGCCGCCCCGTGGGGCCGGAGCCCCCCTACTCGACCAGGCTCCGAGTGAGGGGGCGATCGGCCACCGCAGTGGACATGACCACCCCGGTGACGGTATCGCCGAACCGCCACAGGGGGCGCAGGATGCGTTCCAGGTCCTGCACCGAAGTCACCAGCACCCGCAGCAGGTAGGTCTCCGCACCGGTCACCCGGTGCACTTCACGGATCTCGGGGAGGCGGCTCGCCTCCCGCACGAACTCCTCGTCGGCTTCCACCCCGCCGGCGCTGCTCACCCGGACGAAGGCGAGCACCGGCAGTCCCAGGTGTTGCGGATCGACGACCGCCCGATACCCGGAGATCACCCCCGCCGCTTCGAGACGGCGAACCCGGGCGGTCACCGCCGGGGCGCTGAGCCCCACCCGCCGCCCCAACTCGCGGAAACCGACCCGCCCTTCCCCCTGCAGGTGCTCGAGGATCGCCCAATCGATGTCGTCGAGTCGCACGGTCATCTCCTCTGCCGACAAAGCGCGAACTGTCAAGCGCCGGGCCATTGTGAAGGGGTTCACAAGTACAGAACGCCAAGCGCATTTTCTCTGAAACCTTACATAGCCAATCGAACAGGCGCAAAGACCATCAGCACCGCGAGCTTGGACTCCTTGGGTACCACACCACAGCATGGTTGAATACCGCCCAGGCAGACAGGCAGCAGCAAATGACCCTCACCGCCCACCGCCCCAGGCAGGAAGCCCGGCTCTGCCGCGAGGACGGCGCCCGGGACGCCTGTGACGAGGCCGTCAAGGCCTTGCTCCGCGCCTGGCACGACTACGAAGTGCTGAAGGCGCTCGGCGCCCCGCTCGACGCCGTCTCCGCGGCCCACGGCACCCTGCAACGGGCCCGCGGCGAGGTCGCCCGCCGCCGCCTGGCGCTCACGAGCTGACTTCTCCCTCCCGTCAGCCCGCGCCGAGTCGGAGCCCCAGTCGCGGGGCTCCGACTCGTTCTCGCCCCACCCCGGGCTCACCGGGCCGGCCCCCCGTAGACTCGGGGGCACGGCGTCGAGGGAGCAGATGTGGAACTCCGGGGACTCGAACTCACCTGGCTGGGGCACGCCGCCGTACGGCTGCGCCTCGGCGGCACCACCATCTACCTCGACCCCTGGCTCGAGGGTAACCCGGCCTGCCCCGCCACAGAGTTCCGCCCCTCCCGGGTCGACGCGGTGTTCCTCACCCACGGCCACGGCGACCACTTCGGATCCACCCTGCACCTGGCTCGCGACCTGAACGCCGAGGTCTTCTGCATCCACGAGATCGCGGTCTACCTGACCGAGCAAGGAGCGGAGCGCGTGACCGGGGTCAACAAGGGGGGGACCGTCTCCGGTCCCGCCGGGGTGCAGGCCACCATGGTCGACGCCCGCCACTCCGGCGGCCTCGACACCGACCACGGCGTCCTGCCCGGGGGAGAGCCCGCCGGATGGGTGCTCGCCTTCCCCGGAGGGCCCACCCTCTACCACGCCGGGGACACCATGCTCTTCGGCGACATGGCGCTCATCGGCGAGTTGTGGGCCCCCGACATCGCCCTGCTGCCCATCGGAGGGCACTACACCATGGATCCCCGCCAGGCGGCCCGCGCCGCCCGGCTGCTCGGGGTCAAGGCGGTGGTGCCCATCCACTTCGGCACCTTCCCCATCCTCACCGGCTCCCCGGAGGACCTCGCGGCCTCTCTGGCCGGCAGCGGCATCGAGGTCGCCACCCTCACCCCCGGGGTCCCGGTCGGCGGTTGAGCCCCGCAGTGGCTCAGAGCGACCCGTCGAGGGCCTCGGCCACCCCCGCCCGGCACGACCGGCAGCGCTGCGCGCCGCGGAAGAGCGCCTCTCCGCAGTGGGGGCAGTGGTAGCGCTCCGCCTCGGCCCGGGCCCAGGCAGCATCCCCCGCCCCCGGTCCGTGGCGCGCCACCTCCTCTCGCCACCGTGGTATGGCCCGCGCCATCACCCGCCGCCCCGTGGCCAGCGGGAACCCGGTGATCAGGGCGCACGGCCAATCCCCGCACTGATGACACGAGTAGAAGCCCTTCCGGCGCACGCAATCCCGAATGGGGCACACCCGGCAGTAGCCGTAGAGGCAGTCGGGAGGCTCGGGTTGCATGCAGCCCCGGCACTCGGTTTCCTCGGGGGTCGAGCCGTACAGGGCCCCCAGCCGCGCCTTGAACTTGGCGTCGCCGTTGCGGGTGGCCAGGTACACCCCGCAGACCCCGCAGTACAGGCCGCACGGGGCCATGAGGCTGCGATCCGCCAACTCGTCCTCGGTCCAGCCCCTCACGACGCCTCCCGGCCCGGATACCCGGTCCCTATCTACCACAGGAGCGGCGCCGCGGCGCCCTCGGGTCCCCCAGGGGAACGCCCCAGGGCGAGGACCTCAGGAAACCGGCTGCGCCTCCCAGTCGCTGAGCGTGGCCCGGATCCACGCCTCAGCGCGTTCGAGCACCGCAGCCCCGTCCTCGGCGATGCGCGGAATGGGGTCGCCGAAGCGGACCCGTATCCCCGTGCCGAATGGAATGGGGAACAGCCGGTCGCGCAGCAGCTTCCAAGAGCCGTCGATGGCCGCCGGCACCACGGCCAGGCGATGGGCGGCCCCCAGCAACGCCTCGCTCCCCGCCTGCTTGAACTGCTTCAGCCGTCCGTCGCGGCTGCGGCTGCCCTCCGGGAAGATGACCACACTGACATCCCGGTCCTGGGCGGTGCGCGCCATCGTGGTGATCGCCTCCACCGACTGGGCGCGGTCCCGGCGGTTGATGAGGGCGTTGCCGCCCCAGCGCAGGTTGAGCGAGATGCTGGGGATCCAGCGCCGCAACTCTCGCTTGGCCACGTACTTGGGGTAGTTGGTGAAGAGCAGCCCTCCGATGAAGACGGGGTCGAACATGCTCTGGTGGTTGGAGATGATGGCGTAGCCGCGCCCCGACTCGATGGCCGCCGACCGTTCCACCTCCACCCGGGTGCCGCAGATTCGCAGCAGGGCCATGAGGGTCCGCTGCAGCGCCGCCATCACCGCCTCGAAGGCCCTCATGCTGAACGGTCGGACGACCCGCCCCGCGATGTCGAACAGCAGGAGGCAGAGCCCGAAGGCAATCAGGAACGGGATGGTCAGGAGCCAGTCACGGAGGCGGCGCACGCCGCCACCATATAGTGCGCCGCTTCCTACTGGGAGCACTCGGGGGATTCGCCCAAGGAATCCGTTCCCGGAGGCGCCGGCCGGCCCGCCCCTCGCGGCGCCCCGGCCGGCGCCGACCGGGGGTGCGGCGCTTCAGCCCGAAGCGGTGGCGCCTCCCAGCTTGGCGGCCACCGATGCCGCCCCGCGCAGGGCGGTGCCGTCGGCGCCCACGGCGCGGAACACCCGCCGCTCCCCACGAGCCTCGGCGATCATCCCGGCGAGCAGCCCGCCCCAACCGAGCGGTGGGTCGACGAACAGGTAGACGCTGAGGCTGCCGGGAATGGTGTTGATCTCGTTCACCCACACCTCGCCCGCCTGCTCCAGGAAGTCGATGCGGGCCACCGAACGCACCGCGCAGAGGGCGGCGACGGCGCGGGCCATCTCCCGGATGCGCCCCGCCAGGTCGTCGGAGATCCGGGCGGGGAGCTCACGCGGCGACGAGACCAGGCCCCCGCCTCCCGGGGAGAGGTACTTCTGGGCGTACGAGTAGATGCCTCCGCCCCCCTTGCGCTCCGGCCGCTCGATGGCCGACAACTCCAGCACCGGGTAGGTGCGCACCGCCACGTTGAGGTCGCGCCCTTCCGCCAGGAAGGGCTCGGCCACGGCCCCATCACGCAGCAGGGGGTTGGCGGCGGCCAGCGCCCGGGCGGTGGCGGCGTCTTCGACTACCTCGATCCCCAGCGAGGATCCGCCGAACCGGGGCTTGACCACATACGGGCCACCGAACGGGAAGGAGTCGGTCTCCGGCGTCACCGCCACCCGGGGCAGCGTGGGGAGCCCCGCCTGGGCGGCCAGCGCGGTGAAAGCCAGCTTGTCCATGCCCAGGTAGGCCCCCACCAGGCTGGGCCCGGTGTAGGCCAGCCCCGCCAGGTCGAAGGCCGCCTGGATCGTCCCGTCCTCTCCGGGCCCGCCGTGGCAGCAATTCACCACCACGTCGAGGGCCAGCGGCTTGCGCTTGCGGAGGAACCCGCCGTCGGGCCCTGCCGCCAGGTCCAGCGGAGCCGCCCCGCGCGGCACCCCCTCGGCGAAGGCGATCGCCTCGAGGCGCGGGTCTACCCCGTAGAACTCCCCCGCCTTCGACCAGTACAGGGCGGTCACCTCGTCGACCGCCTCCGTCAGCGATCGGGTGGCCTGGAGCCCGGTGAGGATGCTGATGTCGTGCTCGGGGGAAGGGCCTCCGAACAGCACCGCCGGCCGAAGGTTCCTGGGGATGGTCATAGCCGGGGATGTTACGGCAGGCCGCGGAGATCCCCCCGCCGGCTCACGGGTAGTGGTCGGGGAGGTCGTTCTCGTAGAGGACGCCGTCGCCCTCCCCCAGGTTGGCCGCCACCCAGGCCACCGCCTCGGGCCGGTGCGCCACCAGCCTCACTCGGGCCTGGCCGCCGCGCGCCCCGGCGAGCAGGGCGCGCCGGTTGGTGCGGCCCACCACGATGAGGTCGGAGACCTGCGAGGCGATGAAGGCGGCCAGGGCCTCGTTCTCCGCCCGCTGCCGGCGGCCCAGTTCGACCATGCCCGGGGTCACCACCACCGTGCGGCCCGCCATCGCCGAAACCAGGCGCAACACCGCGGCCCGCGCCCCGCTCGGGTTGGAGTTGTAGGTGTCGTCGATGATCAGCACCCCGGTGTCGCTGCGCCCCTCCGCCCCGCGATGCTGCGGCCGCGGCAGCCCGCCCAGGCGCTCGCCCAGACGGGCAGGCGGCACCCCCAGGGCATGGGCGATCCCGGCGGCACAGGCCACGTTCATGGGGAATGCACCGCCGGCGAGAAGCCGGCCCGCCTCCTCCCCCGCCACCCGCACCACCAGTTCCGAGCCCTCCGCCAGCACGCTCACCTCGGCGTCTGCCGAGACCGCCGAGCAGCGCACCACCTGCAGCCCGGGCCGCCCTTCCACCTCGCGGCGCACCAGCGGGTCGTCCCAGTTCGCCACCACCACGCGCGCGCCGGAGAGGATCTCGGCCTTGGCCCGGGCGATGGCCTCCAGCGATCCAAAGCGCTCCAGATGCACCGGGCCCACCGCAGTCATCACCGCCACCTCGGGAGGTATCCAGCGGCACAGGTCGGCGATCTCGCCCGGCCCGTAGGTCCCCATCTCGGCGATGAGCACCTGCACTCCGGGATCCAGGCCCTCGTTGATGGCCCGGGCCAGGCCCAGCCGGTTGTTGAACGAAGCCGGGGAGGCGAAGGCGTGGAGGCTGCCCTGCACCAGGTGCCGGGCGTACTCCTTGGTGCTGGTCTTGCCGAACGACCCCGTGATGGCCACCACGCGCGGGGCGGCCGCCTGCAAGCGCCGCGCCGCCCGGTTCACGAACTCCCGGCTCAGCCGCCGCTCCAGCGGCGCGGTGGCCGCCAGCCCGAGATCGACCGCCGTCGGGGCCAGCAGAGCGGCCGCCACCGCTCCGACGGTGAGACGCCCGAGGACGAAACCCACGACGGCGACTGCGGCCATGACCAGAACGACCATCGCTCCGAGACGCCGCAGCCGCGGCGTCCAGGCCAGCCGGGCGGTTCGCCCCCGGAGGCCCAGGCCGATGGGCCAGACCACCAGGCCCGCCGCCGCTGCCGGCGAGGCGTAGGGCCACCACACCGCCGCCACCGCCGCCGCCCCGATGGCGGCGCCCAGCAGCAGATTCAGGGGCGTGGATCCCAGCCAGCGAACGGCGAAGCGGCTCACCGACCAGGGGATGTAGTGCTCCCGTTGCCCCACACGCAGCCAGCGGAGAGTCGTCACCGCTCCTGCCGCCAGCAGCACCCACGGAGCGGCCACCCTCATCGGAGCTCCCCGGGAGACGGGTCGAGCCAGGCGGCGATGGCCCCGGCCAGCGCCCCCGGCGCCTCGGCCGGGACGTCGTGGCCCACCCCCGGGAGGAGGGTGAGCCGTCCCGCGGGGATGAGGGTCAGGGCGCGGGTAGCGACCGGAGGCGGCACAACCCCATCGGCCTCCCCCCAGACCAGATGCACCGGGCAGGCCAGGGCGCCCAACTCTTGCTCGTAGGACTCCGTTACCACCCGCACCAGCACCTGGCGCATGACGCCTTCCGCCGCTCGATAGTCGGCCGAGCCGTAGCGGCGGCGGGCCCGGTCGAGCGCCTCCGCCGACACCAGGCGGAGCCGCCGGGCCACCCGGACCGCCCGGAATCGGACGGAGACCCGGGGCCGCGCCCCGGGCAGGCGCACCAGCGGCACCCCGGCCAGCACCAGGCCACGCACCCGGTCGGGCTGCCGCACCGCCAGGTGCACCGCCACCCGCCCCCCGAAGGAGTGGCCCGCCAGCACGACCGGGCCCCCGAGGGCGGCCAGCACCGGCTCCACCAGCGTGGCGTAGCCGGCGGCCCCCATCGCCCGGGGCGGCGGCGGTGAGGCACCGAACCCGGGGAGGTCCACCGCCCAGCCGCCCGTGGCGCTCAGCACCGGGGCCCAGTCGCGCCGGTCCCGCCCCCAGCCGTGGAGGGCGAGCACGGGGGCGTCGCCCCCGAAGCGCTCGCCGAAGAGCCCGCCGATCGTTTCCAGGGCCATAGGAGATCCCTTTGGGGCCGGTTTGCCGCCCCAGGCGGCTGATGCCGGCGAATGGTAAGCCGGTCGGCCGGCATCGGCTTCTCTGTTGGGGAGCATCGCCTCGGCCGGTGCAGGCCGGCAGTAGCCCGGTCGGGCGGCTCCCGGGTACCCTGAAGGCGCTCTACCTGGAAGGACGGCATGCCCGCACTGCGCCGCTTGGGAGCGGTCGTGTTGCTTCTCGCCCTGGCGGGCCCCGCCGCCGCAGCCGAGGATTCGCCGCGCACCTTCACCATCGCCGCCGCCGGCGACATCCTCATCCACCGGATGGTCGCCCAGCAGGCCGCCGTCTACGCCGGAGGCGACGGCTACGACTTCTACCCCATGCTGGCCCCCACCGAGCCCTGGATCGCCGAGGCCGACCTGGCCATCTGCCATCTGGAAGGCACCCTGTCGGCCACCAACACCGGCTTGTCCTACTACCCCCTCTTCGTCGCCCCTTACCAGATCGCCGACGCCATAGCCGCCGTCGGCTACGACGCCTGCTCCCTGGCGAGCAACCACGCCATGGACGGGGGCGAGTCGGGGCTGATCCAGACCATCGAACAGCTCGAGGCCCGCGGCATCGCCCACCAGGGAACCGCCCGCAGCGAAGAGGAGCGCCTCCCCGGGCTGTATCGGGTCAAGGGAGTCACCGTCGGGCACCTCGACTACACCTACTCGCTGAACGGCCTTCCCCGGCCCCACCGGTACTCGGTGAACGTCATCGACCGCGAGGCCATCCTCGCCGACGCCCGCTGGGCGCGCGAGCACGGGGCCGAGTTCGTGATCCTCAGCATCCATTGGGGTGAGGAGAACCACCACCCGCCCACAGCCCAGCAGGCGGCGCTGGCCGCCGACCTGATGGCCTCCCCCGACATCGACCTCATCCTGGGAAGCCACGCCCACGTGGTGCAGCCGATCGGGTGGGTGAACGGCAAGGTCGTGGTCTACGGGATGGGCAACCACCTGTCGAACCAGAACCAGATCTGGGGGCCGAGTTACTGGTCCACCGAGGACGGCCTCATGGTCTACCTCACCGTCACCGAGCAGCCCGACGGCACCTTCGCCACCACCCGGGTGCAGTACACCGCCACCTGGGTGGAGATGGGCAGCTACCGGGTGCTGCCCATCGACTGGGCCCTGGCCGCTGGTGAAGGCGACCGGCACTTGATGACCGCCTCCCGGCAGCGCACCCTGGCGAACGTCACCATGCTCGGCACCGAAGGCCTGGAAGCCACCACCGCCACCTGGCCGCCGCTGCTCTGCCGGGGGCGGCCGGCCACCATCGTGGGCACCGCCGGCCCCGACGTGCTCGTCGGCACACCGGGCGACGACGTCATCGCCGGCCGGGGAGGCAACGACCTCATCCTGGGCC
>VGBK01000018.1 GCA_016870535.1 Actinomycetota bacterium | reverse complement strand
CGATCCCGGACGGTGAGCCTGCCGCACCCAACCGCGCCGAACTCGTCCGCACCTACGGGAAGTTCCTCGGGCTCACGATCATCAACCCGCTCACCGTCGTCTACTTCACGGTGTTCGTCGTGGGCCTGGGCATCGCCGATACGCTGCGCCCACTGCAGGCGGTCGTGTTCGTGGCGAGCGCTTTCGGTGCCTCGCTCTCCTGGCAGACCCTCCTGGCCGCGATCGGAGCCACCGCCCGCCGCCGCCTCCCTGCAGGATTCCGGGTAGGAGCGACCGTTGCCGGGAACCTCATCGTGCTCGCCCTCGCCGTGGTAGTCGTTCTGCGCTGATCGCCACGCTCACGAGGCGGCTCTGAGGTGTGAGCGACGAGGTTCTACGGCGTCCGGGAACACTCGGTCGATCTGAGCGACCCGGGGTGGCGGCTGAGGGAGTGGTCGGAGCCTCGTGGGTAAGGGTCCTCCGTGTTTGACTCCGATGTGGCCGGAGGATCAAGGCCTTGGCCGCGTCCTTGGGCTTTGGCGATTACCGTTGGCGACGCAGAAGCCGACGACGGCAGGAAGTGAGTTCGAGGACCTCGAGCATGAGGGCTGCAGTCGCTGCCAGGTATGGACCGCCCGGAGTGGTGCGGATCGAGGAGGTCGACAAGCCGGCTGCCGGCCAGGGCAGTCTTCTCATCAAGGTCCACGCCACTACGGTGAACCGCACGGACTGCGGCTACCGGGGCGCCAAGCCGTGGATCATTCGCCTCTTCAGCGGGCTGTGGCGGCCCAGAGCCAGCATCCTGGGTACCGAGTTCGCCGGCGTCGTCGAAGCTGTCGGCGACGGCGTCACCGGGTTTCAGGCGGGCGATCGGGTGTGCGGCTATTGCGAGGGGACATTCGGCGCCCACGCCGAGTACATGACGGTGGCCGCCAACCGGCTCATTGCACGAATCCCTGAGGATCGCAGCTACGTTGAGGCCGCTCCCAGCACCGAGGGATCCCACTACGCGCTCGGCCTGTTCCGACGAGCCGGCGCGAAGCCCGGTCAACAGGTCCTCGTCTACGGCGCCACCGGGGCGATCGGTTCGTCGGCGGTGCAGATCGGCAAGAGCCTTGGGCTCAGCGTCACCGCGGTGTGCGGCACGGACCACGTAGACCTGGTCGAGAGCCTGGGCGCCGACCGGGTTGTCGACTACCAGACCGAGGACTTCACCAAGGACAGCCAGCGCTACGACCTGGTGCTGGATGCGGTCGGCAAGAGCTCGTTCCGGCGCTGTGTCCGGCTGCTGAAGCCGGGCGGCATCTACATATCGAGCGACCTCGGCTTCATGTGGCACGGCCTTCTCTTCTCGTTGATCACACCCCTCTTCCGAGGCCGCAAGCAGGTGTTTGCGACCCCCCGCCGTGACCCTGAAGCCGTGCGCTGCCTGAAGGGGCTCATCGAGTCTGGTGAGTTCACGCCGGTCATCGATCGTGTGTACCCCCTCGATGAGATCGTCGACGCCTACCGCTACGTCGAGACGGGCCAGAAGACCGGGAACGTGGTCATCACGGTCTAGCGGTGGGACCGGTGCCACGACCGCTCCCCGGCGGCAGGGCCTTGCGGACCATCCCGGATCAGCTTGCGATCGGCGGCGGTTGACAGCCACATGCAGACGCCGGCCGAGCGAGCGGTACGCAGACCCGAACACGCGGCCCGGCTTCGATCGGTCAGTGGCGGAGGACCCTCGTTCGATCTGACCGACCCTGGGTGGAGGCTTCGCGAGTGGCAGGGGCAAGTGGCCCGCGAGGACGGGATTGGCTGATGGAGAGGCGCCGGCGAGAGACGGAGCCGGACACAGCGGATCTACTTGCGGCGCGAGCGCTTCTTCAGGGTCTCGGCGACAGTTGTCGCCGGATGGCGCGCTGCAGTGGACTTCTTGACGAAGCGGCCTGTCTTCGCGGATCGATACCTCTTGCCAGCCACGTGGCCATCGTAGCGAGTGGGCGGTCTGTGGGGTACGGGTAGGCCAGTTTGTCCAGGTTGCGGCCTGCTACTGCAATGCGGGTGTGGGAGCGTCAGCACCCGTGCTCGAACTGACCGAGGTGACCCAGCGCTCGAAAGCACGGTCAGCGAAGTAGTTCGCGTGGGTCCTCTGGACGGTAGCAATCGAGTCAGAGCCGATGAGGACGACCTCGACCGCGTCGTCCTGGTCGTACGTTCGTTCGGCCTGGGCGTATGCCTCGACGGCCTCCGTTGGGTCATCGAACTGGAGGGGCGGGTCGCGCAGGCGATCGCGCTTGTGATCGAAGATCAGTAGGAAGTGTCTGAGTCGCCTGGCAGGCAAGAAGGCCTCCTCTCACTCAAGAAGTATACGTTCCAGCTGCCGGAAGACCTCTGGGCCGAGTATCACCCCTGCGCTGTCAACAGCGGCAATCTGGTTCGCCAGGTCGCGGAGCCCATCGACTACGGAGGCTGGTCCGGCTCCGTTCTTCAGATCGAGGCCAGTTCTCGCACTGATCCTTTCGACCAGGACGGCCCAGGCATGCTGAGCTCGGGTGCGTAGCTGGACCTCGACCTTGAAGGAACCGTAGAGGACAACCAGGTGAAGGGCTCGGTATCCGGTCGCGCGGGGATCTGCGATGTAGTCGCGCTCCCGGCGCACACGGCCTCGAGCCGTCCTTCGCCACTGGCGGGCCAACTCGTAGACGTCTTGGAGCCCGCCCTCGAGGACCACCCGACAGCCCGCTATGTCCTCCATCGTGTCCAGCTGCATGGTCGGTTCGCGTCGGAGCTTCGTCAGAATCGCGCGGCGGCGCTTGAGACGCTGGGAGACGTCGCCTCGTCGGCCAATCGTGTCAAGACGGGATCGCAACCCCATCTGAGCGCTGTTGAGCGGCTCGGCGTGCGCGGCTCGCCAGTTGTCCAGAACACGGGTTTCGTCAAGGTCCTCAAGAGGCGCGTTTGGATCAAGGGCCCGAAGGACCTGGCCCGCTCTCCTGATCTGCCTTCTGGTGTGTTGGAGATCTACCCAAGCCATGGGGAGGGGCGACTACGTTCTCTGGATCACAGCACCCGCCAATTGCATCGTAGGGATCTGGGGGTGACGCCGGCAGGGGGGGACCGCGCGGGGCGGTCGCCGGGTCGGCGCCCCCAGGATGAACGTGACCCTCGAGGAGGTCGGACTCACCGGAGGGTCGTCTTCTCACGGTGTCGGAGAACCGACCCGAACCCCTACTGCCTGAACGGCGCTAGCGCTGGTCGAGGAACAGCGCCTGGTTCGCCCGGCCCACGAAGCCTTTGGTGTCGAAGAGGGCGGTGTCCGAGATGCCCCGGCCGCCGGGATCCAGGTAGGAGGCAGCGTCGAGGGCGATCCACTCCCCCTCCGGCTCCCGGGCCAAGTAAACCCCCAGGTCGGTGTTGGGGAACAGCCACTCCTCGAAGGGCAGCGCCCAGGAGATGCCGTTGGCCGAATCCACCACCGCCATCAGGGTTTGCAGGGGGGTGGGCGTCTCCCCCGGCAGCACCGGGACTCGTAGGCGGAACCAGACGGTGGCTCGGCCGGGTCGGGCCACGTCCCCGGCCACCAGGCGCTTCTCGACGCCGTCGCCGTAGAAGTCGGCGTAGTTCCGGAACCGCAACTCGTATGGAGGCAGCGTGTCGGGCAGCGGCGGCGTCGGCGGCGGAGGGTCAACCGGGGGCGGCAGCGGCAGCGGGCCGGTGCGGCGCACCCGCCAGGCGAAAGCCCGCATCAGGGTGGCTCCCCCGGTGTCGGTCACCCGGCCTTCAACCAGTTGCACCCGCCGCCCCGAGCGCTCCAGGCCGGTCTCCACCCGCAGCGGCACCACGGGGATCTCCGCCATGATGTCGATGGTGAGGCGCACCACCCACCAGCGGTCCCCCTCCATCGCCTCGATGGCCCGGGCGATCAGGGCCCCGGGCGGGCCGCCGTGCAGGGCTCGCTCCGACCACGGGCTGCGGGCGGCTTCGGTAGGTAGGAAGAGGTCGCCATCGCGGTGGAACAGGGCGTCGGGCATGGGAGCATCCTAAGGGGGTCGGCGTAGGGCAGCGGGCTTCGGGGGTTTGACCTGTTCGGTCTGAAGAAGCTGCACCTTTGGGCGGGGGCCCGGTGGATGGGGCTCGCTCCGCTCGCCGAATCAGCGCGCCCCCTGAGCCGGCTTGGCAGGCCTCCCGATGCCCACCGGACCGCCGCCCCGGTTAGGGTGGCCCTCCACTTCGGGAGGTTTCCCATGGCTGCTCGCATCCAGATCGTCATCGACGCCCACGACCCGGCGCTGCTGGCCGGTTTCTGGGCGGAGGCCCTGGGCTACCGGGAGGAGCCGCCCCCGCCCGGGTTCGACGACTGGCCGGCCTTCCTGCGCTCCATCGACCTGCCCGAGGATCAATGGGACCGGTACGCCGCAGTCATCGACCCCGAGGGCGCCGGGCCCCGGGTTTTCTTCCAGAAGGTGCCCGAAGGCAAGGTGGTGAAGAACCGGGTGCACCTCGACCTCGGCTTCTCGCCGCGGGGGACGGTCGGCGAGGAGCGGCGGGAGGCCATCGCCCGCGGTGTGGCCCGCCTGGAGGGCCTGGGAGCCACCGTAGTGGGCCCCAAAGAGGAGATGGGCACCTACTGGGTGGTGATGCAGGACCCCGAGGGGAACGAGTTCTGCGTCCACTGAGGGGCTGGCGGCGGGCCCGGCTCAGTTGAGCGAGGGGTCGGGAGGGAAGTCGGCGAACAACGAGAGCGGGCCCGCCTGGCGGCGCAGCACTCGGCGCCACAGGCCGCCGGGAGCGGCGGTGAGAGCGTCGTCCTCCTCGGCGGGCAGCACCCACCAGTCGCCCGAGGACATCTCGAAGTCCAGTTGGCCGGCGGCCCATCCGGCGTAGCCGGCGAAGACCCGCAAGCCCTCCAGGTCGCCCACTTCCTCCGCCGGCGGGGCGCTCAGGTTGATCAGGCCCAGGCGGTCGTCCACGGGGGTCCACGTCTCCGACTCCGGTCGCCCGGCCCGCCCGGGCACGAGGCGGGCCAGGCCCACCGCCACTTCGGGCTGCACCGGGCCGCCCAGGAACACCACGTGGGGCGGCGCCAGGGGCTCTACCCAGCCGGGCAGGGCTTCGGCCACCGGGATGCTGCTGGGACGATTCAGGACCAGGCCCAACGCCCCTTCGTCGTCGTGACGGCAGATCAGGACGACCGTCCTGAGGAAGTTGGGGTCGACCAGGCGCGGCCCGGCCACCAGGAGGCGGCGGGCCAGGGACTCACCCATGGCCCCATGATGCCACTCCCCCGCAGCCGTCATCCGTCTGCTCCGGCCGGTAGCGTTCGGGCGATGCCCGCCTTCGACGGCCCACCGCCAGGGCGCCCGCGCCGGGCCAAGCGCCTGCTCCAGGCGTTCCTCTCCCTGGCCATCGGGTGGGCGCTGCTGGTGGGGGTGCTGCCCCGACTGGCCGACCTGGGCCAGGTGTGGGCCACCGTGCGGAGCCTCACCTTCCTGGGAACCCTCGTGCTCCTTGCCCTCGGGGTGTGGAACCTGTTCGGCTACCAGTTCGTGATGATGGCGGCCCTGCCCGGCCTGCGCCTCCATCACGCCTTCCTGACCGGCCAGATCGCCGCCGCGGTCACCAACACCGTGCCTGCGGGGAGCGTGGTGGGGATCGGCGTCACCTATGCCGTCCTCTCCTCCTTCGGGCACCGGGCGGCGCCCATCGCCATGGCGGCGGTGCTCTCCGGATGGTGGAACACGCTGATGATCTTCGGCCTCCCCTCGATCGCCGCCCTCCTGCTGGCTCTGCGGGGCGACGCCAGCCGCTTGCTCCTCTCGGGAGCCGCGGTGGGCCTCGCCCTCCTGGCGGGAGCGATCGCGGTGCTGGTGGTGGTCTCCACCAGCGAGCGTTTCGCCCGGGCGGTGGGCCGGGTGGGCGGACGGGTGGTGTCGGGGCTGCGTCGCCTGGTGCGCAAAGGGCCGGTCGCGGGCTGGGACGAGGGGTTCGCCCGCTTCCAGCAGGGCAGCGCGGTGCTCCTGCGCCGCCGGTGGCATCTGCTCACCCTGGCCACCCTGGTCAGCCACTTCTCCATCTTCTGGGTGCTGCTGGCCTGCCTGCGGGACGTCGGCATCGGCCCCGAGGTCATCTCCTGGCCGGAGGCGCTGGGGGCCTTCGCCGTGGTGCGCCTGGCGACGGCGGTGCCCATCACGCCGGGCGGCCTCGGCCTGGTGGAAGTGGGACTGACCGCCGCCCTGGTCCTCGCCGCCGGCCGCGGCGAGCAGGTCGAGGCGCCGATCGTGGCGGCGGTGCTGCTCTTCCGGGCCCTAACCTTCCTCTTCCAGGTGGTACTCGGCGTGGTCTGCTACCTGATCTGGCAGCGGGAGGCGCGGCGGCAGCGGAGCGGCGACGTCGCGCCCGAAGCCGGCTGAGGCGACCCACATCGGTGTGTTTCCCCAGGTCGGGGGCGCTTGACGGCGGAGGTAACTTGAGGCTGTCCCCTACCCCTCGCGGAGGCTCCTGTGGCCTGGCTGTGGACCGACGCCCTGGCTGCCCTGCTCGTCGAGCACGACCGGGTCGAGGGGACGCGCCTGGCCGCCTGGGTGGAGCGACCCCAGGCGCATCGGCTGCCGGAGGGGGGTGACCCCATCGACCTCGCCCGCGACCTGCTGCGGCGCCAGGCCGACCCTGAGCCGAAGCGGGGCTTCATCGCGCCCTGACGCGGCCGTGCCGCCGCTCGCAGGCGGCGGCACGACGGACGGCGGCGGGATCAGACGAAGATGATCTGAGCGCCCCGGCTGAGATCCAGGAACTCGGACACGTTGATGATGTCCTCGACCTCGTCGACGAAGTCGTCCTTGGTCAGCTTCATCATGTCAACGGTCATCCGGCAGGCCCACAGGTGGCCTCCGGCGTCGGCGATCTGCGTGAGGAACTCGCGCACCGGCGGGACGCTCAGGCCCTTGATCTTCCCCCGCATCATCCAGGAGGCCATGCTGCTCATGCCGGGCAGGGCGCTCAGCAACTGCGGCATGGCCAGCGAGGTGCTGCCGATGCGCATGGCGGTGTTCCCCACCGGCGTCAGGCTGAGCTTGTCGACGGTCTTCTTGCGGATGATGTCGAGGCCCCAGAAGGTGTAGAAGAGGTGGGTCTCGATGCCTTCCTGCACCGCCCCATTCCCCATGATGAGGCCGGGGTAGGCCATGTCGAGGGTGCCCTTGGAGCAGATGATGGCCAGCTTGCGGCCGGCGTCGTCGTCGAACTTGGGGGCGATGAAGCCCTCACTGGTGGTCATGCCGCGCTCTCTCCTTGCTAGACGGGTCGCCTACACGCAGCCCTTGGGCTTGGGCAGGCCGGACACATAGGCCATCTTGCGCGCCGGCTTGCCGGGGAAGAGGGTGTACAGGTCCTTGGTTCCGATGCCGGCGACGGTGGAGACCCGGCGCAGGGTGGCAGTCTCGCCTTGCGCGTCGAAGTCGCTGCGCAGGAAGCGGATCACCTTCCAGTGCTCCTCGGTGAGCGGGTCGATGCCGATCTGGCGGGCCAGGAAGGTCCCGATCTCCTCGGTCCACTGGGTGGGTTCGGTCATGAAGCCCTCGTCGTTGAGGGCGATGTCACGGCCGGCGATGTTGGCGGTTGGCATTGGGGTTCGTTCTCCTTGTCGGTCGGTCAACTGACGGGGTCGGGGCGGTCGGCGTCACCCAGCGCCTCGAGCAGGCCGAGGGCCCGACTCAGGCCGCGTCGGGCCCCGGGCCGGCGCAACTGCCAGAGCAGCCGGATGAGGCCTTTGTCTTCGGGAGGAGCCTCCCGCAGCCTCACCGCCACCCCGGCCAGCAGGCGCATCACGTCGGGATGGGCCAGGTCCTTGAGGGCGTGGACGGCGGGCGCCACGCTCTCCCCCATGGCCCGCAGGTCGTCCGGGGTGAGCGCGGCGACCACCCGGTCGGCCAGTTCCTTCATCGCTCCCAGGAAGGCGAAGTAGCCCCGCTGCTCCAGGTCGTCGAGACGGACCATGGCGGCGGCCAGGATGTCGCGTCCCAGCGGGGAGAGGTCGGCTCCCAGGGCCGAGAGGCTCTCCACCTGGTCGAGCAAGGCCTCGAGGTAGGGCAGGTCGCGCAGCAGGCGCTTGACCAGGCGGAACAGGTCCTCCGGGGTGATGAAGCCGCGCACCTCGTCGAGTTCCCGGGAGACCAGTTGCAGGGCCTCGGCGGTGACGGGGGCGAGGTCGCGGCGCAGCTCATCCCAGATGCCCCGGCGCAGTTCCTGCTCGCGCAGGGCGGCGGCCACGAAGTCGAGTTGCTGCGAGACCGCATCCAGCTTGGCCTCCAGGGCAGCCAGGTGGTCTTCGGCGACGGCGGCGGCCATGGCGGTCAGCGCTCCTTCCCGTACATGCTCATCTCGGCGGGCAGGGGGATCTCCCGGCCGCGGAGGAGGAGGTTCCAGTACACCCAGCGGAACATCATCTTGCCCCAGTGGTTGGTGACGGTCTCCTGGAGGAGGGAGAAGGGGCCGATGCCCGGCAGGGGGTACTTCCCCGGCAGCGGCTCGGTGTCGTAGTTGAAGTCGATCAGCAGTCCTTTGCCGAACCCGGACTCGATGAAGCAGTTGGCGTGCCCGTCGAAGCGCTCCAGCATCTCGAGGCCTTCGACGTAGCGCGGGAAGTTCTCGGCGAAGACCTCCACCGAGAAGTGCGCCACCGAACCCGCCTTGGAGGTGGGCAGCGCCGCGGCGTCGCCGACGGCGAAGAGGTTCCCGTGCTGCGTCGAGAGGAAGGTTCCCTTGTCGACCGGCACGTGGTTCAGTTCGTCGCCCAGGCCGGCCCGGGCCACCACTTCCGCGCCCAGGTTCACCGGGACGGTGACCAGCAGGTCGTAGGGCAGCTCCCGGCCGTCGTAGGCCACCAGTGCTCCGGCGTCGGCGTCGATGCGCTCGACGTAGAAGTCGGTCTCGACCGCGATCTCCTTGGACTCCAGGACCCCGGTGAGGTGGCGGGCGGCGACCGGCTTGGTGAACACCTCGCTCATCGGGGTGGCGAAGACGATCTCCACCTTGTCGCGCCGGCTGCGCTCGCGGAACCACCAGTCGGCCAGGAAGGTGAACTCGAGGGGGGCCACCGGGCACTTGAAGGGGAACTCCATGATGTTGACCACCAGGCGGCCCCCCTCCCAGGACTTGAGCCGCTCGTAGAGGGCCACGGCGCCGTCCAGGGTGTAGAACTGGTGGATGCCGTCGCCCACCGCCGCGCCCTCGTAGCCCGGGGTCTGCGAAGGATCGGGATGGGTTCCGGTAGCGATGACCAGGTAGTCGTAGTCGAGGTGGCGGCCGCCCGCCACCGTCACTCGCTGGGCCTGGGGGTCGATCTCCTCGATCCGGCCCAGCACCATCTCCACCCCGGCCGGGATGAAGTCCCGGCGGGGCCGCTCGACGTCGCGACGGCGGTAGATGCCGAAGGGGATGAACAGGTAGCCCGGTTGGTAGTGATGGCAGGCGTCCTGGTCCACGATGGTTATCTGCCACTCGGCCGGGTCGAGACGCGGCCGGAGTTTGTTCACCACCACCGTGCCGGCGGTTCCGGCACCGAGGACCAGCAGTCGCTTCACGTTTCGCTCCTTTGGGGGGGATCGGCCACCAGGGCCGCAATGGCTTCGAGACGGCCCGCCAGGCGCCCGTGCTCGGCGGCCAGGCGGGAGAGGAAGGCGGCGCTGCGGGGCAGCAGATGCAGGATCCGATCGCGTTCCCGGGGATCGCGTTGGAACACTTCGGACAGATGCCCCTGCACGGCTTCGGAGGGCACCCCGAGGTTCTCTGCCAGAGCGGCGGCCTCTGCCGGTGACGGCGGCCACGGCTCCGGGGCGATCCCCCCCGCCACCACCATGCCGACCAGGCGCTCACCCCGGCGGATCAGGCTGCGGGCACACAGGAAGCCGAGGGGGGTCACCCGCCACTGCGGTTCGAGGTCGACCTCGGCGGCGAGGCCTTGCCACCCCTCCACACAGCGATCGGCCGCCCCCGGGTAGCGATGCACTGCCGAGAAGAGGCCACAGGGGTTGCTGGGTGCGGTCAGGGGCTGCCCCTGGATATCGGTCAACACCACCATGGCCCCGAAGGCCTCGCCCAGGAAGTCGGACACTGCTTGCAGGGCGCCGGGGCCGAGGGAGGCGGCCAGTCCGGCGGAGTCCTCGGGGAGCGCCGCTCCCGGCCGGCAACTCAGGAAGTCGTGGAGGCGATCGGAGGGAAACCGCCATTGGCGTCCCACCTTCACCGCCGGGAGACGGCCGTCCTCGGCCATGCGGTAGACAGTGGAGCGGTCGACTTTCATGAGGCGCTGCACATCCTGCGTGGTCAGTAGGATGCTGGAGGCCCCTTGTCGATCAAAAGCCTGCATGTCCTGCATCACTATGCATGATAGCGAGCAAAGGAAGGACTGCACAAGCGCGCCGCCACCCGGTTGCCCGGCCGCGAGGACTCCTGAGCGCAGCGCCTAGCCGAGACTCAACCCGGGACTCAGCCGCACCCGGCGACGGGCGAGTTCTGCAGCCTGTTCCACCCAGCGGTCTCGCTCGATGCGCTCCCGGAAGTTGCCGAGGAGCTCGCCGATCTGCTCCTCGTCCGCGGCGGAGAGGGCGGCCAGTTGCTCGAAGGTGGTGATGCCGAGGCCGTGCAGGAGGTCCTCGATGACCGGGCCGATGCCGACGATCTGCTTCAGGTCGTCGGGGCCTTCGTGCACCGCCCCCCGCCGGCGGAGGCGCTCGATCAGGACGCCGATGAGGCGCTCCTTTTCTTCGAGGACGGCACGCTGGTGGCGGATCGTCTCCTCGGCTCGCGGCAATTCGCCGCCGGTCCTCTCCGCCGGGCGCGGTTCCGGCGCGGCGATCTCGGGCCGCGTCGAGTCCGGGGCCTCCTGGAGGCGGCCTGCCTCGTGCGATGGGCCGCCGCTCCCCCGCTGCTGCAGGCGGAAGTTGCGCTGCCGCTCCGCCTTCAGGTCGGCCTCGAGGCGCCGGCGCACGGCATCGGTCGCGTCGGCATGGAGGGAGGAAGGCGCGGCCTCCAGCGGTCCGGGCGGGGACTTCCCGGCCGGCGGCGAGGCGCCCAGCAGCGCCTCCAGTTGGGCGAGGCGCAGATCCCGCTCCGCCAGGCCGGCCTGATGCTCGCGGCGCAGGGCGGCGAGTTCCTCCTCGGCCGCCTGGAGGCGGGCCGCGGTGACGGCCAGGCGGGCGGCGGTGTCTTCGAGGGCGGCGAGGCGCCGGGTCCGCGCCGCGAGAACTTGGTCGCGGGCGGTTAGCGCCTCGAGCGCTGCCTGTAGCCGGGCAGCGTCGGAAGCCGGCGCCGGCCCATCGGCGCCGACCGCGTCGCCCCGGTCGGAGACCTGCACCCCTTCACCTCCGCTGCTTCTCACAGTGTATAGGACGGCCACCGGGAGCGCGCACGCCGTCACCCGGCGGCAGGGGGTGTAGGTTGAGGGCATGGAGGTACGCCGGGCGGAGAAGGGCGATGTGGCCGGCATCGGGAGCGTGGCCGACGCGGGCCACTGGGACGCCTATTCCGGGCTGCTGGATCCGGCCACCATTGCCGCCATGCTGCGCCGGGACTTCTCCCCCGGGTCCGTGCGGCGGCGGATCCTGCGGGGCGGGGTGCTCGTGGCCGTGGAGCAGGAGCGGGTGGTGGGATTCGCCGACGCCGGCGTCGAAGACGATCGAGTCCGGCTCAGCGCGCTGGGCACCGATCCCGAGCGGCGGCGCGAGAAGGTGGCGGCCTCGTTGCTCGCGGAGGCACGGCGCCTGGCTCCGGGGCTTCCGGTGACCGCCGATGTCCTGCTGGGGTGCCAGCCGGTGGAGGGCTACCTGGAGGCCCAAGGGTTCGTCCCGGGCGAGATCCTGCACACCCACCTCTTCGGGCAGCCGGTGGTGGAGCGCCGCTGGTGGCTGGCTCCGAGCTGACCTCTCCAGGGCCGCGCTAGCCTGCGCGCCATGGACGCCGGACTCCTGAGCCGCCTTCCCAAGGTGGTGCTCCACGACCATCTCGACGGCGGCCTGAGGCCCGCCACCGCCCTGGAGCTGGCGGAGGCGAACGGCTACCCGGGTCTCCCCGCCGAGGACGCCGCCTCGCTGGCCCGCTGGTTCTTCCAGGGCCGTTCGGCCGGACTGGAGCGCTACCTGGAGGCGTTCGAGCAGACGGTCGCCGTGATGCAGACGGCCGACGCCCTCGCCCGGGTGGCCGAGGAAGCGGTGCTCGACCTGGCGGCCGAAGGGGCCGTCTACGCGGAGATCCGCTTCGCTCCCACCCTCCACCTGCGGGGCGGTCTCACCCCCGAGCGGGTGCTGGACGCCGTGCTGGCGGGGACCGCCTCGGGGCGCGGCCGGGCGGGGATCGCCGCCTTCGTCATCGTGTGCGCGCTGCGCCACCAGGATGACGCCATCGCGGTGGCCGAACTGGCGGGGCGCTATGCCGGCAGGGGCGTGGTGGGCTTCGACCTGGCCGGGTCCGAGGCCGGGTTCCCGGCATCGCGGCACCGGGCGGCCTGTCGCGCCGCCGCCGGCGCCGGCCTGCGGCTCACCCTCCATGCCGGCGAGGGGGCCGGAGTGGACAGCATCGCCGACGCCCTGGGCTGCGGGGCGGAGCGCCTGGGGCACGGTGTGCGCCTGGCGGAGGATCTCACCGTGCGCGCCGGCGGGGTGGTCGGCATGGGCCCGGTGGCGGCGCGGGTGCACGCCGCCGGCATCCCCCTGGAGGTGTGTCCTTCCTCGAACCTGCACACCGGCATGTACGCCGCCATGGCCGAGCACCCGGTGGGTCTGCTGCACCGGGCGGGCTTCGCCGTCACCCTCAACCCCGACAACCGCCTCATGAGTGGGACGTCGATGACTGCCGAGTTCGCCCAGGTGGTGGAGCACCAGGGCTTCGGCTTGGAGGACCTGAAGGCGGTCACCCTGCGAGCCGTTGAGGCCGCCTTCTGCCCCCCCGAAGTGGCCCGGGAGGTGCGGGAGCGGGTGCTGGCGGGTTATCCCTCCGGCTGAGCGGCGGCGTCGGCGGCCACCACCGCGGCGCCCACGATCCCGGCGTTGTTGCGCAACTCGGCGGGGACGATGGGGGCTCGGGTGTGCAGCAGGGGAAGCCACCTGGCGTGGTCGCGGCTGACTCCCCCACCCACCACCAGCAGGTCGGGCCACAGCAGGTTCTCCACGTACCTCAGGTACGCGTCCACCCGCCTGGTCCACTTCTTCCAACTCAGCGAGCGCCCGGTCTTCGCTCCGGCCGAGGCGCGGCGCTCGGCGCTGCCGCCCCACATCTGCAGGTGGCCCAGTTCGGTGTTGGGCACCAGGCGGCCATCCACGAAGACCGCGCTGCCGATCCCGGTGCCGAAGGTGAGCAGGATCACCACTCCCCCGCGGCCCCGGCCGACCCCGAAGCGCATCTCGGCGATTCCGGCGGCGTCGGCATCGTTGAGCAGCGCCACCGCCCGGCCGGTGGCCTGCGACAGCAGGCCCACCCCGTCGGCCCCCACCCACTCCGGTGCGATGTTGGCCGCGGTCCGCACCACACCGGCCTGCACCACCCCCGGCACCGTGCAGCCCAGCGGGCCTTGCCAGTCGGCGCGCGTCACCAGGTCGGCGACCGCGGCGGCCACCGCCCGGGGAGTCGAGGGGCTCGGGGTGGGGATCTTGAGGCGGTCGGTGAGCAACTCCCCGGTGGCCAGGTCGACCACGGCGCCTTTGATGCCCGATCCCCCGACATCCACCCCCATGGCGGAGGTCATGCCTCCTCCATGAACCAGGTCAGTACCGGTTTCCTGGCCGCCCGGGCCTCGTCGGGGCGGCTCACCGGGGTGCGGCGGGGGTGGTCGTGGGCGGTGCCCGGGTCCTGGCGAGCCCGGCCCGCCACTGCGAGCAGGGCCGCGGCAAGAGCCTCGAGAGTCTCGGGCGACTCCGTCTCGGTGGGCTCCACCATGAGCGCCTCCTCCACGATCAGGGGGAAGTACATGGTGGGGGCGTGGAAGCCCAGGTCGAGCAGCGCCTTGGCTACGTCGAGGGCCCTGGTGCCGGTCTCGCGCTTCAGGCGGGCGGCGGAGGCCACGAACTCGTGCATGCAGGGCGCCGGGAAGGCCGGGTCGTACTCCGCGGTGATGAGGGACTGGAGGTAGCGGGCATTGAGGACGGAGCGCTCCGCCACCCGGCGCAGGCCGGGCCCGCCCAGCGCCAGCATGTAGGTCAGGGCGCGCACCACCACGAGGAAGTTGCCGTGGCTGCCGTGTACCCGCCCGATGGAGGCCGGGGGCATCTCCCAGCCCAGGGTGCCGTCGGGCCGCCGCGCCGGCAGCGGGCCCGGGAGGTAGGGCGCGAGGTGCTCCACCACGGCCACCGGGCCCGCCCCCGGGCCCCCACCCCCGTGCGGGGTGGCAAAGGTCTTGTGGAGGTTCGAGTGGACGATGTCGAATCCCATGTCGCCGGGGCGGGCGATGCCCAGGACGGCGTTCAGGTTGGCCCCGTCGTAGTAGACGAGGGCCCCGGCGGCGTGGAGCACGGCGGCGATCGACTCGATCTCCTCCTCGAAGAGGCCGAGGGTGTTGGGGTTGGTCAGCATCAGGCCGGCGACGTCGGCGTCGACGAGGCGGCGGAGAGAATCCAGGTCCACCATGCCCCGATGGTTGCTCGGTACCGGCACGGCCTGGTAGCCCGCCAGGCTCACCGAGGCCGGATTGGTCCCGTGGGCCGAGTCGGGGATGATGACCTTGGAGCGGGGGTTGCCCTCCGCTCGGTGGAAGGCACGCATGATCAGCAGGCCGGTCAACTCGCCCGAGGCTCCGGCCGGCGGCTGGAAGGTGGCGCGGGCCATGCCGGTGATCTCGCAGAGCACCCGTTCGGCCTCGAAGAGCACCGCCAGGGCGCCTTGCGACTGCGCCGCCGGCGTAGCGGGATGCAGATCGCGGAAGCCCGGCAGTTCCGCCGCCCAGTCGCAGACCTTCGGGTTGTACTTCATGGTGCAGGACCCGAGGGGGTAGGCCCCCAGGTCGACGGCGAAGTTGCGCTGCGCCAGGCGGGTGAAGTGGGCCACCAGGTCGCGCTCGCTCACCTCGGGGAGCGGGGGCGCCTCCCCGTTGGCCTCGGGGAGATCGAGCGGTGTCGGCGGAACGTCCAGTTCCGGCATCGACCAGGCCCTCCGCCCCGGCACCGACAGCGCCGCCAGGGTGGGCTCGGTGGCTCCTCCCACCAGCGGCGAGGAGGCGGCGCGGCCGCCGGGCTCAGCCATGGCGCAACACCTCCTCGAGCGCGGCGACGTAGCCGTCGAGTTCCGCCCGGGTCCGCCTCTCGGTGACCGCCACCAGGAGACCGCCCGGCACTTCCGGGTAGTCGTCGGGGACGGGGATCCCGGCCAGGTAGCCGCGCTCCGCCATGGCGGCGACGACGGTGGCCGGGTCGGCAGGCAGATGCAGGCAGAACTCCCGGGCGAAGGGTGCGGCGGCTGCGAGGCGGGCTCCGGGCAGGCGGCAGAGCCGCGCGGCAAGATAGTGCGCCTTCTGGACGCTCTGGCGGCCGACTTCGGCGAGGCCGCCGGGGCCCAGCCAGGCGAGGTGCACCGCCGCGGCCACCGCATTCAGGCTCTGGTTGGTGCAGATGTTCGACGAGGCCTTCTCCCGCCGGATGTCCTGCTCCCGAGCGCGCAGCGTGAGGGTGTAGGCCACCCGCCCCTCCCCGTCGACGGTGCGCCCCACCAGGCGCCCGGGCATGCGGTGCAGGAGAGCGGCCGTCCCGGCGAAGAGTCCCAGCCCGGGCCCGCCGAAAGCCGGGGGGGATCCCAGCGGCTGGCCTTCCCCGAGGGCGAGGTCGCACCCGGCGGAACCGGGCGAGCGGAGCACGCCGAGCAGCATGGGGTCCACCGCGGCGGCGAGGAGGGCCCCGGCATCGGCGGCGGCGGCGCGGGCGGCCGCGTAGTCTTCGATATACCCGAGGTAGTTGGGTTGGGCCACCAGCACCAGGGCCGGAGCGGGCTCGGCGCTCCGCTCCCACACGGTGCGCCCGTCGACCAAGGGGTGCTCGACCACGGTGAAGTCGCGCGCCCGGGCAAAGGTGGCTACCACCTCCCGGGTGCGGGGCGAAAGGCCGCGGGACACCCACAGCGCCCGGCGACGGGTCGCGGCCACGGCGAGGTTGACCGCCTCCAGGGCGGCGGTGGCTCCGTCGTACAGCGAGGCGTTGGCAACCGGCAGGCCGGTGATGGCGGCGACCATCGACTGGTATTCGAAGAGAGCCTGGAGGACTCCCTGCGAGACCTCACTCTGATAGGGGGTGTACGAGGTGACGAACTCCGGCCGCAGCGTCAGGGCGCGTACCACCGGCGGCAGGTGGTGGTCGTAGATGCCGCCCCCGGCGAAGCAGACGAGGTCGGCGTTGCGCGCCGCCAACGAGGCGAGGGCGTCCATGAGGGTGGCTTCGGCCATGGGCGCGGGAACATCGAGGTCTCGTTGCAGCCGGACCCCGGGAGGGAGGTGGGCGAAGAGGTCGGCGGGGTCTTCCAGGCCGAGGGACGCCAGGAGGCGCTCGACATCGGCAGGGGTATGGGGGGTGAAGTCCACTCAGTCCTCCCCCAGCGGACGCAGCCTGCGCCGGGCCGGTCCTGCCCCGGGTTGGTTTCCCGGCCGGGGGGCACGGACCCACCTCCGGGACTTGCTCCGGGGCGGAGGGCAGGCCGTCACGGCACGCAGCCTAATGGGGATCCACGGGCTCCCGCGGTGGAGCGCCGGGGACCGGGAGCCACGGTGCTGCTACCGGAGTCCTAGCCCGCCTCGACCCCGCTGAGGTTGACCACCTGGGGGGGGCCGGGGAGCCGAGCGGGCAGCACCGGCTCGCCCTCGTCCTGGGGCGCCTCCAACCCGTACTTGACCAGGAGGTGGAGGTAGTCCCGCTGGTAGAAGATCTTGCAGCGGACCTCCGGATGCAGGGCACGCAGGCGGCGCACTTTCCGGTTCTTCTTGGTGACGAGCTTCTGGTTCATCGTGGTGATCTCGATGAACAGGTCCTCGTCGGGCAGGTAGAAGTCCGGGGTGAAGTAGCCCGCGGGATTCCCCTCGGGGTCGAACTCGATGGGGAACGATCGCGGTTCGTACTCCCAGTCGATGCCGTAGAAGTCGAGGAGTCGAGCGAACTGCTCCTCGCTGCGGTGGGCGAATTCGACCGCATCGGCCGGCGAAGCGAAGTCGTCGACGGGAGGGAGTGGGGTCACGCTTCGCTCGAGAAGGCGGTCTCGAGGGGCCGGGTCGGGGGGAAGAGCCGGTGCAACTCGCCCTCCAGCTCCTCCTGCACGGGGCCGACGGCGATGCCGAACACCCCCTGGCCGCGCCGGAAGACGTCGACCACCTCGTCGGGGCTGTGAGCCGCGTAGATGGTGGCGCCGTCGGACAGCAAGGTGACATCGGCCAGCGGACGGTCGCTGTGGAGTTGGTCGGACAGGATCTGCACGGCCTGGCGGATGCGCTTGAGGCTCATGCCGGCATCGAGAAGCCTCTTGACGACGCGCAGTTGCACGATGTCGGTGAAGGCGTACAGGCGCTGCGAACCCGAGCCGGCGGCGGCTCGAATGCTGGGGGCCAGCAGACCGGTGCGCGCCCAGTAGTCGAGTTGGCGGTAGGTGATGCCGACTATGTGGCACACCTGCGGGGCGCGATAGCCCTCTTCGTTCCTCACGGCGTCGCTCACCTCCCTGGGAGCTTACACCTGCGCAATTCCGATCCCTGGAACTACGGGCGTGAAACTAGGGCGCAGCCCGGCAGTTGTCAACAACCCATGTGGACAACTCGAGGTCCCGGCACCGCGTCAGACGGACTCGAAGTCCTCCGGCGTCACCGTGTCGAGGAAGTTGCGGAAGCGCGCCACCTCGTCTTCCTCCTCCTCGTCGCGGATCTCCACCCCGGACTCCTCGAGCACCTGGGGAGAGACGAAGATGGGGGCATCGGTTCGGGCGGCCAGGGCGATGGCATCGGAGGGGCGGGAAGAGACGGTGATCTCCCGGTCATCCCGGGCCAGCACCAGGTCGGCGTAATAGATGCCGTCGCGCATCTCGGTGACCACTACCCGGGTGACCGTGGCCTCCAGCGCTTCCAGTGAGATCTTGAGGAGGTCGTGGGTCAGCGGCCGGGGGGGTTGCACCCCCTCGAGGGCGAAGGCGATGGCGGTGGCCTCCCCCGCCCCGATCCATATGGGCAGGTACCTCGTCCCCGACGTCTCTTTCAGGAGGACGATGGGTTGATTGCTGGGGAGTTCGATCCGCACCCCCACCAGCTCCACGGGCACGCCGTCGCTCATGAGGCCACCTTATCACCGGCTCCGCCGATCACGCCTCGGGTGGCCGCCTCGGGATCGGCGCGAAACCCCGCCAGGTCGAGCACCGCCCAGAGGCCGGGGAGGTTCCGATAGCGCCCTTCCCAGTCCAACCCATAGCCCAACAGGAACTCGTCTCCGACTTCGAAGCCGCGATAGCGGAGGGGGACATCGACGATGCGCCGGGTGCGCTTGTCGAGCAGGGTGGCGGTGGCCAGAGAGGCCGGATCGCGGGTCTCGAGCAGGCCGAGCAGGTAGGAGAGGGTGAGCCCGGTGTCCACGATGTCCTCCACCAGCAGGACGTGGCGCCCGGCGATCGAGACGGCGCTGTCGACGGCGATCCCCACCCGGCCCTCGCTGCCGAATCGGGTGAGGCTCAGGAAGTCGATCTCCAGGTGCGGCGGAAGCAGGCGGCTGAGGTCGGCCAGGAAGGGCACCGCTCCCATGAGGACCCCGAGCAGCACCGGTTCCTTGCCGGCGTAGTCGGTGCGGATGGCCGCAGCCATCTCGTCGATGCGGGCTGCGATGACCGCGGGCGGCACCGCCTGGGCGAGCACGGGGCCGGTGACCGGATCGGCGTTCACGAAGCCCCCTCGCCGCCGAGCAAGCCGGGCAGGAGGTCCCGCAGAGCGGCGGCGGCTTCCCGCTGCCGGGGGCTCAGGGGCAGGGAAGCTCCCGGCCTTCGGCCGTCGTCGAGAGGCCCCGCGGCGGACAGGCGCGCCCGCTGCCAGACCGGCCAGTCGGCAAGTTCGTCGAGGTGGGTCCCGCTCGAGTAGAAGTGGTCCTTGGGCCCGAGGGTCCGGGTGGCATACGCCAGGAGCAGGCGCGTGTCGGCCATGTGATCCCGCGATCCCATGACCACGCCGATGAACTCGTCGTGGGGCAGGGCGGCGTAGGTGAGGAGCACCTCCCCGGCGTTGGCGGTGTCCCCCGTCTTCAGTCCCATGACGCCGGGGAAGGTGCCCAGAAGGCGGTTGGAGTTGCGCACCTCCATCACCCTGCCCCCGGGAGTGAAGCGCACGAACTTGAGGCGGGTGAGGCGGAGGAGCCGCGGCTCCTGAATGGCGGCCGCCCCCAGGCGGATGAGGTCCCGTGCCGAGGACACATGCCCCTCGGCGTCGAGGCCGTTGGGGTTCTTGAACGTGGTGGCAGACATCCCCAGTTCGGCGGCTCGCTGGTTCATGAGGGCCACGAAGTCCTCCACCGACCCGGCGGTGTGCTCGGCGAGTGCCACCGCGGCTCCGTTGTCCGAGTAGACCAGAAGATCGGCCAGCAGCCACTCCACCGGCCAAACCTCCCCCTCGTACACCTTCTGCTGGCCCACGTATCCGATGCCTTCGGCGGAGGCGCGGGCGCTGATGACGACCTCCTCGGTCGGAGCCACACCGCTCTCGATGACCACCAGGGCGGTCATCACCTTGGTCACCGAGGCGAGGGCGCGCACCTCATCGGCGTTCCCCGCCCAGAGGAGGGCGCCCTCGTCCACGGAGTACAGGGCCCAGGCACGAGAGGAGAGCACCGGGGGCTCGTGATCCGGGAACGCGGCGATGGGCGGCGGCGGCAGGGAGACGCCGAGGGGCTGGAGCGAAGCCAGGGGCAGTCCCAGCATCAGCACGACCGCAGCCAGGCCCGGCACGCTCAGCCCTCGAGGAGCCCGCGCAGGCGGGATCGGACGACGGAGTCCTGCAGGTCCCTGGCGGCGTGGGCGCAGTCGGCGAGGAGTTCTGCGGCCTGCCGACGCCCGGCGGGGGTCCGGTGGCGCAGCAGGGGGCCGGCCAATTGGGAGAGGAGGTCGACTTCCCGGTGGGAGGCGAGGCAGAGCGACTTGACGTGGCGCACCTCGAGGCCGCGCGCCACCAGGCGCTGCGCCGCCCGGGCGACGGCGGCGTCGTCCTCACCGAACTCCCCTTCCCCGGCCGCTCCCCGGCGCCGCTCGAGGACGCGGTGCTCCACCAGGCGGTGGATGAGGTCGAGAGGGACGCCGGCGGAGCGCGCCAGTTCTTCGGCCGACATGTGAGCGGCCCCCGAGGCGAAGTAGACCTCGGGGAGGGGCCCGGCGGGCGAGGACACCGTGGGTTCCTCCCCCTGCTCCCAGGCGCTCAGCTTGGCCTTGATGACTTTGAGCGGCAGGAAGTGATCGCGCTGCTGACGCAGGACGTAGCGGATGCGCTCGACGTCGGGAGCGCGGAAGTGCCGGTAGCCGGAGGAACTGCGCCCCGGCCGGATCAGGCCCTGGGACTCCAGGAAGCGCAGTTTGGAGATGGTGACGTCGGGGAACTCCTCGCGGAGGAGGTCGACCACCTCTCCGATGGCCAGGGCACGCCGCTCGCTCATGCGCCGCGCGCCACCACCAGGTGAAACCGGCCGATGATGACCTCGTCGCCCGGGTTGAGGTCGGACTGGTCGACGACTTCGCCGTTCACGTAGGTGCCGTTGGTCGATCCCAGGTCGCGCACGCGCAACTTCCCCCCTTCGACGTGGAAGGCGGCGTGACGGCGGGAGACGGTGATGTCGTCGAGGAAGACGGTGGCCTCGGGATGCCGACCGGCCTCGTGGGTCCCTTCGGTCAGGTGCCAGTGGACGCCGCGGAGTGGGCCGGCAGTGACCGCCAGGGCAACCCCCTCGAGGCCGGGGATGCCGGCGGCCGCCTCCCGCGCCCGGATCCGACGAGCCTCCTCAACCGGGTCGTAGGTCAGGGTGGCATCGGGCGCGGGCTCCGCGGACTGCCCGGGCTCACGAGGGGTGGCGTCGTCCTCGCGTTTCATGAGGGAATGGTAGTCCTCTGCCCGGCAACCCTCTATGGGCGCTAGAGACCGCTAGCCGACCAGCGCCCGATAGGCGGCGGCGTCGAGCAACGCATCCAGCGCGGCGAGGTCGTCGGCCTGCAGCAGGATGAGCCACCCGGCGCCGTAGGGATCCTGATTGACCAACTCGGGCCGTTCGCCGAGCACCGCGTTCACTTCGAGGATGACGCCGTCCGCGGGGCTGTACACCTCGGCCACCGACTTGGTGGAGTCGATCTCGGCGACGAGATCTCCGGCCCGACAGCGGCGTCCCGGCTCGGGCAGGTGGACCAAAACCACCTCATTGAGGGCTTCCTGGGCGTAGTCGGTGATCCCGACGCGCACCCCGGCTTCTTCGAGCCGGGCCCACTCGTGCTGGTCCGTGTATCGGCAGTCCTCGGGGACGTCCACCCGCTCCTCCTGATCGGTGTCAGGATGAGGATACCGACTGCGCCTCGCGCCGCGCCCGCAGCACATCGGTGAAGTACTGCGCCCCCACGGCGTAGTAGAGGATCAGGCCGGGGACGACCACTGCCCAGGCCCACCAGATGAAGAAGGCGTGGTGGAAACCGGCGTACACATAGAACGAGCCGATGGCGGAATACAGGCCGAAGGTGGCCACCTTCCCCAGGTAGCGCACCTCAACGCGCGCTTGCCACCGCCAGGCGGCGATGGCCGCTCCTACCGCGATGACCGACTCGCGCACCACCAGCGCCAGGGCCACAGGCCAGGGAAGCACCCCGGCGACCCAGCCGCCCACCACGGCGGCCGTGATGGCGAGGCGGTCGGCGATGGGGTCGAGCATCTTGCCGAGCTCAGAGACCTGGTTCAGGCGGCGCGCCAGGTAGCCGTCGACCCAGTCGGTGGCTCCGATGCCTCCCAGCAGCAGTCCGGCGGCCAGGGGATTGTCGTTCCCGAACAGGAGCCACAGGAACAGAGGGACCAGGCCCAGGCGTATCGCCGAGACCAGGTTGGGCACGGTGAGGACGCGGCGGCTCATCCCGCCTCTCGCACCCGGAAAGGAATGCGTCCCAGCTCTTCCTCCTCGTGCTGCACGATGAAGACGTAGCCCCCGGGCCGAGGGAAATGGACGCCGACGAAGGAGGAGACCAGCGGCACCAGGCTCGACGCCCCGGCGGGCAGCGACGAAGGAGCGCCTACGCGCATCATGCCGGTTGACTCCACCCCGAGGGCGGTGCCGTCTTCATCGAAGAGGCGGATGGCGATGGGGAGGTCGCGGTTGCGGTCGCCGGGGCCTACCTCGGCGACGAGGACCACGGCGAGGCTGCGCACCGCCGCCGGAAAGGCCCGGGCGTTGATGGTGTCGAACGCGCCGCCCAGCAGGTACAGCTTTCCGTTCACCACCTGGGCGGAGTCGGCGAGCATGGCAACGGTGAGTCGCACGGCTCGGCAGGGTAGTCGGCCGGCCATGGGCGCCGCGCCCGGGCCACGAAGCTCGCTGCCTGCCCCCGATGGGCGCGAGCTCAGCCCCTCTCCCAGCGCTCCGTCCAGGTGAACCCCCGCTTGCCGACCTCCTCCATGAACCGGGAGGCGGCCACCGCCTTCTCGAGGGAGTGCACTCCGGGCGGCACTTCGCCGGCGGCGATGAGCGCCGCCATGATCGACGCGTGCCATCCGGTGAGGCGCTCCATGGCGGCGAATCCGGTGGCCGGGTCGTAGCGGTCGATCATGTCGACCACCACCGCCGCCGGGCCTTCGGTCCCCTCGCCCTCGGCGCGTGCCCGCAGCACGCAGACGTCCTGAAGCCCGTGGGTCTCGATCAGCGGCCCCAGGAGGGCGTGGTAGAAGTCGCGGGGCCGCACCTCGGCTTCCCCCACACGGATCGGCTCTCTGCCGAACAGCCCCAGGTCCTTGAAGGCCTTGAAGGCGGCGACGTGTCCCGGGTAGCGGAGGGTCTTGTTGTCGTAGGCCTCGAGCACCCCCTCGAAGGCGAACGGCACGGTGGAGGTGCCTCCCGAGGTCACGAAGGCCTCCAGGGTGCCCAGTTCCTCGAAGTCCACCTCCTCCAACTCGGTCAGGGTGTCGATGTGGGCCAAGCGGCCGCCGCGCACGATGAGGGCTTGCCCGTCGTACTCGTTGGTGAGGCCCTCCAGGTTGAAGCAGAGCCGGTAGCCCCAGGGCCCGCTGCGATCCTGCGGCAGGCCGCCGTCCCAGAGGTGCACCCGGCGGGGGGTCATCCCGCGGCCCTGCAGCAGTTCCATGGCGTAGAGGCCCAGAGTGTTGTTCATGCCCGGGCCCATGCCGCAGTCGGGCACCACTGCCACGCCGGCCCGAAGCGCCTCGGGGTGCATCGCCAACTGGGCCATCACGGTGTCGGTGTGGCCGCCCATGTCCACCATGCTGGTGCCCGCCGAGATGGCGGCCCGGGTCACCGGCAGCAGGAAGGCATAGGGCACGGCGCAGACGAAGGCGTCGAGGGGTTCCAGGAACGAGGCCAAGGCCCGATCGTCGGAGGCGTCAACCTCGGCGTACTCGGCCATCTCCCGGCCGAGCAGGCCGTTGACTCGTTCTGCGGCCGCCCGGGCTGCGTCCCGGCGGCCGTCTGCCACAACCACTCGCTTGGCGCCTCCGTGTGCCGCCAGGTCGTAGGCGGTCGCAGTTCCCTGGCGACCGGCGCCCAGGACTCCGTATGCGGTCATGGCAACTCCTTGGCCTTAGGCGCTTCCCCCGGACGGTGAGCCCGGTGGGATCTCGGGGATGCGGCCGGAGGCGGGTTCCACCGCAGTCGGGTCTCGGTGCCGCATGCCGCATCGAACCTAGCAGCCGTTCTCGGCTCGCTCGCGCCGGGAGTGGGCCGCCCCGGCGTCCGCCGGTCTCCGAAGCGGTTGGGGCCTACTCGGTGGCGTACTTGCGCAGGAACACGTCGGACTCGCCCTGGTGGGTCTGCCCGGGCAGCGCCCCACCGACATAGCCGGCGACGAACACCGCGGCCGCACCGGCGGCGATCCCCGCCCCGCCGTCCACGCCGCTGGTGCCGAACTGGCGGATCCACAAGTGCTGACCGGAATGGGAGTAGGAACGCACGAACACGTCTTCTGCGCCGTAGTTGGTGTGTCCGGGGAAGGTCCCGTTGGTCTGGCCCGTGAGGTACACCCCGGAAGCGTTGACCGCCACCCCACGGGCTATGTCGGTGGCGCCGGTGCCGGACTGGCGGGTCCAGCGGCGCGCCCCGTCGGAGGTGTAGGAACGCACGAACGCGTCCCAACCGCCCTGGTGAGCCTGCCCGGGCAAGGCCCCGTAGGTGTAGCCGGCGACGTACACCCCGGAAGCGTTCACCGCCACCCCACGGCCGAAGTCGTAGGTGCTGGTGCCGAACTGGCGGGTCCAGCGGTGCTTGCCGTCGTGGGTGTAGGAGCGCACGAATACGTCGTAGAGCCCCCGGTGGGTCTGGTCGAGCAGCGCCCCGCCGGTGAACCCTACGACGTACACCCCGGAAGCGTCAACTGCCACTCCGTGGCCGTTGTCTGTCTCGCTGGTGCCGAACTGGCGGGTCCACCGATGCTTTCCGTCGTGGGTGTAGGAGCGCACGAAGGCATCTTCGCCGCCCTGGCTGGCCATGCCGGGCAAGGTGCCGCTGGTGTGGCCCACGACGTACACCCCGGAAGCATGCACCGCCACCGCCCAAGCGAAGTCGGATTCGCTGGTGCCGAACTGGTGGGTGCGCTGCAACTGACCCGCATGGTTGTACACGCGCAAGAACACATCCGTTCCGCCCCGGTGGGTCTGGCCGGGCAGAGCCCCGCCGGTGTGGCCGACCACATACACCCCGGACGCATCCACCGCCACCCCCGAGCCCCAGTCTTCGGCGCTGGTGCCGAACTGGCGGGTCCACCGATGCCGGCCTGCATGGTCGTACGAGCGCACCAGCACATCCCAACCGCCCTGATTGGTCCACCCGGGAAGCGCACCCTGCGTTCGGCCGGTGACGTACACCCCGGAAGCATGAACCGCCACGCCCTGGCCTTCGTCGTCGGGGCTGGAGCCGAACTGGCGGGTCCACTGATGCTTCCCCGGAACCCGGGGGTCGGTGTCCGCTACCGCCGCCGGACCCAACGCGGCCACCACCCCCACCACCAGCAGCAGAACCCAGAAGCGCCGCATACCCGTCTCCTCTCACCGGGGCCACCCTCGGCCCGCCAACCAGCACACCTGCCGTGAGCCCCGCTTCAGGCCCTTGGTGGCCGGCCCGAGCCAACCTGCCCGGCACCCTGGTCGGCCGGCGCTCACGCCGGTTCGAGCCTGCGCGGCTTGCCGGAGAAGGATCGTATGCCCTTCGGCTGCGCTAGCCAAGACCGGCCCGCGACTGCCGTCGGCGAGGCAGACGGTGGAGGCGCCCGACGCGACTTTCGCCAACACCGGTGACCGCAGACCAGCAGGTGCGGCCCTGAGTTGCGCGCGGTCGAGACCGGCGTGACCAGTTGGGTGATGAGCACATGAGCGACCGGGCTGCGGCGCCGAGCGACGATCGCGGTTTCGCGCTGCGCGAAAGGGTCCGGCTTGTCGGGCTGGCCGGATTCGAACCGGCGACCTCTTGACCCCCAGTCAAGCGCGCTAACCAAGCTGCGCCACAGCCCGGGACGGCCGCAGTGTACTGCCCGGCGTGGACGGGGCCTACTCGCCCGAAGAGTCCTCGCGTGACCTCCGGGACCGGGAAAAGAAGCGCAGCGGCGTCCCCAGGAAGTCGTAGGCCAGGCGCAGGCGGCCTTCCAGAAACCGCAGGTAGTCGGGGCCCAGGGTGCCGCCGCGCACGAAGAGGACGAAGGTCGGAGGGGAGACCCCGGCCTGCACGGCGTACATCACCCGCGGCCGCTTCCCCTTCCGGGTGGGAGCCGGATGAGCCTCCTGCCAGTCCCTGAGATGCCGGTTGAGTTCGGGGGTGGGCACCCGGCGGCCCCGTGCGTCCAGCACGGCGCGCACCGCGGCCGGCAAGCGGTGGAGGCGCGCCCCGCTGAGGGCCGACACCCGCAGCACCGGCGCCCAAGAGACGAAGGCGAGCCGGTCGCCCGTGCCGTCCTCGGCGATCTCCTTGGCTTCCGGGTCGGCGGCGTCCCACTTGTTCAGCAGGATGATGAGGCCGGCCCCGGCGGCGGCGATCTCCTCGGCCAAGCGCTGCTCCTGGTGGGTGATGCCCGCGGTGGCATCGGCCACCAGCAGGGCCAGGTCGGCCTCCGCCAGGGCCCGGCGGGCCCGGTCCACCGCGTAGAACTCCGTGGCCTCGGTCACCCGGCTTGCCCGGCGGATGCCGGCGGTGTCCCAGATGCGGAAAGGCTCACCGGCCATCTCGATCACGGCGTCGATGGGGTCTCGCGTGGTCCCTGGCTCCGGCGACACCAGCACCCGCTCCTCCCCCAGCAGCCGGTTCAGCAGGGTGGATTTGCCCACGTTGGGACGGCCCAGGATGGCGAGGGTGGGCAGTGCCCCCGGCTCCGGCGGGGCCTCCCCTTGGGGAAGGAGGGCGGCTACGGCATCGAGCAGGTCACCCGTCCCGCGGCCGTGCAGGGCGCTGATGGGATGGGGCTCCCCCAGCCCGAGTCCCCACAGGTGCCCCACCTCCAGGTCGACTCCGGGCCCATCGGCCTTGTTCGCCGCCAGCACCGCGGGCACGCCCGAGGTCTGCACCAGGCGGGCCACCGCCAGGTCGTCGTCGGTGAACGGGGTGGTGGCATCGGCGACGAAGACCACCAGGTCCGCCGCCGCCAGCGCGGCTTCCGCCTGCTGCCGGATGCCGGCCACCAGGGCGTCTCCCTTGACCGCCCATCCCCCGGTGTCTACCAGGATGAAGTGCTTTCCCGCCCACTCGGCGACGAACTCCTTGCGGTCGCGGGTCACTCCGGGCTTCTCCTCCACCACGGCGGCGCGCCGTCGGAGGATGCGGTTGACCAGGGTGGACTTGCCCACGTTGGGCCGCCCCAGCACCGCCACCACGGGCAGGCGGCTCATGGGCGGGTCGGCACGCCCGGGCGGGGAGGAGGGAGCGAGGCCACAGCCCCAGGATAGGGCGGGCCTGCCTTGGCCGAGTCGCTCCCTACCATGACTCCCGTGGTCGAAAAGGTACTGCTGGCCGAGCCGCGCGGGTTCTGCGCCGGGGTGGAGATGGCCATCAAGGCGCTGACCTGGATGACCCGGGTCTTCCCGCCGCCGGTCTACTGCTACCACCAGATCGTGCACAACGCCGCGGTGGTGGCGGCCTTCGAAGCCGCCGGGGTGATCTTCGTGGACGACCCGGCAGCGGTGCCGTACGGCGCTCCCCTCATGCTCTCGGCTCACGGGTCGGCGCCCGAAGTGGTGCAGGTAACCCGCCGGCGAGGCGCCGTGGTGGTCGACGCGGTCTGTCCTCTGGTCACCAAGGTGCACCACGAGGTGCGCCGAGCCGCCGGCGCCGGCTATGACATCCTCTATGTGGGTCACGCCGGTCACGATGAAGCGGTAGGCACGATGGCCGAGGCGCCGGAGGCGGTGACCCTGGTCGACCCCGAGGCCGGGCTCGGGCAGTTCGCTCCGTCCGACCCGGAGCGGGTGGCGCTCCTGGCTCAGACCACCCTGGGCCTCCACGAGTGGGACGGGGTGCTTCAGGCGGCCCGGGAGCGGTTCCCGGGGCTCTGGACGGCTCGCCGCAGCGACCTCTGCTACGCCACCACCAACCGCCAGGAGGCGGTGCGTGTGCTGGCGCGCCTCACCGACCTGGTGCTGGTGGTGGGGAGCGCCAACTCGTCCAACACCCGGGCACTGGTGCGCGCCGCCCGGGCCTCGGGGGTGGCGGCCAGACGCATCGACGGCCCGGGGGCCATCGACCCGGCCTGGCTCGCGGGAGCGAAGGTGGTGGGGGTCACCGCCGGGGCCTCCGCTCCCGAGGGAGCGGTGCGCCGGGTGGTGGAAGCCCTCGCTCCGAATACCGTGGAAGCAGTGGCGGTGGCCGCCGAAGAGGAGTACTTCCCGCCTCCTCCCCAGTTGCGCGCCCTCCTCCTCTGCCTGCAGGCTGCGGTCGAGGGAGGCTGCGGGGCGCGGGCTCCGGGTCGGCCCGGCCCGCTGGACGACGACCGGAGATGGGCCGCCTCCGAAGCCCTGGGGCTGCTCGGCGCGGGCTGACCCGCTCGACGCGGGCCGGCTCA
>VGBK01000017.1 GCA_016870535.1 Actinomycetota bacterium | reverse complement strand
CTCGACCAGGGCCGCCGTCGGGAACAGGCCGAGGACGTGCAGAGCGGCGGCACAGGCCGCCAGGCCGTGGTCGGCGCGTGCCAGGCGGCTGGAGGCGGCAGCCGGGTCGAGCACGAGCAACCGGGCCGGCGTGTCGAGCCCGGCCACCTCGGGGAAAGCGAGGACGGTGGCCTCGGGGGCCAGGCGCGGGAGCAAGGCGCGCGACTTGGCGAGCCCATCCTCGCTGAGGATGACCAGGGCATCGGGGACGGTCACCCCGGCGAAGTCCAGCGGCTCGGGTGACAGCACCAGGGTCGACAGGCTGTGGCCGCTGCGCACGGTGATGGGGTAGTCGTCGGCCTGCGCCGCGTAGAGGCCGGATCGGATGGCCGCCTGAGCCGTGAGGCGTACCCCGGAGCGCACCCGGCCCCCGGCCGACCCCGCCACCAGGAGGGAGTAGCGGCGGTCGAGGGCCGAGCCCTGGGTGACGGGGATGGAAGCGATGCCCACCGACGATCGGGCCGGCTTCGGCGCGGCGCGATAGGCGGTGGCGTACTCGGGCAGTTCCGGGCGCCGCTGGATGATCCCCGAAGGCCAGCCCAGGTCATCGAGGGTGGACTGGAAGGCACGCCGGGTGTACTTGTTCGATCGCACGAAGTAGGCCGTGCACAGCTCCCAGATGTCGAGCAGGGCGAACCCGCCGGCATCCATCGCCTCGGCGATGCGCTCGGGCAGGTCGTCGTCGAAGGAGGTCCCCCGCCACACGTAGCCGGCCCCGTTCACCGCCACCGTGGCGCAGATGTCGAGGGGGCGCTCGAGGTTGCCGGAAGCCGTGGTGGAGGTGAAGGCGCCGGCAGGCGTGGTGGTGGAGTGCTGCCCACCGGTCATGCCGAAGTTGAAGTTGTTGAACACCAGAAGGGTGATCCCGATGTTGCGCCGGGCGGCGTTGAGCAGGTGGGCCCCGCCGATGCCGGTGCCCCCGTCCCCCATCACTACCACCACGTCCAGGTCGGGCCGGGCGAGCTTGATGCCGGTGGCGTAGGTGATGCTCCGGCCGTGCAGGCCGTGGAAGGCGGAGGTGATGAAGTACTGATCGCTGAGGCCGCTGCACCCGATGTCGCTGACGATGACCACGTTGGCCGGATCGGACCCCCGCTTGACGAGGGCCGCGTTCAAGGCATCCAGGATGGGCGAGTGGCCGCATCCGGGGCAGAAGGGGTAGGGGAGGTCGTTCCGGTAGGAGGCCAGCGGGGTGATGGTGGTCGTGGTCATCGCACCGCCTCCAGGATCTGCTCGGGGGTGATCATCTCGCCATCGATCCGGTTGAGCCCCGCCACCTCGACTTGCGGCAGGGTTCGCTCCACCTCGAGGCGGTACTGGCCCAGGTTCAACTCCGGCACCAGCACCCGGCGGGCTCCGGCCGCCGCGGCCCGGAGAGCATGCTCGGGGACCGGCCACAGGCTGTGCAGCACCAGCGACGACACCGGCTTGCCGGCGGCCCGGGACCGGCGCACCGCCTCCCGCACCGCCCCGGCGGTGACCCCGTAGGAGACGATGAGCGTGTCGGCCGCCGGGTGCGGGTCGGCGGCAGCCAACTCGATCTCATCGCGATGATCCTCGATCTTGGCGGCGAGGTGGCGGTTGAGGGCGTCGACCGTGGGGGGATGCTTGGTGATGAAGGCCCGCTCGTCGTGGGTCGACCCGGTGAAGCGCACCGTCTCCCCGGCTCCGTAAGGACGCAGGGGCGGCACCTCATCCGCCGGGGCGTAGCGGTAGGGGAGTCCCGGCTCGGCGGGTGCGGGCCGGGGGCGAACCTCCGCCGGCCGGTAGTCCTCCACCGCGACGGTGGCCATGGTCATGTTGAGTTCCTTGTCGGTGAGCAGGAACACCGGGCAGCGGAAGCGCTCCGCCAGGTCGAAGGCCTTCATCGTGAGGTGGTAGCACTCGGGAACCGAAGAGGGGGCGAGGGCGATGATCGGATAGCCGCCGGAGGTGCCCCAGCGCACGAACTGGACGTCTCCTTGACCCACGGTGGTGGCCCCGCCGGTAGCCGGGCCCAGGCGCTGCACGTCGACGACTACCAGGGGCACCTCACCCATGATGGCCAGGCCGAGGTTCTCGCTGTACAGGCTGAGACCGGGGCCGCTGGTAGCGGTCATCGCCCGTGCGCCGGCCAGCACCGCGCCGAGACACATGCCGATGGAGGCGATCTCGTCTTCACCCTGGACGGCGATGCCGCCGACGCGAGGCATCTCGCGCATCATCATCATCAGGATCGGTGAGGCGGGGGTGATGGGGTATCCGGCGAAGAAGTCGCAGCCGGCATCGAGGGCGCCGCGCACGATGGCGGTGGAGCCGTCGGTGTACTCGCGAGGGGGTGGGGTGGGGCGCTGGTCCATGGCTGGGGGCATGCTATCGCCGCGCCGGGCGCAGGCGACGCGGGGAGCCTGCCACACCAGGGACAGCTAACCCCTTGAACTTCCGGAACATTCAGAGTATTCTGAACTTGCGATGAGCACATACACCGATCGTCAGCAGCAACTCGTCCGGGAACTGCACTACGCCGAGGACTGGGGCATGGTCTTCGAGTTGCTGGCCCTGCCGCGCATGGCGGGGCGGGTCTGGGCCACCCTGGCCATGGCCGAGGAGCCCTACCTCTCGGCCGAGGATCTCGAGAACCGGCTGGAGGCGTCGTCGGGCGCGGTGAACGGGGCTCTGCAGTTCCTCACCCGGCAGGGCGTCCTGGAGAGGATCCGCGTGCCGGGCCAGCGCCGCTACTTCTTCGGGCTGCGGCCGGGCACCATGGAGTTGCTGGTGGGGCGCCGGCTGGCCGTGATGGGCGAAGTTCGCGACCTGGCCGGGCGGGGGATCGAGGAGTTCGGCGACCGTCCGGCGGCGCGGGCGCGCTTTGAGGAGGTGGCCGAGTTCTACACCTGGGTCGACCGCGAGATGAGCTCCCTGATCGAGCGCTTCCGCGCCGACCGCCGGGCCCGGACGGGAGGCCGCTCGTGATCGACCTGGCGGGGGTGGGCAAGAGCTTCGGGGCGGGCGCCGCCCGCGTGCGGGCCCTCGAGGGGGTCGACCTGCACGTGGCCGCGGGTGAGTTCATCGTGGTGCTGGGCCCCTCGGGCAGCGGCAAGACCACGCTGCTCAACCTGATCGGGGCGCTCGACAGCGCCAGCGAGGGGTCAATCCGGGTGGGCGGGGTGGACATCTCCCGCGCCGGGCGCCGGGAGCTCTTCGAGTTCCGCCGGCGCACGGTGTCCTTCGTGTTCCAGTCCTTCAACATCTTCCCGGGGCTGACCGCGGCCGAGAACGTGCAGTTCGGCATCGATGTGGCCGGACGCGGGGGAGTGGACGCAGGGGAGGTGCTGGAGAGCGTGGGCCTGGCCGGGCGCGAGGACAGCTTCCCGCACCAGCTGTCGGGGGGCGAGCAGCAGCGGGTGGCCATCGCCCGCGCTCTCGCCACGGGCAACCCGGTGCTCCTGGCCGACGAGCCCACGGGCGAACTGGACTTCCAGACCGGGGTCCAGATCCTGGGGCTGCTGGAGAGCCGCGCCGCCGAAGGACGCGCCGTGCTGGTGGTCACCCACAACCGGGAGATCTCCCGCGCCGCCGACCGGGTAGTCGAACTGAGCAGCGGCCGCATCGTCTCCGACGGCCCGCCGGCGGGCGGTCGGGCGCGTACCGCCGACCTCCACTGGTGAGCGGCATGAGGCTGTGGCTGCGCTGGTCTTGGCGGGACATGCGGGCCCACTGGGCCCAGGTCGCCGCCATTGCCCTGGTCATCGCCCTCGGCACCGGGACCTTCGCCGGCCTGGGTAGCACCGCCCGCTGGCGAAAGGCCTCCGCCGACGCCTCCTTCGCCCTCCTCCAGTTCCGGGACCTCGAAGTGGAGTTGAGTGAGGGCTCCTTCGTGCCGGAGGGAGCCCTCGTCGGGGCACTCGAGGAAGTGGCCCCGGGCCTCGTGGCGGGCGCCGAGGAGCGCCTCAAGGTGCCCACCCAGGTGGATGCCGGCACCGCGACCCAGACGATCCTCGTGCCCGGGGTGGTCATCGGCCTGCCGCTGAAAGGGGGCGGGCCGCAGATAGACGTCCTCGAGGTGGTGTCGGGTCGGCCGCTCGGCGCCGCAGACTCGGGAGCAGAAGTGGTACTCCTCGAACGCAACTTCGCCGAGTACTACGGACTCCCGCCGGCAGGCTCCCTGTCCGTGGCCGGCGACCGCCGCCTGGACTACGCCGGCACGGCCGCCTCGCCCGACTACTTCATCGTCATGCCGGAGGACGGGTCCGGCTTCATGCTCCAGGCCAACTTCGCCGTGCTCTTCTCCTCTCTGGAGACCGCGCAGGCGCTGGCCGGGGCTCCGGGGCAGGTGAACCGGTTGGTCGTGCGCCTGGCGGCGGGGGTCGAGCCGGAGACGGCCGAGCGGGAGGTCGCCGCGGCTCTGGCCGAAAGGCTCCCCGGCGTGGGAGCCACCCTGATACCCCGGGACGAGCAGCGGGCCTACGCCATGATCTACCAGGACATCGAGAACGACCAGCAGACGTTCAGCATCTTCGCCATGCTGATCTTCGTCGGGGCGGTGGCCGCGGCCTTCAACCTCACCACGCGCCTCGTCGAAGCCCAGCGCCGCGAGATCGGCATCGCCATGGCCCTGGGGGTGAGCCGGAGGCGCATCGCCGTGCGGCCCCTGCTGGTCGGGGCCCAGATCGCGCTCCTCGGGGTGGCCCTCGGGGTGGGGGTGGGCTGGGTCATCGCCGTGGCCATGCAACAGGTGCTCGAGGGGTTCTTCCCGCTGCCGGTGTGGCTGACCTCCTTCCAGCCGGGCGCCTTCGTCGGAGCGGCCGCCGCCGGCTTCGCCGCCCCCTTCGCCGCCGTGGCCTATCCGGTATGGCGGGCGGTGCGGGTGCGGCCCATCGAGGCCATCCGATCCGGCCACCTGGCGCGTCGGGTGCGCATCAGGTGGTGGCGGCCGACGCGACGCCCGGCCAACACCTTCGGCCGTCTCCCGCTGAGGAATCTCGCTCGCGCCCCGCGGCGCACCGTCCTTACGGCTCTGGGCATCGCCTCGGCCATCGCGGTACTCACCACCCTGCTCGGGATGATCGACTCCTTCTTCCACACCGTGGACGTGGGCGAACGGGAGATCCTGGCGGGGAACGCCGATCGGGTGATCGTGGACCTCGATCACCCCTACCAGGCCGAAGACCCGGAGGTGGTTGCCCTCCTCGCCTCACCGGCCCTGGCGGGGGCTCAAGCGTCCCTGGCCGTGCCCGGGCGCCTGGGTACCGCCGCCGGCGGGTTCGAGGTGCTGATCGGCCTGACGGACTTCGCCCGATCCCCCTGGGTGCCTCAGCTCACCGCCGGTAGCAGCGCAGCAGGCGACGGCGTCATCATCGCTCGGAAGGCGGCGGGGGATCTCGGCGTGGGCGTCGGCGACGCGGTCACCTTGGTTCACCCGCGTCGGCGCGCCGAGGGCACCTACGAGTTCGTCCTGGCCACCATCCGGGTGGCGGGCATCCACGCCGCCCCGTATCGCTTCCTCGCCTACATGGATGCATCGCAGTCGGACCGGATGGGACTGAACGGCATGGTCAATCAGGTCAACGCCGCCCCGGCTACCGGACACACCGTCGACGATGTGAAACGGGACCTCTTTCGCCTCGAGTCGGTCGCCTCGGTGCAGCCGGCGACCGTGGTCGCCGACACCTTTCGGGACCTCCTCGGGCGATTCATCGGACTGCTCCGGGTGGTGCAGGGCGCGGTCTTCGTGCTGGCCCTGGCCATAGCGTTCAACGCCGCCAGCCTGAACCTGGATGAGAGGGCGCGCGACCTGGCGACCATGTTCGCCTTCGGGGTCACGCGCCGCCGGGCCCTGCGCTTGGCTATGGCCGAGGGCGCGTTGCTGGGGCTGCTGGCTACCGGCATCGGCCTGGCGGCGGGCTACGGCCTGCTGGGGTGGTTCGTGAGCAGCGTCTTCCCCCGCACCGCCCCGGACATCGGCCTGGTCCTGCGGCTCACCCCGCAGACCCTGGCGGTGATCACCGCCATGGGGGTGGCGGCGGTGGCCCTCGCGCCCCTCCTCACCCTGCGCAAGATGGGCCGCATGGATGTTCCCGGCACCTTGCGGGTCATGGAGTAGATCGCCCTCAGCCGACCACCCCCAGTTCCTTCCCCACCCGGGCAAACGCGGCGGCCCCCCGCTCGAGATCGTCCCGGCTGTGGGCGGCGGAGACCATCACCCGGATGCGAGCCTTGCCCCGGGGCACGGTGGGGAACCCGATGGCCTGAGCGAACACCGCCTCCCCGTCGAAGAGGCGGCGGGAGAACGCCTGAGCGAGCGACGCCTCGCCCAGCATGACCGGAGTGATCGGGGTGGTGCTGGTTCCGAGGTCGAACCCGGCCGCGGCCATCATCTCTTTGAAGCGACGGGCGTTGTCCCACAGGCGGTCCACCAACTCGGTGGAGGCCTCGAGCAGGTCCAGCGCCGCCAGGCAGGCAGCCACGTCGGCTGCCGTGACCGCGGAAGAGAAGAGGAAGGGCCGGGCTCGCTGCCGCAGCCACTCGACCAGAGCAGTCGACCCGGCCACGTACCCGCCCATCACCCCGAAGGCCTTCGACATCGTCCCCACCTCGACGTCCACGCGGCCGTGGAGCCCGAAGTGGTCCACGATGCCCCGGCCGCCCCGGCCGAGCACTCCTTCGCCGTGGGCATCGTCGACCATGACCAGGGCCTCGTGGCGCTCGGCGACCGCGACGACGGCATCGAGGGGCGCCAGGTCCCCGTCCATGGAGAAGACTCCGTCGGTGATCACCAGGACGCGGCCGGCGCCGGCAGACCGGGCCGCCTCGACGGCCCGCTCGAGGTCGTCGGGGTCGGCGTGCCGGTAGACCGAACGCGCCGCCCGGGTGAGCCGCACGCCGTCCACGATGGAGGCGTGGTTGAGTTCGTCGGAGACGATCGCGTCGCCCTCGCCCACCAGGGCGGCGATGGTGCCCAGGTTGGCGGCGAAGCCCGACTGCAGGGAGACGGTTGCGGGGACTCCCTTGAAGCGCGCCAGGCGCTCCTCCAGCCGGTCGTGCAGGATCGTGGTGCCGGCGATGGTGCGCACCGCACCGGGACCGACCCCGTATTCCTCCACGGCGGCCCGCGCCGCCGTCACCAGGTGGGGGTGGTTGGCCAGGCCGAGGTAGTTGTTCGAGCAGAAGTTCAGCACCCGGCGCCCGTCGGCGATCAGCCAGGGGCCCTGGGGCCCGGCGATGTGGCGGATGGTGGTATAGAGGCCCTGGGAGCGAAGCGCTTCCAGATCCTCGGTCAGCCAGGCGGTGCGATCGGACATGGTCACCTCGGGGGACGGGTCAGGGGGCCGTCGGCGTCGGCCGGGTCGGGGAACATGACCACTTTGCCGCAGGAGCCCGAAGCCATGAGGTCGAAGGCGGCGGCGAAGTCATCGAGGGCGAAGCGATGGGTCACCACGGGGGACAGGTCCACCGACCGGGAGCGGAGCATCGCTCTCATCTGGTACCAGGTATCCCACAGTCGCCGGCCGACGATGCCGTGCACGGTGGCCCCCTTGAAGATGACACGGTCGTCGAAGTCGAAGGTGATGGGGCGCGAGAAGAGGCCGAGCAGTGCGGCCTCGCCCCCGGGCCGCAGCAGGCGGAAGCCCTGATCGACGGCTTCCGGCGAACCCGACATCTCCAGCAGGACGTCGACGCCGTCTCCGTCGGTGGCGGCCATGACCCCGGAGATCAGGTCGGCGCGGGAGGGGTTGAAGACGGTCTCCGCTCCCATGCGGCCGGCCATGGCCAGGCGATAGTCGCTCACGTCGGAGGCCAGGACCGACCGGGCGCCGAGAGCGCGGGCCGCGGCCACGGCCATCACGCCCACCGGGCCGCAGCCGGTGACCAGCACCTTCCGGCCGGCAACCGCAGGCGTCGACGCGGTGTGGACGGCATTGCCGAAGTTCTCTTGCAGCGAGGCGATCGCGTAGGGCATTCCGGGAGGGTCGGACCAGCAGTTGGCCTCGGGCACGGCCACGTACTCGGCGAAGACCCCGTCGCGATGCACGCCCAGGATCCTGGTCTGCGGGCAGAGGTGCCCCTTGCCGGTGCGGCAGAGGACGCAACTGCCGCAGACCACGTGCGACTCGACGGAGACCAGCGTTCCGGGTGGAGGTCCGGAGGCGCCCTCGCCGTGCTCGACCACGACGCCGCACATCTCGTGACCGACCACGAGCGGCGGCACGATCCGTTCGGCGGCCCAGGGGTCCCAGTGACGAATGTGCAGGTCGGTGCCGCAGATCGACGCCGCCTTCACCTGGAGGAGAACCTCGCCCCGCCCCGGCCGCGGCGCAGGCACATCACGCATCTCGAGGCCGGGGCCGGGGCCCGGCTTCACAACGGCGCGCATCGACTCCACCCTACCGGGAACCGGAGCCGGGATGCACCGCAGACCCGGACCGCTCTCCGCTCTCCCCAGTCGGCCGGCGCGGGCCATACTGGGGACCATGCGGCGGTGTCTCGTCCTGGCAGTGGCCCTCGGGGCCGGCGCGCTCGGCGCAGCCGCCGCTCCCGGGGATCCTCCGCCGGGGGCGGGGGGCGCCGTGGTGGTGCAGGCCCGTTTCGAGGCCTCCATTCCGGAGCGCTTCGGCGCCGACGCCGACGGCAACGGCCTCATCGACCTGCCGAACTCCCCCTCGTACGCTCGTCCGGGATACGGCGAGGCCGACACGGTGGCGAGCGAGCCCCGGTTCACGCTCCGTCTCGACGCCGGCGACAGCCGCGCCAGGCGCGGCGGGGCACCGCTCCCGATCATCTCTTACGCCTGGGAGGTCGGCAGGCCCGGGGAGCAGATGATCCGGCGACGGGGGCCAGCCCCCCGCCTGGAGCTGGCGGTGCCCGAGGGGGTCTATCGGGTGACGCTCGACGTGGAGGCCCGGCTGCCGTGGGGCACCGCCCGGGCCCGCTCGGCGCGTGAGATCACCGTGCAGGACCTGCTCGTGGTAGCCATGGGCGACTCGTACGCCTCCGGTGAGGGGAACCCCGAGCGGGGGCGCGGCCCTGCCGGCGCCCCTGCGCAGTGGGCCGATGCCCCGGGGGATCCCGGTGCGGCGGCGGCCCACGCCGCCGCCCACCGCTCCACCGCAGGCTGGCCGGCACTGGTGGCCCTCGAGCTGGAGCAGGCGGATCCCTCCACCTCGGTGACCTTCGTCTCGGTGGCGTCCACCGGCGCCCGGGTCGACTCCGGTGTGGTGCTGCCCCAGGCGGGAACCGATGTGCCCTCCCAGATCGACCAGATCGCCGCCCTGGTGGGGGATCGGCCCATCGACCTGCTGCTCCTGTCGGTGGGAGGGAACGACATCGGGTTCGCCCGCGCGGCGCGCGGCCTGGTGGATGCCGACCCGTGGGCCGACCCGATCTGCTACCGGACCGACCTGGACAACGTCTGGCAGGCGACCCTCGACGGGGACTGGAACCGGGGGTCTGCCCTGCGGCCGGCCTTCCCCCGGGTGGTGGGGTGCCGTCCCACCCGGGAAGGCACCGCCACCCGGCTGCCCGGGCTGGACGGACTGCCGGACGCCCTGGATCGGCTGGCGGCGGCTCTCCAAGAGCGACTCGAGGTCCGCCGGGTCTACCTGCTGGGCTATCCCGATCCCACCGGTGGGCCTCACGAGCCCCTCTGCCGGGAGATCCTGGGGGACGTCACCCCGCCCTTCGGCTTTCACGAAATCGACCGAGAAGAACAGGCCCAAGCCCTGGAACGGATCGTGCTGCCCCTCAATCGATCCTTGCGGGAGGCTGCCGCCCGGCACGGCTGGGTCTTCGTGGATGGAGCCGTGGAGGCCTTCGGCGCGGGGCACGGCTACTGCGCGGCACGGCCGCGCTATCCGGTGCCTGGCGGTGAGGGAGCGGGCGCCGGCTTCTTCGGCACCGTCTGGGGAGCGGCGGTCAACTGGTACCGGCACCCCACCCACCCGGATGCCGCTGCCGCCCTCGCCGCCCCGGGGGTCTCGTGGTACCGCACCGCCGCCCAAGCCGTGACACTGCAGGGCCCGGCCCTCGCCTGGGAGGCGACGGGCACCCTGCACCCCAACGAACTCGGCCAACTCGCACTGGCCCGGCTAGTGCTGGCGGCCATCGCTGGTGACTAGTCCCTCCAGGCCGACCCCAATGATCCCCATGCACCACTGTGCGTCGTAGCGAGAGCCCAGACGACATCGTAGAGTAGTGGCCAGGCGACTCGGGGAGCCCTCATGGGCCATGGCAACGGAGAGGACGACCGCACGGGCCGAACCCTCCGCATCGCGGCGGTGATAGCCGCGCTGATCGCTCTGGCGGCCGTCGTCGCTCCCCGGCTGGCGTTCTCGGGAGGGCGCGGCCCGGAGCCCGATCCCGCCGTGCCGGGGATCCCGGCCGCCGCGTCCACCGGGACGACTCCGGTCACTTCGATGGCCACAACCACCACCGCCGGTGCCGCGGCGACCACGACCACCACCACGACCCCGGCCCCCACGACCACCAACCCACCGCCGCCCCCGGTGCTGTCCCGGCTGCCTACCAGCCCTCCTGTGGACGGCGGCCGGGTCTCCCTCGGCGTGGCCGGGGTGCAGGTCGGGCGCCTCGGACCTCCGCGGACCTTCTTCGCTCCGGGTGATTCGATCCGGTGGCACTTCCGTGTGACCAACTCCGGGGACGAGTACCTCTGGGGTGTCTTCGTCTACCTGGAGCGGCACGGGCCGGTCGCCTGCGCATCCCGCCGCCTCCCGGTGGGGGCCACCACGGACTGTTGGGCAGAGATGGTGGCTCTCGCCGAGCCCGGAGATACCGAGGTCTGGGTGACGGCGTGGACCGAGCTCCGCATGGTCACCGACCGGGTTCTCCACCGCCTTCCCGTCGATCCCCGCTGAGAGCCTCGGCCGCCCCCACTAGGCCACAACCGGGGGCGCCGCCTCCTCTCGCACCGCCCACAGGCTCCCGCCCACCAGCGCCAGCGCCAGCGCCACGATGACCCCAGCCGACCCCAGGTACACGGCTCCGACCCCGAACTGCTCGGCCGCGGCCCCGCCCAGGGCGGCGCCGACGGGGAGACCCGCCCAGGAGAGAGTGCGCGAGGCGGCGATGACCCGGCCCCGCAAGGCGGGGGGCGGCAATTGCTGGCGCAGCGTAGTGAAAGCCACATTCACGTAGGACACCCCGGTCACCGCCAGGCCTGCCGGCAGGACCGCCACGGCAACCGTCCAGACCGGAGGCAGGGACGCCAGCGCCGGAGCGGCGAGGGTGAGGACGAGGAACCCGCCTCCCATCGCCAGCAGCCCGGCCACGAAGGCCCGGCCCAGGCCCAGGCGGCGCGTCGCCGCCGGGGCACTGATCACGCCGAGGGCTCCCAGCAGGGAGTGCCCCCCGAAGAGCCACCCGATCAGGGCGCCGTCGGTGATACCGAGGCGGTCGGCGCAGAAAAGCACCAGCAGGGCCTCCATCGGCACGAAGGCCAGGTTGCCGAAGGTGCCGGCCACGGTGGCGGCGCGCAGGGCGGGGAGGCGCCAGAGGCAGGCCAGGCCGCGGCGAAAGGAAGCCAGCCACGGGTCACGCTCCGGGGCGGGACGCGGCCGCAACTCGACCAGCACGAGGAGCGACAGGCCCGAGATGACGAAGGTGGCCGCATCGAGGCCGAAGGCGATCGGGAAGGCACCGCTGGCGGCGAGGAACCCGGCCAGCGGCGGACCGAGCGTCCAGGCCAGGGTGCGCACGAACTGCAAGCGAGAGTTCACCCCGACGAGAGTGCGCTCGTTGACCAGCGTCGGCATCCAGGCCTGGAACCCCGAGTCGAAGGTCACGGTGAGAGTGCCCGTCAGGAAGGCGGCGGCGAAGACCATCCAGACCGCCGCCGTCCCCCAGGCGGCGGCCAGAGCAAGGGCGACGAAGGCTACGGCCCGGCCGATGTCGGCCAGGATCAGCAGGCGTTTCAGGTTGGCGCGGTCCAGGAGCACCCCCACGGCGAAGCCGAAGAGGAGGGTGGGCAGCGTCTCGAGGGCGGTGGTGAGGCCGAGGTGCAGGGCCGACCCCGTCAGGTGGACCACGAACAGGGGCAGCGCGAGGAGGGCCACGTAGTCACCGAAGAGCGACGCCGACTGTCCTCCGAGGATCCAGCGAGCGTTGCGGCGGGCGGCGGCTCCGGGGGAGGAGGTGGGACCGCCGGTATCCATGGCGAGCGAGAATACCCGCCCGGACCCGGCGAAGGGTGCCCGGGGCTGGTGGCACGCCGGCGCCCATGAGGTACTCTCCGAGGGTCAACGAGTCCCCGGCGCGGGCGATGCCTCGCCGGGAGGCAGCTAGGTCCGGGAGGAGTGCAGTGGCGAGAGTGAAGGAACTCCCCGGGCTGGCGACCGAGTTCGCCGCCCTGGCCAAGGAGTATGTGCGCCAGCGGACGGTGGAACCGGCCAAGGCCCTGGGCCGGATCGCCGGCCTGGGCATGGCGGCGGCCTTGCTGCTTTCGCTGGCCGCCCTCTTCCTGGCGGTGGCCGGGATGAGGCTGATCGTCGACGCGCTGCCCGACGGCCACATCTGGAGCGGCTTCGGCTACATACTCGCCTCGATCGGGCTGTTCATCACCGCAGGCCTGGTGGGCTGGAGGGCGTTCAGATGAAAGTGGAGAAGGCCGACCTCGAAGCCAAGCTCCGAGAGATCCAGGGGGCTATCGACGAGACGGCCACCGCGGCGCGAGGAACCGTGCTGCTGGCCGTCGCCGTGGTGGTGGCCCTCGCCCTCTTCTTCCTGCTGGGCAAGCGCAAGGGGAAGAAGGGCAGCGCCCGGGTGGAAGTCTTCCGCCTGGCCTGAACCGTCGCGACCGAACCCCGGTTCTCACTCGCCGGGGTCGGCACTTCCTTCGTCCCCGACCAGGCGAATTCGCAGCGCCTCCCCGGGGCGCAGGGTGCGCGCATAGAGGAGACGGCGCCGCGGCCCCCGCCGGCGGCGCATCCACCCCACGAGGAGCAGTGCCGTGCCGAGGGCGGCGACGCCCGGGTTTCCCCGCCGGGCCCCGCCGGCCAGAGCACGCGCCCCGCTGCGGATGAGGTCCACGGCGAGGATCTTAGGGGGCCGGCGGATGGGCGGTGGGCTTCGCCTGCCGTGTGGTCTGTTCCGCCCGAAGCAGCGGCGCCTTCGGGCGGGGGTTCGGCGGATGGCGCTCGCTCGGCTCGCCCAATCGGCTCGGCCTCCTGGAGCGGGTGGAGATGCCGGAGGCGGCCTAGAGTGGTTCTGTGTTCCGCCATCGCGAGCGCCTGGTGAAGATCCTGGGAGTGATCCTGGCGATCATGCTGGTCCTCTCGTTCACTCTTCCCCTGCTGCTCTCCGGCCGGTGAGCGCCCCCTTCCGCGCCGGGGAGGTCTGCCTGCTCGTCGACGGGCGAGGACGTCATCACTTGATCGACCTGGAAGCCGGCAGCACCTTCCACTACCACGTGGGCACCCTTCCCCATGCCGACATCATCGGGGCCGACGAGGGGACGGCATTTCGCTCGTCGGGAGACGGCCGCCTGGTGGCCCTGCGCCCCCGGTTGGCCGACTACATCCTGCGGATGCGCCGGGGAGCCCAGGTGGTCTACCCCAAGGACATCGGCCCGATCCTGCACTGGGGCGACATCGGCGCCGGCATGGTGGTGCTCGAGGCGGGCACGGGCTCCGGGGCGCTCACCCTGGCCCTGTGGCGCGCCGTCGGTCCTACGGGACGCGTGGTGAGCGTGGAGGCCCGCCCCGACCACGCCGCCGGGGCCCGCGCCGCCATCGCCCGCTTCGTGGGTGACATCCCGCCGAACCTCGACCTTCGGCTGGGGCGTGTAGAGGAGGCGGTCGAGGAGGTTCGGCCCGACCGCCTCGTCCTGGACCTGCCCGAGCCGTGGGAGGTCGTCGGGCCGGCGGCTGCCGGGCTGAAGGGCGGTGGGGTGCTGACGGCCTACCTACCCACCGTGCCGCAGGTGCAGCGCCTCCACGAGGAACTCCGGCGCTCCCGGTGCTTCCTGGACGCCGGCACCTTCGAGGTGCTGCTCCGCGAGTGGGTGGTGGAGGGGCGTTCGGTGCGCCCGGCGTCCCAGATGGTGGGGCACACCGGCTTCATCACTGTGGCCCGGCGGGCCGAGACGCCCGAACCGGTGATCCACCTCCCTGAGGGATCGTGAGCAACAGGAGAGGGGCCCCGCCTGCGGCCGGGCCCCTCTGGAGTCGCCGGGGAGGGCCTATTCCTCGATGAAGATGCACTCGCCGGGGCACTCCTCGGCCGCCTGGCGAGTGGCGTCCTCCGAACCGGCGGGCACCGCGGCCTTGCCGGCTTCACCCTGGGGGTTCCCGTTGGCCGCCGCGAAGACCTTGTCGCCTTCGCGTACGTAGGCCAGGCCGTCGTCCAGCATCACGAAGACGTCGGGGGCGATCTCCTCGCAGAGGCCGTCGCCGGTGCAGAGATCCTGGTCGATCCAGACCTTCATCGTTTTCCCTTTGCTACTCGGGAGCGGAGGTGATTCTACCGGACGGCGGGACGACTCCCGAACCGGCAGCAGCCCCCGGCCGGCCTCCGGCGCGGGGGAAGCAGGCGCCGGCCGTATACTCCGCGTCACCGAGCGGAAAGGCGCGTGGTGGCAGACGACCGCCCCGGGGACGATCCGGCGCAGACCATGCGGATGCTGGAGGAGGAGATCGCCGTCCTCCGCCGGCGCCTCCAGGATGCGCCGCGCCGCGTGCGGATGCTCGAAGAGCGGTTGCTCGAAGCCAAGGGCCGTCTGGCCCAGGCGGTGTCGCAGAACGAGCGACTGTCCGCCGCTCTCGAGGAGACCCGCCAACAGCTCGCCTTGCTGCGCACCGAGGTCGAGAAGCTGACCGCTCCGCCCAACGCCTTCGGCATCGTCGAGCGGGTGAACGCCGACGGCACCCTGGACGTGTTCACCGGGGGGCGCAAGTTGCGGGTGGGGGTGCAGCCCTCGATCGAAGTCAAGGAGCTGGAGCGAGGCCAGGAGGTGTTGCTCAACGAGGCCATGAGCGTGGTCGACTTCCGCTCGTTCGACGGCGCGGGGGAGGTGGTGACCATCAAGGAGGTGCTCGGCGAGGGCCGCCTCATCGTGGTGGGCAGTGGCGGCGAGGAACGCGTGGTGCGGCTCGGCGGGCCCCTCAAGGAGGCTCCGCTGCGGGTGGGCGACGCGGTGCGGCTGGACGTGCGCCACGACCTGGTGCTGGAGCGCCTGGTGCGGCCCGAGGTCGAGGAACTGGTCCTCGAGGAGATCCCGGAGGTCACCTACGAGCAGATCGGCGGCCTGATCTCGCAGATCGAGACCATCCGCGATGCGGTGGAGCTGCCCTACCTGCACAAGCACCTCTTCGAGGACTACGGGCTGAGCGCCCCCAAGGGGGTCCTGCTCTACGGGCCGCCGGGATGCGGCAAGACGCTGATCGCCAAGGCGGTGGCGAACAGCCTGGCGGGTGCCGTGGCGGCCAAGACCGGGTCGGAGGACGCCCGCTCCTACTTCCTGAACGTGAAGGGGCCCGAGCTGCTGAACAAGTACGTGGGGGAGACCGAACGGCAGATCCGCCTCATCTTCGCCCGAGCCAAGGAGAAGTCCGACGAAGGGTTCCCCGTCATCGTGTTCTTCGACGAGATGGATTCCCTGTTCCGCACCAGGGGCAGCGGCGTCTCCTCGGACGTCGAGTCCACCGTCGTGCCGCAGCTGCTCTCGGAGCTCGATGGGGTAGAGGCCTTGAAGAACGTCATCGTGATCGGGGCCTCCAACCGGGAGGACCTCATCGACCCCGCCATCCTGCGCCCCGGCCGGCTCGACGTGAAGATCAAGATCGAACGGCCCGACGTGACCGCGGCGCATGAGATCTTCGGCATCTACCTCCGGGGGGCGGTCCCCTTGGCGGAGACCGACCTCGCCGCCGCCGGAGGAGACCGCTCTTCCCTGGTGAAGAGCATGATCGAGCGCACCGTGGAGGCCATGTACTGCACCGCCGAGGAGAACCGCTTCCTCGAGGTGACCTATGCCAGCGGCGACAAGGAGGTCCTCTACTTCCGTGACTTCGCCTCGGGGGCCATGATCGAGAACGTGGTGCGACGGGCGAAGAAGGCGGCCATCAAGAGGGAGATCGCCGGCGGGGAGCGGGGCGTGGGCGCGGCCGACCTCCTCGAGGCGGTGCGGCAGGAGTTCCGCGAGCACGAGGACCTGCCCAACACCACCAACCCCGACGACTGGGCCCGCATCTCCGGCAAGAAGGGGGAGCGGATCGTCTACGTCCGAACCCTGGTGGAGGGGGACACCCCGCAGCGTTCCATCGAGACCATCAGCACGGGCCAGTACTTGTGATCCAGGCGGTCCACAAGGTTCTCGGGACCGAAACCGAGTTCGGCATCGCAGTTCGAGGAAGGCCGGGCTACAGCCCGGTGACGGCGAGCAATCTGGTGGTGGCGGCGGCGGTAGGGCCCCGCCGGGTCCGCTGGTCGTACGACGAGGAGACCCCGGGGCGGGACGCCAGGGGCTTCGGCCCGATCGGAGGCGATCTCGACACCGGCATGCTCAATGCCGTGCTGCCCAACGGGGCCCGCTTCTATGTGGATCACGCCCACCCGGAGTACTCCACCCCGGAGTGCTTCGACCCTCTGGAGGGGGCCCTCTACGACAAGGCCGGTGAAGCCGTTTTGGCCCGGGTGGCCGCCGCCGCCCGTGCCTCACTGGGCCCGGGTGAGGAACTCCTCATCTACAAGAACAACAGCGACGGGAAGGGCAACTCCTACGGGGCGCACGAGAACTACCTGATGGCGCGGGCGGTGCCCTTCGCCGAGATAGCGGCCCACCTCATCCCCTTCCTGGTGACCCGCCAGGTGTTTACCGGTGCCGGCAAGGTGGGCAGCGAGAACGGCCGGCCGCCTGCCCCCTACCAGATCAGCCAGCGCGCCGACTTCTTCGAGGAGGAGGTGGGCCTCGAGACGACCCTGAAGCGGCCCATCGTCAACACCCGCGACGAGCCGCACGCCGATCCCTCCGCCTACCGGCGCCTCCACGTCATCGTTGGGGACGCCAACCTGTCCGAGACCCAGGTATTCCTGAAGCTGGGGAGCACCGCCCTGCTCCTCAGTGCTTTGGAGATGGGGGCGCTGGGGAGGCCGGTGCGGCTGGAAGACCCGGTCGGGGCGATGTGGCGAGTGAGTCACGATCCCGGACTGCGCCGCACCATCAGGCTCGCCGGCGGGAAGAGCGTCACCCCTCTGGAGGTCCAGCGCCACTACCTGGACCTGGTGGAGCGGTCCTTCGGGGGCGCAACGGCGGACGCCGTGGACCGGCAGGTACTGGAGTTGTGGGGCGGCACCCTCGACGCTCTGGAGACGGACCCGCGGTCTACCGCGGACTACCTGGATTGGACGGCCAAACTGCGCCTGCTCGAGGAGTACCGGCAACGCGACGGGCTCCCCTGGTCGCATCCGAAGCTCCGGCTTCTCGACCTCCAGTACCACGATGTGGCTCCGGAGCGCGGGCTACACCGCCGACTGGTGGAGGCGGGCCGCATGCGGCGGCTCTTCACCGATGCGGAGGTCCAGAGGGCCTCCTCCGAGCCTCCGGAGCGGACCCGGGCCTACTTTCGCGGGCGGTGCCTGGCCCGCTTCGGCGAGGCCGTGGCGGCGGCCAACTGGGACGCCCTCGTCTTCGACCTCGGGGAGGGTGCCCTGACTCGAGTGCCTATGATGGACCCGCTGCGCGGGGGCCGGGAGACCGTAGCCGAACTCATCGATGGGTCGGCCTCAGCCGCCGACCTGGTCCGATCCCTCGGAGGAGCCGATGCCCGAACAGGAACACAAGCAACCCCGCCGGGGGGTTCCCGCTGAAGACACCCCCCAGGAGGCCGCCCCGGCGCGAGGCAGCAGCGGGGAACTGGCCGAGCGGATCGACGACCTCCTCGACGAGATCGATGCAGTACTCGAGGAGAACGCCGAGGAGTTCGTGAAGAACTACGTCCAGAAGGGCGGGCAGTGAGCGGCGACTCGGCCCGAGGGCTGCCCTGGGACCCCGTCGTCCCTGCGGCCAGTTTTGCCGCCCTGCTGCGCTCGCAGCACCTGGAGCCCAGGTGGTCGCTGCCCGCCGAAGCCGCCGGGCTGGAGGCCCCCGAGGGGACCACGGTGCTCGCTTTCCGCTACGCCGACGGCGTCCTCATGGCGGGAGACCGGCGCGCCACCGCGGGCAACGTGATCGCCCACCGCAGCCTGCAGAAGGTCTTCCCCGCCGACGGCTGGTCCGCGGTGGCCATCTCGGGCACCGCCGGTGTGGCCCTCGAGCTCATCCGCCTCTTCCAGACCGAACTGGAGCACTACGAGAAGCTCGAAGGCAGCCGCCTCAGCCTCGAGGGGAAGGCCAACCATCTGGCGGCGATGGTCCGAGCCCACCTGCCCATGGCGTTCCAGGGCCTGGCGGTGGTGCCCTTGTTCTGCGGCTTCGATGTCGCCTCAGGCCGAGGGCGGCTGTACAGCTTCGACGTGGTGGGGGGCCGCTACGAGGAGACCGACTTCGCCGCCACCGGGTCCGGGGGCCAGTACGCCAAGTCACACCTGCGCAACAGCTTCCGTGACGGGTTGAGCGAGGACGAGGCCCTGCGGATCGCCGTCGAGGCCCTCGTGGCCGCAGCCGAAGAGGATGCCGCCACCGGTGGCCCCGACCTGCAGCGGGGCATCTACCCGAACGTCGTGGTGATCTCGCCGCAGGGCTACCGGGAGATGGCGCAGGAGCGGGTGGCGGCCGCCGCCCGCCGGGCCATGGGAGAAGCGCGATGACGGTCCCCTTCTACGTGCCGCCCGAGCAACTCATGAAGGATCGGGCCGAGTACGCCCGCAAGGGCATCGCCCGCGGCAAGTCCATCGCCGCGGTGGAGTATGCCGACGGCATCCTGTTGCTCGCCGAGAACCCGAGCGGGACCCTGCACAAGATCGGCGAGATCTACGATCGCATCGCCTTCGCCGGCGTCGGGAAGTACAGCGAGTTCGAGACGCTGCGGGTGGCGGGCATCCGCCACGCCGACCTCAAGGGATACGCCTACTCGCGCAGCGACGTGACCGCCAAGTCCCTGGCCAACGCCTACTCCCACGCCCTCGGCCGGATCTTCACCCAGGAAGTGAAGCCGTACGAGGTGGGGATCATGGTCGCCGAAGTGGGGGATCTCCCGGAGGACAGCCTGCTCTTCAAGGTGACCTACGACGGCGCCCTAACCGCCGAGGACGATGTGGCGGCCATCGGGGGCCAGGAGGAGCAACTGGCCGCGCACCTGCGCGAGAGCTTCCGGCCGGGTGCGCCGCTGGCCGAGGCGATCCGGTGGGCCATCGCCGCCTTCGAGGCCGCGAGTTCCAGAACCATCGGGCCGGAAGAGTGGGAGGCGGCCGTGGTCGACCGCACCTTGGGACGCCGGGCCTTCCGCCGCCTGACCGCGGCCGAGATGGCCGGCTCCTAGAAGAGCCGCTCGGCCAGCCGCCAAGCGAGCAACCCCAGGACGGCGAAGGCAACCACCGGCCACCAGCGGCGGCCCCTCGCCCTCCCTGCCGTCCCCCCCGGCGTCACCGGCGGCCCGGGTTCCGGTGCCGCCGTCTCCTCTATGAGGTCACGGGCGTCGTCGAGATCAGCCGCGGGAACCCAGACCTCGGTGACCGCCATGTCACCCACGGTGAGCCGGTAGGGGCCCAGGGCCTCCCCGCGCAGACGCGCCTCGATGCCGGCCGACCGAAGGAGAGCGGCGCACAGGTGGGCGGCGGCGGCATCGGGCAGCACGGCCAGCCGGACGAAACCTCCCGCCGCGTCACCCTCCATACCCGGCGATGGTATCGAGGCCGCTCCCTTATCTCCCGGGGAGCGACGCCGCCGGGGTACGCTGCTCCTCGTGGAGCGGCGCATCTTCGGGATGGAGAACGAGTACGGGGTGACCTGCACCCTGCACGGGCAGCGCCGCCTGTCCCCGGACGAGGTGGCCCGCTACCTGTTCCGCCGGGTGGTGTCCTGGGGACGCTCGTCGAACGTCTTCCTCGAGAACGGCGCCCGGCTCTACCTGGACGTGGGGAGCCACCCCGAGTACGCCACCCCGGAATGCGACAGCCTGTACGAGTTGGTGGCCCACGACAAGGCGGGAGAGAGGCTGCTGGAGGGACTGCGGCACTCCGCCGAGCGCCGCCTGGAAGAGGAGGGCATCCGGGGACGGGTCCATCTGTTCAAGAACAACACCGATTCGGCGGGGAACTCCTACGGCTGCCACGAGAACTACCTGGTGGCCCGCCAAGCCGACTTCCCGCAGTTGCTCGACACCCTCATCCCTTTCCTCGTCAGCCGCCAGATCTTCGCCGGGGCCGGCAAGGTGCTGCTGACCTCACGCGGGGCGGTGTTCTGTCAGTCGCAGCGAGCCGAGCACATCTGGGAAGGGATCTCTTCGGCCACCACCCGCAGCCGCCCGATCATCAACAGCCGCGATGAGCCTCACGCCGACGCCGAGAAGTACCGGCGCCTGCACGTGATCGCCGGCGACTCCAACATGAGCGAGTACGCCACCTACGTCAAGGTGGGAAGCACCCTGGCCCTGTTGCAGATGCTCGAGGCCGGGGTGGTCTTTCGCGACCTGAGCCTCGAGAACCCCATCAGGGCGCTGCGCGAGATCAGCCACGACCTCACCTGCCGCCGGCGGGTGCGCCTGGCCAACGGGCGCGAGTTGTCCGCCCTCGACATCCAGTGGGAGTACCTGGAGCGGGTGCTGCGCTACTCCCGCACCCGTCCTTTCACTCCCCAGGTCGAGGCGGCGGTTCGCATGTGGGAGCACGTGCTGACCGGCCTGGAGAAGGACCCCCTCTCCCTGCGTCGGGAGTGCGACTGGGTGGCGAAGCTCCACCTGGTCGAGGACTACCGGTCGCGGAGGCGACTGGACCTGGCAGACCCGCGGGTGGCCCTGCTGGATCTCGCCTACCACGACGTGTCGACAGAGCGGGGGTTGTACTACCTGCTGGAGCGGCGGGGCCTGGTCGACCGGGTCGTCGCCGAGGAGGACGTGGGGCGCGCCCTGCTCAATCCGCCCCAGACCACCCGGGCCCGGCTGCGTGGCGAGTTCATCAGGGCGGCCAAGGCCCGCCAGCGCGACTTCACCGTGGACTGGGTGCACCTGAAGCTCAACGACCAGGCGCAGCGCACCGTCCTCTGCAAGGACCCCTTCCGCGCCTTCGATGAGAGGGTTGACCGCCTGATCGCCGGCCTCTGAAGCCGCGGGGACCGGCGGAACGCCTTCCCGCCCGCCGGTGCCGGCGATACAGTCGGGGGGATGCAGCGGGTGATCGAGCGCCTCCTCAATCTGCTGGCCTTTCTGCTCTCCGCCGACCGGCCGGTGACCGCCGATGAGATCCGCTTCACCGTCGCCGGATACGGCCAGGAGGGGGACGAGGCCTTCCGGCGCACTTTCGAGCGCGACAAGGATCTGCTCCGGCAGCTGGGCATCCCCCTGCGCCTCGCCCCGACCGACATCTGGGAGGTGGAGCACGGCTATGTGGTGCGGACCGAGGAGTACGCGCTGCCCGATCCCGGGCTCACCGACGAAGAACTGGCCGCGCTGTGGCTGGCGGCCCAGTTGGTGAATGCCGGCTCTGCGGTCCCCGACCGCGCCGCCCTGCTCAAGCTGGGGGGATTGCCCCCGGCCTTCGCCGACGCCTCCCTGGGAGCCGAACTGGGGGAGTTCTCTCAGGATCTGGGAGCGCTCTTCAGCGCGGTCGCTGAGCGGCGCATCGCCTCGTTCACCTACCACGGCCGGCCCCGCCGGGTGCGGCCCTACGGCCTGGTACACCGCCGGGGTCACTGGTACCTGGTGGCCCGCCAGGCGGGGGAGAGCGCGCCGCGCTCGTTTCGCGTCGATCGCCTGAGCGACCTGCAGGTCGGCTCACGCGCCGGGGCCTTCATCCGTCCGCCCGGTTTCCGCGCCGCCGACGCGGTGCCCTCGGCCCCCTGGGAAGCAGGCGACTCCACCATCGAGGCCACCGTGCGCTTCGAGCCGCGCCTCGCGTGGTGGGCCCGCCGGCAGCTCCCCGCCGCAGCCACGGTGCTCGCCGACGACCAACAGGGCCTGGTGGCCCGCCTGGGGGTGGCAGCGGTGGAGCCCTTCATCGCCTGGATGATCGGGTTCGAGGACGAGGCCGAGGTGGTGTCCCCGCCCGAGCTGCGCGCCGCGCTGCTGGCGCACCTGGAGGAGCCGTGACCCGGGAGCGCACTGCGGCCCGGCTCTCCCGTCTGCTGGGGATGCTCCCGTGGGTGATCGCTCACCCCGGGGCACAGGTGAGCGAGGTCTGTTCCCGCTTCGGGTACACCCGGGCCGAACTGGCGCAGGACCTGGCCGCGGTCTTCGTCAGCGGGCTGCCCGGCTACGGGCCCGGGGACCTCATGGTCGCCTACCTCGACGGCGACGAGGTGGTGGTCGACCTGGCAGACTACTTCGCCCGCCCGGTCCGCCTCACCGCGGTGGAGGGCCTAGCCCTGCTGGCCGCCGGCATGGCCCTGCTCTCCTCGGGCGCCGCGCCGGAGGCGCTGGAGACCGCGGTGGCCAAGCTGGCCGGCGTGCTGGTACCCGATGACGGGACCCTCGACGTCGGGCTGCCGCCCCCACCCGACGCGGCCGAGGACCTGGGTCGGGCTGCCTCGCGGGGGGAAGTGGTGGAGATCACCTACACGTCGCTGAGCCGCGGCGCCACCACCGTGCGCCAGGTCGAGCCCTGGGGTGTCTTCTCCACGCTGGGGAACTGGTACCTGAGCGGGTACTGCCGGTCGGCTCGGGGCGAGCGGGTGTTCCGCCTCGACCGGATCCGGGAGGTCAAGGCCACCGGGGAGACCTTCACCCCGCCCCGGCAGGCCCCGTCCCGTCGGGTTGGCTATGCCCCCGGAGCCGACGACGTGGCGGCCGTGCTGCGGCTGGGGCCCACGGCCCAATGGGTGGCCGAGTACTACCCGGTGGACGTGCTGGGCCGCGAGGGCGACTCCATGGTCGTGCGCTTCAGCGCTCCGGATGCCGCCGTTGCCGCCCGTCTGCTGTTGCGGCTGGGAAGACGGGCGGCGTTGGTGGACGGCCCCGAAGTGGCGGCGGCCGCCGCCGACCTGCGGGCCCGGATCAAGCGGCGCTACGCCGCGGGTTAGCCCGTAGTAACTATCGCGGCAATGGTCATTCACCACCCTCCCCGGGCCTCCGATAAGCGCGCCAGGACCACCGAGGCGACGCCGGGGAGAACCAGACCAATGACCACCATCCGCACCTCCTGCCCGCTTTGCGGAGACGTCGAACTGGCCCCGGCGGACCTGGCCCTGCGCCTGACTCCCTGCCGTGGAACCGGGACCTACCAGTTCCGCTGCCCGCACTGCGAGGAGGTGCAGCAACGCCCCGCCAATCACCGGGTAGTCAGCATCCTGCTGGCCACCGGCGTGGCCTACGAGGTGGTCGATGAGGAGACCCCGATCAGCGAGCGCGAGATCGCCGAGTTCCTCACCGCTCTCGATCGAGCCAACTGGCGGGAGCACCTCCCCGGCTGACCCGGATCCCCGGGGGCGGGTCGCCGACTGGGACCCGGCCCGCCTCCCTACCATGGGCCCGTGAGCCCGCCCCCTCGCCTCACGGCGCCTGCCGCGCGATGAGTGCCGTCTCCCATCTTGCCGACCTCCCCTTCCCGGCAGACCCCTTCCAGGAGGAGGCGGCAGCCGCGGTGGATCGGGGAGAGAGCGTCGTGGTCTGCGCTCCCACCGGGTCCGGGAAGACGGTGGTAGCCGAGGCGGCGGTGGCCCGGGCGCTCGCCAGGGGAAAGCGGGCGGTGTACACCACACCCCTGAAGGCCTTGTCCAACCAGAAGTTCGGCGACTTCCGGCGGGCCCTGGGCGACTCCGCCGTCGGCCTGCTCACCGGCGACAACTCCATCAACGGCCGGGCGCCGGTGGTGGTGATGACCACCGAAGTCCTGCGCAACATGATGTATGCCGCCAGCCCCGACCTCAGCGGCATCGGGGTGGTGGTCCTGGATGAAGTGCACTACCTGCAGGACCGAGCGCGCGGGCCGGTGTGGGAGGAGATCATCATCCACCTGGATGCCGCCATCCCCCTCGTCTGCCTCTCCGCCACCCTGGCCAACGCCGAAGAGTTCGCCGCCTGGATAAGGGCCCGGCGCGGGCCCACCGCCCTGGTGGTGGAGCGGGAGCGCCCCGTCCCGCTGGAGTCGTTGTACCTGCTGCGGGATCGCTGGGAAGGCGGCCGCCTGCGACTCCTCCCGGTGTTCGACGACGTCGCACATCGGCGGCCGAACGAGCGCCTGACCGCGCTGTTGCGGCCGGGCGACGCTTCCTACCGGCGGTACGTCGCTCCTCGCCGGACGGAGGCCTGCGAGTTCCTGCGCCGGGAGGGCTTGCTGCCCGCGATCTACTTCATCTTCTCCCGGGCGGGATGCACTGCCGCCGCCGCCGCCATGGTGGCTCACGGCCTGCGCCTCACCTCCCCCCAGGAGGCCGCCGAGATCCGCGCCGCCGCCCGCACGCGCACCGCCCACCTCGACGCCCGGGATCTCGCCGTCCTCGGCTACCACGCCTGGCTGGAGGCCCTCGAGGCCGGGGTCGCCTCCCACCACGCCGGCCTGGTCCCCGCCTTCAAGGAGACCGTGGAGCAGTTGTTCGCCGCCGGTCTGGTCAGGCTGGTCTTCGCCACCGAGACCCTCGCTCTGGGAATCAACATGCCGGCGCGCTCCGTCGTCCTGGAGAGCCTCAGCAAGTACGGGGACGAAGGTCGGGAGCTGCTCCAGCCGGGCGACTACACCCAGCTCACCGGGCGGGCGGGCCGACGCGGCATCGACCGACGCGGCACTGCAGTGGTGCTGCATTCCCCCCACATGCCCTTCGCCCGGGTGGCCGCCATCGCGTCTGCCGGCTCCCATCCGCTGCGGTCCTCCTTCCGCCCCACCTACAACATGGCGTGCAACCTGGTGGCCGCCTACCCGCGCCCCCGGGCCGAGCAGTTGCTGAACGCTTCTTTCGCCCAGTTCGCCCGGGAGCAGGCGGAGGCGGCTCTCAGCGCCATGCTCGATGAGGAAGAGCGGGGCTTGGCCGCCGATCTGGAGGCGGCAACCTGCGAGCGGGGCCCGCTCCCCGAACCCCAGGACTCGCCTTCGCGTGTCGAGGTGATGCGACGGTTCGCCGCCTCGACGGCGGCCGGGGATGTCCTGGAGTGGTGCGTCGGGGAGCGGCGGGAGCGCGGGGTGGTGGTGGCTCGGGGTCACGGGAAGAGCCCGCGGCTGCTGCTCATCGCCCAGGACGGCACCCGGCGCACTCTGGGACCGGCACGGCTGCCGGTCGGCGCCGTCGCGGCGGGGCGCCTGGCCTTGCCCGAGCCCTATCGGCCGGGGGAAACGGAGTACCGCCGGGCGGTGGCCGCGTTGCTGCGGGACTGGGAGCCGGACGGCCCGCCGCGTCCGGCCTACGACCCGGGCGACGCCCTGCCGGGCACAGCCGCATCCTGCCCGCACCTGGAGCGGCACCTGGCGGCGGCGCGCTCCGCCGGCCGCCGGCAACGCCGCCTGGAAGCGCTCCGCCGGAGACGGCGGGCCGACGCGGCCGGAATGGTTCCCCGACTTCGCGCCCTCCTCGACCTGCTGCGCCGCTGGGGGTACGCCGGCGACTGGAGCCTCACGCCCGAGGGAGAGCGCCTGCGCTTCATCTACAACGAGATGGATCTCCTCGTGGCCGAAGCACTGCGGCAGGGGTGCTTCGCCGACCTGGAACCGGCGGAGGTCGCCGGGCTCGCCTCGGCCTTCACCTACGAGCCGCGTGCCCGCAGCGCCGGCCCCGACGCCGCTCCAACCCGGCTGCTGGCGGAGCGGCTCGGCCGGGTCGAGCGACTCTGGATCCGCCTCAGCCGGGACGAGGAGGGGCTCGGCCTCCCGGTGACCCGTGCCCCGGAGGCAGGGCTGGCTCCCATCGCCTACCGTTGGGCCCGCGGTGCCGCGTTGGAGCAGTTGTTCGGGGAGGAAGGCGAGGCGGTGGGGGACTTCGTGAGGAACTGCCGTCAGTTGATCGACCTGCTCCGGCAGTTGGCCGAGGTCGCCCCGCAGGGCGGCAGCGGGTTCGCCGCGGCAGCGGCGGCCGTCGACCGGGGCGTGGTGGCTGCGGCGGGAGCAGTATGACCTGGTGGGTGGTGGTGAACCCGGCGGCCGGAACCCGCGAGCCGTGGGAAGCCCGGGTGAGGCGGTGCCTGCAGGAGTTGGGCCTCGACGCGGTGGTAGGCGTGTCGTCATCGGCGGCCCACCTCCGGGAGTTGGTGGCGGCGGGGGTGGCGGCGGGGGCACGGCGCTTCGTGGCGGTGGGAGGTGACGGCACCGTCAGCCTCACCGCGGATGCCCTGCTCGGCCACCCCTGGGAGCAGCCTCCGACCCTCGGCATCCTCCCGGCCGGCTCCGGTTGCGACTTCGTCCGCACCTTCGGCATACCGCAGCAACTCGAGGCGGCGGCGCGCCACCTCACCGGGGAAGGAACCTGCCCGATAGACGTCGGGGTTGCCGAAGGCGCCTGGGGCCGGCGCCGTTTCCTCAACGTGCTCGACATCGGGGTCATCGCCGCCACCGTGCGCACCGCCGAGCGCGCCACGCGACGCCTGGGGCGCTTCCGCTACAAGGCTGCCTTCTGGGCCACTCTTCCCCTGTTCCGCACCACTCGCCTGACTATCGAGTTGGAACGGCGCACCTTCGAGGGCAGGGCCAACACCGTCGTGGTGGCCAACGGCCAGTACTTCGGCTTCAACATGAATGTGGCCCCGAGGGCATCCCCGTCGGACGGCCTGCTCGACGTGCAGGTCTTCACCGGACCCAAGACCAGCGCCCTGGTCCTGCTCCCCAAGGTGAGCCGCGGCCGGCACCTTGCCCACCCTCTGGTGACCCGCTTCCGCTCGGCCACCGTCGAAGTTACCACGGCCCACCCCTGGCCCATAGAGGTGGACGGCGACTACCTGGGCGAGACTCCGGTCCGCGTTGGCCTCGAGCCCGGCGCGCTGCGGCTGAAGGTCTGAGCGGGCCGGCCGTCCGGCCCTATACTCCCCGCCGCCCGGTCACAGGAGTCCCATGGTGCCCCCTCGCCCACCCCCCAACGACGACTTCGCCGACGACGATCTCGCAGAGGAATCGGCAACCGGAGGCTGGCTCGACCAGGAGGAGCCCAACCTCGAAGCCGAGGAGGAGCCCGACTTCAACACCGCACTGGAGGACGAGGAAGACGCCGAAGCGGCGGCCGACATCGAGGCGCCGGAGGAGTTCGAAGACGAGGACGAAGACGAGGACGAAGACGAGGACGAAGAGGACGAGGAGGGATTCGAAGAGGGGGAAGAGGCCCTCGACGAGCTCGAAGCCGAAGAGCTCGACATGCTCACCGACGATGAAGCGGCCGAGGCGCTCCCCGTCGACGAGGTCGAAGAACTGCGCAAGCTGCGGCGCGAGGCCATCGAGCTCGAGCTCGAGGCGGACGCGGTGGGCGAGGACGAGTTCGTCTGCACCGGCTGCTTCCTGGTGAAGCGCATCACCCAACTGGCAGACAAGCGCCGGAAGCTGTGCCGCGACTGCGTCTGACCGGGGGGCCCCGGCGCGTGGCTCGCCGGTGCCGGCGATGAGTCCGCCCGGCAACATCGTCTGCGATCTCGATGGCGTGGTCTACCTGGGCCACGTCGGGATCCCGGGGGCAGGAGAAGCTCTCGCCACCCTCGCCGGCCGCGGCTACCGCCTCGTCTTCGCCACCAACGCCCCGATCCGCACTGCGGCAGAAGTCGCCGTTGCCATCGAGCGCGCCACCGGGTACCCCGCCGCCCCGCAGCAGGTGGTGACCGCAGCAATGGCGGCGGCGGAACTCCTCGGCCGGAGCGACACCCCGGTGCTGGTGGTGGGCGAGAGCGGGCTGGGCGCCACCCTCGCACAGTTCGGCCTGACCCTCACGGCCGACCCGGGCCGGGCGCGCAGCGTCGTGGTCGGCCTCGACCGCAACCTCACCTACGAGCACCTCCGGGCGGCGACGCAGGCGGTCCTCGCCGGGGCGCGGCTGGTGGCCTGCAACCGCGACCCGACCTACCCCACCCCCACCGGTCTCTGGCCGGGAGGCGGGGCCATAGTGGCCGCCATCGAGACGGCCGCCGGGAGGGTGGCCGAACTGGCGGGGAAGCCCTCCCCGGCCATGAGCCGCGCCGTTCGCCGGTTGCTGGGCCCGGGCCCCACCTGGGTGGTGGGGGATCGCCCGGAGACCGACCTCGCCCTGGGTCATGAGGAAGGCTGGGGAACGGTGCTGGTGCTCAGCGGGGTGGTGTCCACGGCCGCCGCCGTGCCGCCGCACCTGCAGCCCGACCTGGTGCTGCCGGCGCTGGCCGACCTCCCGGCTCACCTGCCCTGATCAGGTAGTGCGGGCGGCGCGCGCCGGCGCCTCGGGGGCCAGCGCGTTGCTCAGCAGGCGGCGCCGGAAGGGCAAGGTGACCAGCATCCCGAAGAGGAAGCCGGCCACATGGGCTTCCCAGGCGATGCCGTTCGACTCCCCGACCAGAAGGAACTGGCTCAGGAACCAGAGGCCGAGGAAGAAGACCGCCGGGATGGCCACGATGCGGAAGAGGATCAGGGTGAGGACGAGGTGCCGCGGGAAGAGCACCAGGTAGGCGCCCATGATCCCGGCGATGGCTCCGCTGGCCCCCACCAGAGGCACCGTGGTCTGCGGGTTGGCCCAGACGAAGCCGGCGGTGGCGGCCACCCCCGAGGCGGCATAGAGCAGGAGGTAGAAGAGCGGGCCGAAGGCCTCTTCGACGTTGTTGCCGAAGATCCAGAGGCTCCACATGTTGAACAACAGGTGGAGGATCCCGCCGTGCAGGAACATCGACACCCCCACCGCCAGCCAGACGTTCTTCTCGGGGAAGACCGGCCTTCCCGGCTCATCCCGGCACACCTGTTCCAGGATCTCCCCGCGATCCAGCGGACTGCCGGTGGTCAGTTCGCAGGCGATCGCCGCCTGCCGGTAGAGGAACTCGACCTCCTCGTTGCTGCCGGCGGCCGGTTGCACCGCGAAGTACACGATGACGCAGGCGGCGATCAACCCCCAGGTGAGGACGGGCCGTGCCCGGGTCGGGTTGATGTCGCGGATCGGCAGCAAAGCCACTCCCCGTCGCTGTCGGGAGCGATAATGGTCCCATGAATGATACGCCGTTGGACTCCCTGCTCCGGGCGTTGGAGGACGCCGACCCGGCAGACGCCCCCGAACTGGCCGATGCGGTCGCCCGCGTGCTCGGCGAATGGCTCGATCCCACCCGTCGGAGCGAGGCGGTCCGCTGACTCGCCGCCGGCTCGACTCGGAACTGGTGAGGCGCGGCCTCCTTCCCACCCGCAGCGCGGCGCACGAGGCCATCGCCGCTGGTGAGGTCCTCGTTCGCGGCCTGCCGGCCAGCCGCCCGGCCACCCTGGTCGCCGCCGACGACCCGCTGGCCCTCGCCGGCGACCTGCCTCGCTGGGCAGGCCGCGGCGGGCGGAAACTGGCCGGCGCTCTGGAGGCCTTCGGCGTCGACCCGGCGGGCAAGCACTGCCTCGACGTCGGTGCCTCCACCGGAGGCTTCACCGACGTCCTGCTGCGCGGCGGAGCGGCCGGCGTGACCGCCGTCGACGTGGGCTACGGACAGCTGGATGGTCGTCTAAGGGAGGATCGGCGGGTGACCGTGCACGACCGAACCAACTTCCGGCTGGCCGACCCGGCGACGCTGGGCGCCCCGTTCGATCTGGTGGTGGCCGACGTCTCCTTCATCTCCCTCCGCACCCTCGCTCCCAACCTGGCTGCTTGCGGCCGGGCCGGCACGGAGTACCTTGTGCTGGTGAAGCCGCAGTTCGAAGTGGGCCGGGAGCGCCTGGGCCGCCGCGGGGTGGTGGACGACCCGAACCTGCAACGGGGCGCCGTGGTCGCGGTGGCGGCAGCGTTCTCGGGCGCCGCCCTGGCCCCGCAGGCAGTCTGCGCCTCCCCGATCACCGGGGCCGCGGGCAACCGCGAATTCTTCCTGTATGCCGTGCTCGGGTCGGCCCCGCGGCTCGACGCCGAGGCCGTCGACCGGGTGGTGGCGGGATGAGACTGGCGCTGGTGCTGCACCCCGAGCGCGAGAGTGCTGCCGCCCTCGCCGCCGGCCTCGTGAGGGGCGCGCTCCGCCGCGGCATGGAGGTGTCGGCGCTCGAGGCCGACGCCCGGCGCGTCCCCGGAACCCTGGTCCGCCCCCCAGACCTCCCCGTCGCCGCAGATGTGGTGGTAGCGGTGGGAGGGGATGGAACGGTCCTGGAGGCGGTGCGGGTGGCCCTCGAGGCCGATCTCCCCGTGCTGGGAGTGAACGCCGGGCACCTGGGCTTCCTCACCGGTGTCGAGGCCGGGCGCCTCGACGAGGCGCTCGACGCTCTCGCCGGCGGCGGCTGGGTCGAGTCGCGGCGCATGACGCTGGCCGCCAACTGGGGAGACGGCCGCGAGGCGGTGGGTCTCAACGACGTGGTCGTCGAGAAGGCCATCAGCCAGCACGTGGTCAAGATCTCGGTGGTGGTGGGGGCAGAGCGCCTGGTCTCCTACCGTGCCGACGGCGTGGTGGTGGCCACGCCCACC
>VGBK01000016.1 GCA_016870535.1 Actinomycetota bacterium | reverse complement strand
CCCTAAGCCCCATCCGAAAGCACAGGGGCGGCCGTTTGAGGTGACCGCCCCCAACGTGCTGTGGCAGACCGACCTGACCAGCGTCTGGTGCGGCGAGGACGGCTGGGCCTACTACACCGCAGTGATCGACTGCTTTGACCGCAGCATCCTGGGCTGGGTCTTCACCCGCCGCTGCCGCGCCAAAGACGTCTCGGCGGCCCTCGAGCACGCCTGGGCGACAGCCTGGCCCCACGGCCCCCAGGTCAGCGAGCGGATCACCGTGGTCTGCCGGCACGACAACGGCACCCAGTTCGCCGCCAATCACTACCGCCAGGCGGCCACCGGACTCGGCATCCGACTGAGCCGCACCGCCTACCGGCACCCCGACGGCAACGCGTTCATCGAACGGCTCTACCGAACCATGAAGGAGGAATGCGTCTGGCCCAACGACTTCGACAGCTACCAACAAGCCCTCGACGCCATCGGGGCGTGGGTGCTTGACTACAACGAGCACCGGCCCCACCAGGCCCTACAAGACCGGACCCCCGCCGAAACCAGAGCCGAAGCCCTCAACCAACTCAAACCAGCAGCCTGACCGTCAACCCCCGCAGGGGTCACTACGGAGCCACTACGGAGGCAACCCCCTCCCCAAAGCCCTGAGCGATCTCCTGAGGTCAACCCTCTAGCCTTCCCGGACAATGGCCCGTCCGTCCTGGAGTAGCGTATGAGCGGTGAGGAGCACCGGCCATGTTGCTGATGATCGACAACTACGACTCCTTCACCTTCAACCTGGTGCAGTACTTCGGCGAACTGGGGGTCGAGGTGCGGGTATTCCGCAACGACCGGATCGGCCTGGACGAGATTGCTGCCCTGAAGCCGGATCACATCGTGATATCGCCCGGCCCCCACACACCTACGGAGGCGGGGATTGCGGTTGCGGCGATTGCCGAGTTCGCCGGGCGTGTCCCCATCCTGGGCGTCTGCCTGGGCCATCAATCCATCGGCCAGGCCTTTGGTGGACGGGTGGTGCGCGCTCGCGAGGTGATGCATGGCAGGACCTCAGCGGTCCACCACCTGGGCAGCGGGGTATTCACCGGCCTCGCGAACCCCTTCGTCGCCACCCGCTATCACTCCCTGGTGATCGAGAAGCGGACCTTGCCGGACTGCCTGGAGATGACCGCTTGGACCCGGAGCCCGGACGGTTCACCGGATGAGATCATGGGGGTGCGGCACAAAGGGCTGCCGGTGCAGGGGGTGCAGTTCCATCCCGAGTCCATCCTGAGCGAGCATGGTCACGACATTCTGCGCAGTTTCATTGAGGGGAAGTAGGAAGGTCGGCAGACCCGTTGGGCAGAAGGGCCTTTGGGAAACCCCGAGAGCGGCCATCCGGCCCTAGCGCAAGATCGACCACAACCTGAGAGTGCTCCCACGGCCGGCGGCACGGGCGCCGCTCCCGCCGACGCGCGGCCGCGGCCGTCCCGGTTGGACGAGAGCACGGAGTGAGGCACCATGACAGCGAAGCTCGACCCGACGAAGCTGGCCGACTGGGAGATCGCGGAGGCGGCCGAGGCGTCGATGAAGACCTTCAGCCAACTCGGCCAGGAACTCGACCTGCAGAGCGACGAGTTGATCCCCTACGGCAAGTGGCTGGGCAGGGTCGACTACCGAGCCGTCCTCGACCGCCTCGCGGCAGCTCCGCAGGCTAAGTACATCGACGTGACCGCCATCACACCCACTCCGCTGGGCGAGGGCAAGACCACGTCGGCCATCGGGCTCATCCAGGGCCTGGGCAAGCTAGGTAAGAAGGTCACCGGCGCCATCAGACAGCCGAGCGGCGGCCCGACCTTCAACATCAAGGGCTCGGCCGCCGGCGGCGGGCTCGCCCAGTGCATACCGCTCACCCCCTTCTGCCTGGGGCTGACCGGGGACATCGACAGCATCACCAACGCCCACAATCTGGCCATGGTGGCGCTCACCTCACGCATGCAGCACGAGCGCAACTACGACGACGCCCGGCTGGCCAAGAGCAACCTGACCCGGCTGGACATCGATCCGGAGCGGGTCGAGCTCCGGTGGGCCATGGACTTCTGTGCGCAGTCACTACGCAACATCGTGATCGGCCGGGGCGGGAAGATGGACGGCTACGAGATGGAGTCGGGGTTCCAGATCACCGTCTCCAGCGAGCTCATGGCCATCCTGGCGGTTGCCACGGACCTGGCCGACCTGCGCCGGCGCATCGGCAAGATCATCGTTGCCTACAGCAAGTCGGGGAAGCCGGTCACCACCGCCGACCTGGAGGTCGACGGGGCGATGACGGCCTGGATGGCCGACAATCTGAACCCGACGCTGATGCAGACACTGGAAGGCCAGCCGGTTTTCGTCCATGCCGGGCCCTTCGCCAACATCGCCATCGGGCAGAGCTCGATCATCGCCGACCGGCTGGCGACGAGGCTCTCCGACTACCACGTGACCGAGAGCGGGTTTGGGGCCGACATCGGGTTCGAGAAGTTCTGGAACCTCAAGTGCCGGTACTCGGGCGTGGAGCCGAACGCGATCGTGGTCGTCGCCACCATTCGGGCGCTCAAGATGCATGGCGGCGGCCCGGAGGTGAAGCCGGGGATCCCGCTCGACGCCGCCTACCGGGAGGAGAACCTGGAGCTCCTCGAGAAGGGCTGCGAGAACCTGATCGCTCACATCGAGACGGTGAAGAAGAGCGGCGTCCGGCCGGTGGTCTGCGTAAATGGCTTCTACACCGATACCCCGGCGGAGACCGCCCTCGTACGCAGGATCGCCGAGGAGAACGGCGCCCTGGCGGCAGTATCGGAGCACTGGCTCGAGGGCGGCGAAGGGGCCATCGAATTCGCCGAGGCGGTCATCGAAGCCTGCAGAGAGAAGCCGAACTTCAGACTCCTGTACGAACTGAGCATGCCGCTGCGGCAGCGGATCGACCTGATTGCCCGCGAGGTGTACGGCGCCGACGGCGTCTCCTACACGGACCAGGCGCAGAGGCGCCTGGACCAACTCGAGGCCGACCCGGACATCTCGCAACTCGGTACTTGCATGGTGAAGACGCACTTGAGCCTGTCGCACGATCCCAGCCTCAAGGGGCGCCCGCGAGGTTGGACCCTGCCCATCCGGGACATCCTGGTGTACAAGGGCGCCGGCTTCGTGGTGCCGGTGGCCGGCACCATCACGCTGATGCCGGGGACCGCCTCCAGCCCCGCCTACCGGGGCATCGATGTGGACGTGGACACCGGCAAGGTGAGGGGACTGTTCTAGGGAGTGCGGGTAGAGCGGAGCCGGCTCCGGCCGGGCCCGGGGCGGGCTGTTCCCGGTGGGGGGGAATTGGAGGCCGAGCCATTCCGGGCGTCTAGCGCGCCGCCGGCCTACGGCTGCCACCTCCACAAGACCCTGAGCGATCTCCTGAGGTCAACCCCCTAGCCTTGGCACCGTGGCGCCCTACGTTCGCTTCGACGACCTGACTCCGGGCGCCGGGCGCTCCTTTGGGTTCGTCGGCCCGGCCGGGGTGGTGGCCGCCACCAAGGTCGCCGAGGTGGGGGAGGTGCTGGAGAGGGTCGAACAGGCCACCGCGGGCGGGCTGTGGGCCGCAGGCTTCCTCTGCTACGAGGCTGCGCCGGCCTTCGACCCGGCCTTCCGGGTTCGCCCTCCCGACGGCGGGGTGGCGGGCCGCTGTCCCCCCGCGTGGTTCGGCTTCTTCGAGGAGCAGCGGCCCGTCCCACCCCCCGAGCCGGACGGCTGGTACACGCTCGACCATTGGGAACCGACGGTGACGGCGGCCGACTACGGGGCGGCCATTGCCGCCATCAAGGACCGGATCGCCGCCGGGGACACCTACCAGGTCAACTACAGCTTCCGCCTCCGCAGCCGCCTCCGGGGCGACCCGCGGTCGTTCTACGCCGACCTGGCCGCCGCCCAGCGAGGAGCCTGGGCGGCGTACATCGACACCGACTCGCTTGCGGTGGCGAGCGCCTCACCCGAGCTGTTCTTCCATCTCGACGAGGGGGTGCTCACCTCCCGCCCCATGAAGGGGACGGCGCGGCGGGGCCGGTGGCCGGCGGAGGACCTGGCTCTGGCTGCCCGGCTGGCCCACTCCGACAAGGAACGAGCCGAGAACCTGATGATCGTCGACCTGATCCGCAACGACGTGAGCCGGATCTCCGCCTTCGGGTCGGTGGCGGTGCCCGCTCTGTTCGACATCGAGCGGTACGACACCGTCTGGCAGATGACCTCCACGGTGACCTCCCGGCTGCGGCCGGACATGCGGCTCTCGGAAGTGTTCGGGGCGCTCTTCCCCTGCGGTTCGGTTACCGGAGCACCCAAGGTCAGCACGATGGAGATCATCGCCGGGCTGGAGACATCACCGCGCGGGCCCTATTGCGGGGCGATCGGCTACGTGGCACCCGGAGGGCGACGCGCCGCGTTCAGCGTGGCGATCCGGACCGCCGTCGTCGACCCCGGCACGGGTGAGGTGGAGTACGGGACGGGCGGCGGGGTCACTTGGGATTCGACGGCCGAGGGAGAGCACGCTGAGGCCTTCGTCAAGGCGATGGTCCTGACCAGGCAACGCCCGGTGTTCGACCTGCTCGAGACGCTGCGCTGGGAGGGGGCCGGTTACTGGGAACTCGACCGCCACCTGGCCCGCCTGGAAGCCTCGGCCGCCTACTTCCGGTTCCGGTTCGATCGGGAGCAGGTGCTCACCGAACTCGAAGCGACGGCCGCCGTGTCCGGCGACGATCTCGCCCGGGTCAGGCTCACCCTGGCCGAGGACGGGACCCCGCACGCTACCGCCACGCCGCTGGAGCCCCTCCCCGAGCCGGTGCGTTTGGTGATCGACGACCTGCCCGTCGACCCCTCCGACCCAATGCTCTACCACAAGACGACCCGCAGGGAGTTGTACGAGGATCGCCTCACCCGCCACCCGGAGGCCGACGACGTGGTGCTGGTCAACGAGGCCGGCGAGGTGACCGAGACGACCATCGCCAACGTCCTGGCCCGCCTCGACGGCACGTGGTGCACCCCCCCACTCGAGTCGGGCTGCCTCCCCGGCGTCTACCGGGAGCGCCTGCTGGAGGAGGGGATGGTGGTGGAGCGCCGGCTCACCCCTGCCGACCTGCGGGCCGCCGACGACCTGGCGGTGGTCAATTCGGTGCGCCTGCGCCGGCGGGCCGTGCTCGTCGACGAACCGGCCTGAGAGCCCACCTGCGGACTGGAACCGGCATCGCTTCGACCGCTCCCCTCCTGAGCCGACCTCCGGTCTTGGGCCCGAGGTGATTCCGCCTGAACCCGGGCCGACGGGCCGCCTTCAACAGGGCCCGCCGGCCCCCTCGCCCCCGAACCTTGCCCCCTGGGGACGCCCCTAGACTCCCCCGGAATCGGGCCGGACTAGCGAAAGGTAGGAACCGATGAACGATCGTGCCAACCCCGCGCCGTTGGGGCTGATGGGCTTCGGGATGACCACCGTCCTGCTGAACCTCCACAACGCCGGGTTCTTCACGGTGGGCGTGATGATCCTGGCCATGGGGTTCTTCTACGGGGGGCTGGCCCAGGTGATCGCCGGGATCATGGAGTTCCGCAAGAACAACACCTTCGGGATGACTGCGTTCGTCTCGTACGGGTCGTTCTGGATCACCCTCGGGTTCATCTGGGTGTTCAGCGGCGTCGGGGCCTCGGGGGGCCTCTACCCCAAGGAGAACGCCGACTACTTCGGCTGGTACTTGCTCCTCTGGGGGCTGTTCACCCTGTACATGTTCCTGAACACCCTCAACAAGAACCGTTCGCTGCAGGTTATCTTCGGGACGCTGGTGATCCTCTACGGGCTGCTCGCCATCGGCAACTGGACCGCCAACGAGACGATCATCAAGATCGCCGGCTGGGAGGGCATCGTCTGTGGGCTCTCGGCCATCTACCTGGCCGCCGCCGAGATCTTCAAAGAGACCTACGGCAGGGAGATCCTGCCCATCGGGCAGGTGAAGTAGCTCGCCGGATACCGAGGCCCCCGGGCAACCGGGGGCCTCGATGCCTCCGGTACCGTCACCAGACGCCGTCGCGCGCTGCCTCCGCCAGGAACGCCGTGTTCGCCAGCAGGCCGGCGATGGTCATCGGGCCGATGCCGCCGGGGACGGGAGTGATGGCCGAGGCCGCCTCGACCACTTCGTCGAAGCGGACGTCGCCGGCCAGGCCGGCATCGGTCTTGGTGGTCCCCACGTCGACCACCACCGCACCCGGCGCCACGTAGTCCCCCCCGACCAGACCCGGGCTGCCGGCGGCCACGATCAGGATGTCGGCGGATCGGGCCACGCCGGCGAGGTCCTTGGTCGCGGAGTGCGCCACCGTGACCGTGGCGTTGCGCGACTTGTGGCTCAACATGATCGAGAGCGGACGGCCCACCAGTTGGGAGCGGCCGACGATCACAACGTCCTTCCCCTGGACCCCGACCTCGTAGAAGTCGAGCAGGCGCAGGACCCCGCTCGGGGTGGCGGGACGAGGGGCCGGGAGATCCAGCACCATCCGGCCCAGGTTGAGGACGTGGAGGCCGTCAGCATCCTTCCTGGGGTCGATGCGCAGGAGAGCGCGATCCGTGTCCAGGTGCCGCGGGAGCGGCAGCTGGACGATGAAGGCGGTCACCTCCGGGTCGCGGTTGAGGGCATCGATGGCGGCATCGACCTCGTCCTGGGACGCATCCGCGTTCAGCCTGCGGTCGATTGACTTGATGCCCGCCTGGACCGCAGCCTTGTGCTTCATCCCGACGTACACAGCCGAAGCCGGGTCGTCGCCGACGAGGAGAGTCGCCAGACCCACGCTCACCCCGTCGACGGCCAGCGCGGCTACTCGCTCGGCGACCTCGGCGCGCTGCGCCCCCGCGGGCTCCCTGCCGGTGAGAATCCTTGCTGTCATGTCACCTCCGGCGTCTAAGCCTAGGGCAGCCGTCGGGTGCCGGAGTCCGAAAGGAACGCCGTCGCCGCGATGCGGGCGGACATCACCGGCCCCCGGCCGCTCGGTACCGGTCCAGGACGGCTGCCGCCGCCCCGAGGGTGTCGACGCTGTGCCAAGAGCGGCCGTCCTCGCCCCAGACGGCCCATTCCTCCGGCCCCACCTCACGATGTGGGAGCCGGTCCAGAAGCGACTGGATCGACCCTCCGGCCCGGTCCTCGAGGTCGGCTGCGTCCACCCAAGCGGCGGGGTACGCAGCACAGGTGGTCTGGCGAACGCCGCCGTCCACCGGGACCACGGGGTCCCGATCGAGGAGGCCGACCAGGCCCTGCAGCGTCGCCGCCCGGACCAGCGGGTGGTCCACTGCCACCAGCAGCACCGGCCGGCCGGCGGCGTGGCGCAGCGCCGCCACCAGGCCCGGGAGCGGACCACGCGGCCCGGGGCGCAGGTCGGGCACTGCCGGTATCCCGGCCAGCGGGCTGCTACGGCCCACGATCACCAGCTCGTCCACCACCGTCCGTAGGGCCCCGGCCACCCACTCGATCATCGGCACTCCGCCCACCGGGACCAGGGCTTTGTCGGTGCCCATCCGGAGCGAGCGGCCCCCGGTCAGGATGGCTCCTACCGGCCCCTGGGCCGGGCTGCGCCGCGGCCTCACGGACGGGCCGGCCTCTCGATGCGCACCGCCGAGACCTTGAGTTCGGGGATCTTGGCCACCGGGTCCAGGGACTCGTCGGAGGTCAGCAGGTTGGCAGCGCCCTCCTTCCAGTGGAACGACAGGAACACCACACCGGGCGGCACCCGATCGGTCACCCGCGCCTGGGTCCTCACCTCCCCCCGGCGGCTCCGAATGATCATAGGCTTGCCGTCGAGCACCCCGGCCGTCGCGGCGTCGGCGGCATTCACCTCGGCGAAGCCCCGGGGCTCGCGCCAGGCCAGGCTCTCGCTGCGCCGGGTCATGGTTCCCGAGTGATAGTGAACCAGGATGCGACCGGTGGTGAGGATGAGCGGGTACTCGTCGTCAGGCTGCTCGGCGGGGAGGGCGGCCCGGACCGGGTGGAAGAGGCCCCGGCCCCGGGTGAAGGCCGTGGTGTGGAGGATCGGCGTCCCCGGGTGGCCGGGGGCCGGGCACGGCCACACCAGGCTCTCGCCCTCCAGCCGCTCGTGGCCGATGCCGCGGTACTGGGGCGTCACCTGACCCAGTTCGGCCATGATGTCGGCCGTCGACCCGAACCTCCAGCGAGGACCCCCCTCCCTCCCCAGCCGGGCCGCCACCGCCTCGGCCAGGCGTCCCACGATCTCCCAGTCGGGCCGGGCCTGACCCGGGGCCGGCACCACCGGGGCCAGCAGCTGTACCCGCCGCTCGGTGTTGGTGAAGGTGCCGTCCTTCTCCAGCGAGGAGGCCGCCGGCAGGATCACGTGGGCCAGGAGGGCCGTCTCCGAAGGGAAGATGTCCTGCACAACCAGCAGGTCCAGGGAGCGCAACGCCTCCTCGACGTGGGTCAGGTTGGGGTCCGAGATCATGGGGTTCTCCCCCATCACGTACATCGCCCTGACCCGGCCCGCAGTGGCCGCCCGCATCATCTCCACCACTGTGAGCCCGGGGCTCTCCGGGAGATGGCTCACCCCCCAGGCGGCGGCCACCGCCGCCCGCTTCTCGGCGTCGGCCACCGGCTGGTAGCCCGGGAGGACGTTGGGCAGCGCCCCCACATCGCAGGCGCCCTGGACGTTCGATTGCCCTCGCAACGGGTTTACCCCGGTGGCCGGCTTGCCCAGGTGCCCGCAGAGCATGGCCAGGTCGGCCAGGGCCCGCACCAGATCGGTGCCGTTGCTCCGCTGTGTGATCCCCATCGCATAGAGGATCGAGGATCGGCCGCGCCCCCGCGGCCGCTCGTCGCCGCCAGCCGCCCTCGCTCCGAGGGCGTATACCCGAGCCGCCTCTTCGATCAGCGCCGCCGGTACCCCGGAGGCCAGCGCCGCCACCTCTGGCGGGTGCTCGCGGACGGCGGCGGCGAGGGCTTCAAACCCCTCGGTGCGCTCGGCGATGAATGCCGGGTCCTCCCAGCCACCGCGCAGGATGACGTGCATCATGGCGAGGAACACGAAGACGTCCATGCCCGGGCGCGGCTGCAGCCAGAGGGTGGCGTGGTCCACCAGAGGTATGCGGCGGGGGTCGATGATCACCAGCGAGGCCCCCCGCTTGACGGCCCGCACCACCTCGTAGCCGATCACCGGGTGGGATTCCGCCGTGTTCGACCCGGTGATCAGGAGGCAGTCGGCCTCCCGGATCTCCCTGATGGGATTGGTCATGGCCCCGCTGCCGAACGCCGCCCCGAGCCCCGCGACTGTGCTGGCGTGGCATAGCCGGGCGCAGTGGTCAACGTTGTTGGTGCCGATGCCGGCCCGCATGAGCTTCTGGAAGAGGTAGTTCTCCTCGTTGGTGCAGCGCGCCGAAGCCAGGCCGGCGACGGCGTCCGGGCCGTGCTCGGTCACCACGGCCGCCAGCCGGTCGGCCACCAGGCCGAGAGCCACCTCCCACGACACCGGCAGGAAGGCTTCGGTGTCCGCCTTGCGGCTCCCCAGCGGGCTCGTGTCCGGCATCTCCCACGGATCGGTGGTGAGGCCGGCACGGTAGGCCAGGTCGCGGCGCACCAGAGGCCGAGTCAGACGATCGGGGCTCGACACGAAGTCCCAGCCCGAGCGGCCCTTGGCACACAGGAACTCCCCGTTCACCGGGGCGCCGGGGTAGCCCGCTGCATAGACGATCTGCCCCTCGGCAAGGGCGTACTCGATGCCGCAGCCCACCCCGCAGTACCCACAGATCGTCCGCACCCGAGCGAACTCCGCTTCGCGGCCCCGACGCAGGCGGGTGACGGGTCGCAGGGCTGCGGTTGGGCAGACCTGCACGCAGCTACCGCAGAAGACGCAGGCCGATTCGATCAGATCGCCGTCGAACGGGGTGGCCACGTGGCTCTCGAAGCCCCGCCCGGCGAAGTCGATGGCGTTGACCCCCACCACCTCGTCGCAAACTCTCACGCACTTGCCGCACAGAATGCAGTACTGGTGGTCCCGGACGAAGAACGGGTTGTCGTCCTGGTACAGGGAGCGATGCACCTCGGTGGGGTGGGTGGACTCGGTCACTCCGACTGCGGCGGCGTAGCGCTGCAGGTCGCAGGCCCCGTCGGCCTCGCAGGTCGAACAGGCCAGCGGGTGCTCGGAGACGAAGAGGTCGATGATCTCCCGGCGCATGGCCCACAGCCGGTCGCCGACGGTGGCCACGACCATGCCGTCCCGGCAGGCGAGACCGCACGCCGGCACCGGCTTGGGCATCCCCTCGACCTCGACCAGGCAGAGCCGGCAGCCTCCGGATGGGCGCAGTTCCGGGTGATGGCACAAGCGAGGGATGTCGATGCCGCCGGCGAGCGCCGCCTCCATCACCGTCGCCCCGGGAGCGAAACCCACGACCCGGCCGTCTACGGTGATGGTGGTCACGCTGCCTCCTGCCCGCCGCTCATGGGGCATACCCCGGCCGGGCATCGCCGCTCCTCCATGTGGGCGGCGTACTCCTCGGGGAAGTAGCGCAGGGTGGTCCGCACCGGGTTGGGGGCGGTCTGTCCCAGGCCGCACAGCGAGGCGGCCTCCACCGTCCGGCACAGGCTCTCGAGCCGCCGCAGGTCGCCCGGCGCGGCCCGCCCCTGGGTGGCGGCGGTGAGGAGGTCGAGCATCTTGCGGGCGCCCACCCGGCAGGGAACGCACTTCCCGCACGACTCATCCTGCGTGAAGGCCAGGAAGAACCGCGCCAGGTCCACCATGCAGTTGGTCTCGTCGGCCACCACCATTCCCCCTGATCCCATGATCGCCCCGGTGGCCCGCAGGTCCTCGTAGTCGATCCGGGTGTCGAGCAGCCCGGCAGGGACACAGCCTCCCGACGGGCCCCCGAGCTGCACGGCTTTGAAGGCCCGGCCGCCCCGGCAGCCCCCGCCGATCTCGTACACCATCTCGCGCAGGGTCATCCCCATCGGGACCTCGACCAGCCCCGACCTCTCGATCGCCCCGGCGAGGGCGAAGGCCTTGGTCCCCCCGCAGCGCTCGGTGCCCATGGCGGCGAACCAGCCTGGGCCTTCGAGCATGATGCTGGGCACGGCGGCGAAGGTCTCGACGTTGTTGATGGTGGTCGGGTGGCCCCACAGCCCGTGCTCGGACGGGTACGGCGGCCGCATGGTCGGCATCCCCCGGTGGCCCTCGATGGAGCGCATCAGGGCCGTCTCCTCCCCGCACACGAAGGCCCCGGCGCCTTCCTTGACGACGATCTCGAACGGAGTCCCGGTGCCGAAGACGTCGCGGCCCACCACGCCCAGCTCACGGGCCTGGCCGATCGCCTCCTGGAGAGCGGCGACCGCCAGGGGGTACTCCGCCCGGATGTAGACATAGGCCCCGGTGGCCCCGGTGGCCCAGGCGCCGATGAGCATCCCCTCGATCACCCGGTGCGGGTCGCCCTCGATGAGGGTGCGATCCATGAAGGCCCCGGGGTCGCCCTCGTCGGCGTTGCACACGACGTATTTGGGCCGCCGCCGTTGCGCCCGGCTGATCTCCCATTTGGCGCCGGTGGGGAAGCCGGCGCCGCCCCGGCCCCGCAGCCGCGAGGCCTTGACCGCCTCGACCACCTGCTCCGGCGGGGTGCGCCGGGCCTGCCTCAGCGCCTCGTAGCCGCCGTGCGCCAGGTAAGCGTCGAGGGAGTGCGGGTCGATGACCCCGCACAGCTGCGTGGTGAGTTTCTGCTGGCGGCCGAGGAAGGGGTAGTCACTCCGGTCCCCTCGCCGGCTGACGACCCGGTCCTCGGGGACCGGAGCGCCGGCGCCGCTGAGGTGGTCGAGGAGCGGCCCGACCGCCTCCTCGGTGATGGGGCCGTAGAGCACCGCCCCGGCACCGTCGAGGACCTCGACGAGCGGTTCGCGATGGCAGGCTCCCAAGCACCCGGTGCCCTCCAGCCGCAGCGGCAGCTCCCGCAGGGCGATCTCCCGGGTGAGGGCGCGGTGGGCCGCGCCGGCGCCGGCCGCGAGGCCGCAGGTAGACATGCCGACGCGGAGGGTGGCCGGCCTCATCCGCTGTCCCCGTCGCCGCCGGGGAGCGCCGCCAAAGTGCGCAGGGCCTCCTCCGGGCTCATCCTGCCGTAGGTGTCGGACCCCACCACCACGACCGCCGCCAGGCTACAGGCCCCCACACAGGCCACCGTCTGCAGGGTGAGCCGGCCGTCGGGCGTGGTCTCATCGACCCCGATCGCCAGCTCCGCGATCAGGCGGTCGAGGATGAGCGCCGAACCGTTGACGTGGCAGGCGGTGCCCCGGCAGACCTTCACCTGGTGCAGGCCGGGCGGCGTCAGCAGGAACCAGTTGTAGAAGGTGACAACCCCATAGATGCGCGCCAGGGGGAAACCCAGGTCGCGGGCCACGTACCGGAGCTGCCGCTCCCCGAGGTAGCCGAAGCGGCGCTGGATCTCCTCAAGGACGGTGATCAGCCCGTCTCGCTCGCCCCGGTGGCGGCTGATGATCTCCGACAGTTCGGGCGGCGGCGGCTCCGCCAGCGGGTCGCCTCGATAGGCGAACTTGCGCAGCCTGGGACGCTCGCGGGGGCCGGCGTCGGCGGGCGCCGATGAATCGAAGCTCATGCGGAGCCCGACACTACCGGCCACTCCGCCGCTCCGGCCAGGGACCTTGGTCCCGGCTGCGGGGTGGGCGGGCCGATCCGCTCCGGGGCCGCGTACACCCTGAAGCCTGTGCCCCGGGCATAGCCGACCAGGGTGACGTTCCAGGCCTGGGCCAGTTCCACCGCAAGGCTCGTCGGGCAGGTCCGCGAGATCACCACCGGCGCCCGCATCCCGGCCGCCTTGGCGAGCATCTCGCTGCTGATGCGGCCCGAGGTGAGCACGATCGCCCCCTCGGTCGCCAGACCGGTGCGCAGTGCCCGCCCCGCCAGCCGATCGATGGTGTTGTGGCGGCCGACGTCCTGAGCGACGAGCACCACCGACGCACCGTCGCTGAGAGCCGAGGTGTGGACGCCGCGGGCGGTGTTGTACAGAGCGGCCGAACGAAGCACCTCCCGCATCAGACGGGAGACCTGGGACGGAGCGACCGTCATCCCGAGCCCCAGCCGCTTGTGACGGGCCAGCATCGTCGCAGTGTCGTCGAAGGTGACGCCGCCGCCGCATCCCGAAGTGATGATCCGCCGGGTGGGTGGTTCGACGACCCGGTCCCTCAGCCACAGATCGACGCAGGTGAGGCCGGCCGACACCGACATCACCTCGATATCGTCGATGCCGTCGATGAGCCCCTCCGTGAAGGCGAACCCGACGGCCAGGTCCTCGAGGTCGCTCGGGGTGCAGAGCAGCGTGGCCAGTTCCCGTCCGTTGACGAAGATGCACACCGGGCGCTCTTCGATGACGGCGCCGGAGACCCGGCCGACCGAGCCGTCGCGGTACTCCAGGTACCGGATCGAGCCGTCGCCGTCGGGCGGAGTGTGGGGCATGCGAGGCGACGATAGATCTTGCCTACTGGCTCTGCTTACCCGGGGCGATGTACTTCACCTGCCGGTAGGGCCTCACCTGCCGGGCCACGTTGTCGCGGAGGACGTTGCCGGACACGTGCATCAGCGTGTCGCCGAAGTCGGAGTCGATGCCCATGCTGGCCAGGCAGGGGTAGTGGTGGTGCAGCATGCCCGCCTCCGGCTCGGCCTCCTCCACCGACAGGCCCACGAGGCGTTCGGCGACGAAGCGGGCGCAGCCGCAGACGGCGTCGCGCGAGACCTCCGTTGCGGAGATCGTCCTCGAGGCTTCGTCGACGGTGAGCACCAGGTCGGGCCTCCCGAAGCAGCGGGCGAACTCGGAGATGAGCGGGTCCTTATAGGCGACGCGCCGGCCCCGGGCCACCCCGTAGTCGGCCTCGGTCAAGGAGCAGAGCGGCTTGGGGGTCACGCAGACGACGCCCATGTCCTCGAGCCAGCCGCGCAACTGCCTGGCGAGACCCCGGGGAAGCCAGGCTTCGCTGTCGACCGGGGCGATGACGGCCGCAGCCCCGGTCACCCGCACGACGTCCGGGATCAGCTCGGCCACCCCGGCCACCTCGGCGAAGGAGAGGACGAGGTCGGCGGGAGGGAGGTCCTTGGGCACGTACTCATCCGGGTAGTCGATGACGATGGGGAAGCGGGAGGGCGCCCGCCACTCGGCCACCCTCCACTCCCCCGGGCCGTGTGCCCGGATGTTGTCGAGGTGCCGCTTCCCGTAGTCGCCGGTGATGACGCCCAGGATCCGCACGGGTCAGCCGCCGAAGCGCTCGGTCGCGGGCCTCACAGGATCGTCTCGAGCATCTCCGCCACCGCCCGGTACACAGGGGACCCGCCCTCGACCTCGACCAGGGGGCGGCCGGTGACGTCGAAGTCGCGGATGTCCCCGGCCTCAGGGATGGTTCCCAGGAGCGGGGCGTCCACCTTGTCCACCGCCTCCTGCAGCGCCGGCGGCAGGCCGTCGGCAGGGACCCGGTTGACGATCAGGTAGGCGTTCTCGATGTGAATGTCCAGTTCCCGCCGGAAGCCGGCGATGCGCCCCGCCGCCACGATGCCGCGGTGGGATGGATCGCTCACGATCAGAAGGTGCTTGACATCACGAGTGGTTCGCCGGCTGAGGTGCTCCATCCCGGCCTCGTTGTCGATCACCACGTAGCGGTAGCCCTCGCCGATGGCGTCGATGACCTCCCGCAGGTTGTGGTTCACGGCGCAGTAGCACCCGGGGCCCTCCGAGCGCCCCATGGCGATGAGGTCGAAATCGCGCCCTTCCGACAGCGACGATCGCACCTCGTAGTCGAGGTACTCGCGCTTGCTGACCCCCTCGGGGAGGCCCCCCATGGCCGCCCCGCCCGCCGTGACGCTCTCCCTGACCTTGGCGAGCAGGCCCTCGCGGATGTCCCCCACGGTCCAGTCCAGGTCGAGGCCGAGGGCCATGTTGAGGTTGCTGCTGGGGTCGGCATCGATGGCGAGGGTCGGGCCCCGCCCGGTGGCCGCGAGGTGCTTGATGGCGAGGGCGGCCACGGTGGTCTTGCCTACCCCGCCCTTGCCCGCCACTGCGATGGTTGTCGGCATGTTCTCCCTCGCCCGCTAGTTGCCGGCCGGCATCGCCTCGACCACTGCGTCCGCGACCCGGCCGGCGGCCTCCCGGAGCCTCGGCGCCAGCGCATAGGCGGACTCGCCCCGCCGGTCGGCCTCGACCACGGCCGGGTCCTCCGGCAGGTGCCCCAGCACCGGAAGGAAGGCCTCCCGTTCCAGGAACGCCAGATCCTCGGGGTCCCGGATGCGGTTCCCCACCAGGCTGCAGCGTTCGAGCCCGATGTCGGTGGCCAGCCTCCGGATCTGGGCCGCGGTGGCGAGGCTGCGCCTGGTCGGCTCCACCACGATGAGCAGGGCGTCGACAAAGTCGACTGTGGCCCGGCCCAAGTGTTCGACACCGGCATACATGTCCATGATCAGCACCTCGTCGTCGCGGAAGAGCAGGTGGGTGAAGAGCGTCTTCAGCATGGCGCTTTCAGGGCAGATGCACCCCGAGCCGCCCGAATCGACCGAGCCCATCTCGAGCAGGCGCACACCGTCGTGCAGGGCGCTGAAGCGCTCCGGCAGGTCGTCCACTCGCGGGTTGAGGGTGAAGAAGCTCCCCATTGCACCGGGTTGGGCGCCGGTGCGTTCCGCGATCAACTCGTCCATCTCGGAGATCGGCCGCAGCTCCTCGAGCAGCTCATCCGGGAACGCCAGGGCGCGCGCCAAAGAGGGCGACGGATCCGAGTCGACCGCCAGCACCGCCCGCCCGCGGGCGGCGAAAGTCCGGGCGAGCAAAGCCGCCAGCGTCGTCTTGCCGACGCCGCCCTTGCCGGTGATCGCCAGCTTCATCTGCCTATCGAACCCCTTCTCGGGCGAATGTGTTCCGGCCCGGCGGGAGCCGTCTACTGCTGCAGGTACGACTCGGCGTATATGACCTTGTTGGTCAGGATCTGCACCGTCTTCCAGACGGCCATCTGCTCCGGGTCGGCGGTGTCGACGTCGTCGATGGTCTGCTCCTCCATGGCCGCCACCCGGTCGTGGATGGCCAGGTACAGCCGGCCGACGGGTGTGCCGGCATCACGCTGCTCGATGATCCTGACGACCTCGTTCTGCTCCTTGTCGAAGGGGTCGGCGATCATCCTGTTCAGCCCCGCCCCCATCAGCATGGCGCAGTAGACCCGGTTGATGAGCGAGCGGCCCGCCGCGGGCACTCCGTTGGAGGCGTTGGAGAGCCCCACCGAGATCGCCGGTGCCGGGTCCCAGACGACCTGGAGGGTGCGCACGGCCTCGATCAGCTCCGGGGCGTACTCCTGGCATCCCGAGACGGTCAGCACCAGGGGGTCGATGATCAGGTCGGACACGGGGTAGTCGATCTCGACGAGGCGGGGGATGAGTTTCTCGATGGCGATGTTCACCCGTTCGTCGGCCGAGACCGGGATCCCGCTCTTGCCCATGGTGAGGGCGATCAGCTTGGCGTTGTACTTCTTGGCCACCAGCGGCACGGCCTCGAGGCGCTCCTCCTCGGCCGAGACGGAGTTGATGATCGGCTGGGCCTTGGTGACCGCCTTAAGCCCCGCCTCGATCCCGGCCAGGTTGGTGCTGTCGAGGCTCAGCGGGACGTCGGTCACCTCTTCGATGACCCGAACCATCCAGGGGAAGACCTCCTCGCCGTCCTTCTTGCGCGGGCCCAGGTTGATATCCAGCGCCTGGGCGCCGGCCTCTACCTGCGCCGCGGCGAGCCTCTGGAAGAACCCGGCGTCGCGCTCGGCCAGGGCGGCCTTGACCTTGTCGGAGATGATGTGGATGTTCTCGCCGATGATGTACATGGTCACCCTCCGTTAGTCGTCGCCGCCGCCACCGATGGGAAGCGGGAGAGGTCTGTGTGGGGCAGGAACAGCGCGGAGGTGAAGGCCTCGTAGAAGCTGTTGTCCGCCGACAGTTCGATGTAGGTCATGGCGGAGGCGATCCGTGCGATCTCGGCGCGGGCTTCGCGGTCGAGGAGGGCCAAGTAAGCCCCCCGCACCGATGTGTTGCCCAGGTAGTCGAAGCGGTCCCAGGGCTTGTCGGGGAACAGGCCGATCTCGATGGCCTTCTCGACGTTGATGTACTTGCCGAACGACCCGCCGATCAGGATGCGATCGACCGAGTCGAGGCTCACCCCGGTGGCGTCGGCGAGTACGGTGAAGCCGGCGTAGATGGCCGCCTTGGCCCGGACGAGGTTGTCGATGTCGACCGTGGTGATCACGACATCCTCGCCGGACTCCGTCTCCCCCGCCCAGGCCACCACGTACTCGGCGCCGTGCGGGCCGGTCCGCACCCGGGGGGTGCCGAGGGTCGCGTCGATCCGCCCGGCCTTGTCGAGGATTCCCGTCAGGAACATCTCGGCCACCAGCGAGATGAGGCCGCTGCCGCAGATCCCCCGGGCCCGGGCGCGGCCGATCACTCGGCAGGTGGGCTCATAGGTGCGGCCGTCGATCCACACCTCCTCGATCGCCCCCCGGTCGGCCCTCATCCCGTGCTCGATGCCGGCACCTTCAAAGGCGGGCCCCGCCGAGCAAGCGCAGGCGACCAGCCATTCCGCCGAACCCAGCACCGTCTCCCCGTTGGTCCCCACGTCGATAAACAGGGTGGTCTGCGGGGCGGCGTGCAGGCCGGCGGCGAGTGCCCCGGCGGTGATGTCGGCCCCCACGTAGCTGGCCACGCCGGGGAGGGGGTCGACGACGCCGTCGGAGTGCATGGCGATCCCCACCTCGCCGGCCCGCAGCAGGGGCAGGTGGTTCATGGCGGTGACGAAAGGCTCCCGGCGGATGCTCTCCGGAGGGATTCCGAGCAGCAGGTGCATCATGGTGCTGTTCCCGCTGACCGTCGCCTTGACCACGTCGTCGGGATCGACGCCGGCCTGTCCGCAGGCAGCCGCCACCAGGCCGTTGATGGTGTCGAGAACCAGGTCGCGCAACTCGGCGCCGCCGGCGCCCTTGCCCGCATAGATGATGCGGGAGATGACGTCCTCGCCGCGGGAGATCTGCTGGTTGTACTCGGCCGCCTGCTGCAGCACCCGGCCGGTGGCCAGGTCGGCCAGCCAAGCCGTCACGGTGGTGGTCCCGATATCGACCGCCAGGCCGCACAGCGGGCGGCCTGCGGCTTCGGCAGCCCCCTGGACCCGGATCAGCCGCGCCGCGTCGTCCTGCTCCCGGCCCGTGTCGAAGGTCACCGCGACCTCCCAGCCCGAGGCGCGCAGCACCGCGCCCAGGCCGCGGACCTGCTCCAGGGAGGCCTGGAGCCGCTCGACGCCCGCAGCGCGCCGCAGCGTCGTCTCGAGCCGGGCCCAGTCGTCCCTCTGGTCGTCCATCGAGGGCGGGACCAGGCGGAGGACCACCCGCCGCACCGACTGGGAGCGCCCGGCGTCGTAGCCCTCGGGGACGGCCACTTCCGGGGCGACGTGATCCGTGGTCAGCCGCCGCTCGATCCGCTCCGGCGGCGGAACCACGATGGCGATGTCCCCCTCCACCACCGTCTGGCAGGCAAGAGCGTACCCGGCGGCCAGGTCGGTCGGCGACAGGCGCAGCAGGCTCCGGCGGCGGACCCGGCCCGACTCGACCCGCACGGCGCAGCGCCCGCAGCGGCCCTGGCCGCCGCAGGGCTGCTGGATCTGCACACCGCCGCGGCGGGCGGCATCGACGATCAGCTCGCCTGCGTCAACCGCGACCGGCTCGGCTAGAGAATCGAACTGCGCCGCGTAGACGGCCACGGGGATCTCCCGACCCTCAGACAAGCACTTCCTTCATGTAGCGGGGAAGGTCCACGGCCTCCCGCGGGCCGACCCTGATCGTCCAGTCGGGCAGTTCCTCCTCGAGCTCCCCGGAGAGGACCGCGGTGTGCCCCGGTATGACGATCAGCTTCTGATCGACCTTCGCGGCCACACCGAAGCCCTTCACCGCCTTGGCGATGCTTGCCGCGTCGAACTTGCCCGCCGCCCAGGCCGTCAGCACTGACATGCCCTCGGCGTCGGTCACCACCAGCCAGGCCGGCAGGCCGGCGCCCTCCACCTCGTTGGCGACGCTGAAGTAGGTGATGCTGAAGTTGGTGGTCACCAGGACCGGGGCCGCCGGGCCGGGGTTGTTGATCTCGTAGATCGCCGGCTGGACCTGGATCGGCTTCTGCGGATCGGTGTAGATGTTCTCCCGCAGCACGAGCAGCGGGTAGACGAGCTCCGGAGCGAACCGGTCGAGGACCACGAAGCCGGCGTACTTGCAGACGGCCTGGGCGGCGGCCACGGCGTCGCGGCCGGCGGGGCCGCCGCCGGAAGTGAAGGAGATCGTCGGGTAGCCGAGGGGCCGGAAGTTCTTCAGCGCCAGCCGGCGAATCTGGGTGTTGAGCGCCAGGGAGGCGCCCAGGCCCTCGGCCGCCGGGTGGAGCACCAGGTCCTCCACCCCCTTCTCCTGGGCCTTCACGGCCATCTCGGCCAGTTCCTCCAGGCTCGCTCCGGAAAGCCCCAGTGCCGCCCCGTGCTTGAGGGCGAGGTCGGCCACGGCCTCCCAGTTCGAGCCGTCGGCCCCCATGAGGAGGGGCGCCTCGCCGGGCAGCTTCTCGAGACCGGCGGCGAGGACCTCCGGATCGCGGCCGACCAGGATCAGGGGAAGGCCGGTAGCCGCCCGTACTGCGCCCACCACCGCCGCCAGCCGGGCCTTGTCGCCGGAGGCCGCTTCGACGGCGAAGCCGTCGAGGCCCAGCTTCATGCCCACGTAGTCGACGGCGTAGGACGAGGCGGCCCCGACCGTGACCGCGATCTCCTCGTCGGCGGCGGTGTCGGCTACACGGATGAAGATCCCGGGCCGGTTGAAGAACTTCTTCTCGTGGCGGAACAGCACCACCTCGTTGCCGGCCCGCGCTTCGCCGGCCTTTCCTTTGAGGGTCACCAGCCGGATCGGAGGCATCGCCGATTCGGCCAGCTGCTTCTTCGAATCCTCGGTGACGTACGGGCAGGCGTCGAGCTCCACCTGCTTGGCGGCCAGCTTCATGGCAAACGCCAGGCACGTGGGAAACCCGCATTCCTTGCAGTTGGTCTGCGGGAGCAGCTTGTAGATCTGGATCCCGGCAAGCGCCATGGTTCTCTCCTACGCCGTTTCCGAGGCCATCAGCTCGTCGATGGCGGCCCTCACTCGTCTCAGGCTCTCCGGATGACGGAGGACGACCACGTGCGCCCCGGCTTCCACCAGCGACACCGCGGTGAGCGCCTCCCAATTCATCCCTCGTTGCCTCCACTCGCCCCACTCGGCCGGGGTTCCCTCCCCGACCTTGGACTCCTTGGCCTTCCAAGCCTCGGCCCCCGGCGTGACCAGGATGGGAAACTGCGTCATCCCATCACCCTGCAGGGCGGCCAGCCGCAGCCGCTCCATCACGGAGTAGCCGTACTCGATCCCATACCCGAGGGCCGCAGTCGTCGGATCCATCACCACCCGGTCGCGACCCAGGCCCATGTCGGACATCAGGATGTTGAGCTGTTTGGCGAGGTTCACGTCCATGGGGGTCTTCCCCAGCACCAGGTGGTCGTTGGCCATAGCCGCGGCCACGAGCGTCCGGTAGTTGCCCTCTTCGCACAGCCCCAGTACCAATCGCTCGCCCTTGGTCGCATCGGCGATAGGAACCAGAATCGAGTTGTCCACCTCGGCCTGCCCCGGCCCCACCACCACGAGGGGCAGCCCGGTGGATCCCAGCACCGCCTTGACCGCCGCAACGGCGAAATCGGCTGAGACCGGCTCATCGCCCGAGCCCTTGAGCCCGAACTGGAGCAGGATCAGATCGGCGCCCGCCTCCTCGCAGGCCCGGGCCCAGCTCCCCGGATCGTCGGCCGTAGCGCCCCACGCCTCCAGCAGCACGGCGGACCAGTCGGCCGGCCGGGCAGGGGCGATCTCCATCGCGATCGCGGGTCGGTGCGGCATCGGGCTCTCGAAGTGCATGAAAGGCAGCGACCGCTCTCCGCCGATCGTCACGGTCGAAGTCCTCGAGCCGCCCTGGTCGCCGGTGGCTCCCAGAGTGACCGTGTTCACCGCGCCCGGCCAGGAGTCCTTGGGGATCTCGACAGGCATGCGCCTCCACCTCCCATGAACGGAGTCCGATTGTCTGCTCTGCGTGTGGCTCGGCCGATCAGAAGATGGGGTCCATCGCCAGTGCCGGATGGGCGTGAGCCTCCAGCCAGGGCAGAAGCTCGTCCACCGAGGTCACCGACCGCTCGTCGGCGATCCGCTCGATGAGCTCCGCATCGCCGGCGCGCTCGGCGACGACCTCCAACTCCCTGGCCATGGCCTCCTTGAGAACGCTGCTCATCCACACAACCCGCTTGAAACCGCCATCGGCCGAGATGAACTTCGGGCTGATCAGGTAGTACTTGCCGACGCCCATCACCCCGGGAGTTTGGATACCTCCTCCCGCCATCCCGGCCAGGGTGCTGAACGTCATTCCGGCCGGGGTCATGCTGGTGTCCTCGCGGCTCACCACCATCACGCCGTTCGCCTCGGGGATCACCATGACGATGCACTCGAAGCAACCGCAGGCCGTCATAGGGTTCTGCATGATGGAGTACATCGCCACTTCCTCCACCACACCATGGGAACCGATTCTGGCGTAGTCCTTGGTCCCCTCCCAATAGCCGCTGACGGCATCGAGTTTCCTGCCCAGTCTGATCGGCTGGTTGGGCCCGGTGGGGTTGATGCTGAAGGAGGCCTTGCAGTCGAGCCAGTTGTAGGCCCCGCACAGGCCGAGGCGCTCCGGGCTGACGATGCAAACGTGGTTCGGAGCGAAGGACTGGCACAGCGTGCACGAGTAGAACTCGTCCACCGCGTCGTCGGTAAGGTCCGCCAACCGCCTGTTGCGGAAGTCGTAGGCCCGGCGGGCCTCGGCCAGGCGCCCCTCCACCAGAGCGGGGTCGGTGAAGATGGTGACCTGCACCTTGTCGACGATGGCTCCGAAGTCGGAGTGGAAGCGGGCATGCAGGATCTTGCCGAAGTCCTCCAGGCTGAACCCGACGTCGGCCGCCTTCTTCGAGATACGGATCCAGGTGATGTCCCGTTGTCCGATGTGCTGGATCCCCGAAGCTCCGTTCACGAAGTAGTGGATTTGCCGCTCGAGGACGGGCTCGAAGTCCTGCTCCATCTTGCGGCCCGCGACCTCGACGACGATCCCCATGTCCATGCTGCCCTGGTCTTCGACGGTCGAGAGGTCCGGTCCCACCACCTCGATCTTGCCGTCGGTGACGTCGTCGAGCTTGGCCATCTTCAGGTGCTCAAAGCACCGAGAGCCCCGGCCGCCGAACTCCGCCCGCATGTCGGCCTTGCGCACCACCTCCCCTTCGAACGCAGATCCGTAGGGAACGGGCACCGGCACGTCGGCCATCCGGATCTTGACCCCGCGCACCTCGATGCACTTCTGCACCAGCCGCTTGGCCTTCTCCGAGTCATCGGCGCCCTCAATCTCGTTCCACGGCATCGAGACCACGTGCTCGTAGGTGGTCACTCCGGTAGGCAGGATCTGGGGAATGACCGTGTCTGCGATCACCGGGAAGCCGAAGTTGATCGCTCCGGCGGCTGCCGAGTACTTCAGGTCGTCGACCTCGCCGAGGGCCAGGACGAAAGCGAACACCCGGTCCTTGTTGTAGGTCAGGATCTCTCGCGCCTGCCCCCCCTTGAGGCCGCCGAAGGTGAGTGCCGAGCGAGTGGCGAAACCCAGGGCGTAGATGGCGCTGATCGTGTCCCTTCCGAAGGGCACCGTGTACGTGTCGTACCCGAGCTCGACGCCTTCCTCGGCGAGCTGGTCGATGATGCTGCGGCCGTTGACGTTCCCGGAAAGGAAGCACAGGATGTTGCGTTGCTGCAACTGGCGCACGATCTGGACGGCAGCCTCGTTGGACCGGGCGCAACCGACGATCGCGGCGAACCCGGGCATGCGGCCGTCGACCAGCTGGATGCCCCAGGATCGCAGCTGGATGTCGTCGATGGCCCCGTTCAGATGACCATCCGGGCCACCGTCGCCCCCGTCCGAATCCGGGCTGGTGAAGGCGGTGCCCCCGGCCAGCTTGAAACCGGGCATCGATTCGGGCTGCAGGCCGTAGACGTAACGGATCGCCTCGATGACCTCGGCGGCAATGAGCGTGGCCATGCCACTGTCGAGCGTCTCCCCCAGGTAAGGAGTCCAGTGCTCCTCAGACGGGGTTGGGTGCAGCAGGCTGCGGGCATGAGCCAGGATCCCTGGCAGCTCGCCGAGTTGTCCGATCTCCTTGCCCATCATCCCGAATATGACGGGCAGGTAGTAGGCCGTGTTGGGGAAGGCCACGGGGGTTTCGGGGCCCCTCTCGCCGAGAGCTTGCTCCAGCATGGCTTCCGCTTCGCTGACCAGTGCGTTGGCACCGCGGATGGCCCGCGTCGCGATGTACCGGGACATGTACGCTGCCTCCTCTACCTCGCCGCAACCTGGCCGTACAGAGCGGCCTGGCGCTCTTCCAGTGACGCACCTCGAGTTTCCTCTTCGATCTCCCCAAGCCGAGCGTCACCGCTTCGCCCGAACAGGGTCGGGTCGTACTTGGGCAGACCGAGCGCCTCCCTCTTGGCATCGATGTGGGCCAGTGCCCGCCGGATCATCTCCTGCGGATCGTCGAGGAACTCCAGCTTGCCGCCGTACGCCTCCTCCCAGCCGCCCCTCATGTAGTCCGAGACGAGGACGCTATCCGGGACGGTGTCGCCCCGGCCTTCCACCGGGTTGTGACCGCCCATCATCACGTAGGCGCCGGAGGCCACACAGTAGGTGGCGATCGAGAGCGCCTTCTCGCTCATCCACTCCGGGGCCAGGCCGACCGCCGGCACCTGGTCGATGTCGTCGCCCAGGCCACCCTCCGCCACCATCTGGGTGAGGACGGTCAGGATGCGGGTGTTGTCGACGCAGGACCCCATGTGGAGCACAGGGGGGATTCCGACCGTCTCGCACACCTCTCGCAGGCCGGGCCCCACGCGGTCGAGGCCGGCATCGCCGAGGAGAAAGCCCAGTTTGGCGCTGGCGATGGCGCTGCAGCCGGTCTCCACCACCAACACGTCCTGCTTGAGCAGTGCCTCGGTGATGGCCGCGTGGCTGGAGTCGTGCTGGATGCGGGGATTGGTGCATCCCACGATCGCCGCCACTCCTCGAATCCTCCCAGCCATGATGGCGTCGTTCAGGGGCCGGAAGGACGCCCGGTAGGAGCCGCCCAGCATGTAATTGATGTACTCGTGAGAGAACCCGGGAATCAGCGAGTTTTTGTACGCCGGGATCCGGGTCTCTCCGCGATTCGGGTAGTTGTCGATGGCGGCCTTCAGGATGTCCTTGGCGATGGTCAGGGCCCGGTGCTCGTCGAACTCGATGTGGGTGGCTCCCTTGAGCTTCACTTTCGGCGACGTGGTGATGATCTTGGTGTGGAAGCCCTCGGCCAGCACCACCAACGCCTGCATGATGCACTGCACGTCGACCACCATGGCCTCGACGGCGCCGGTCAGGATCGCCAGCTCCTGCTGCAGGAAGTTCCCGGCGGCAGGGATCCCCTGCCGCATGAGGATCTCGTTGGCCGTGCAGCAGATCCCGGAGAGAGAGACGCCCCCCGCTCCGGCGGCCTTGGCATAGGCGACGATCTCCGGGTCCTGGGAGGCGGCCACCAGCATCTGGCTGAGGGTGGGTTCGTGCCCGTGGACGACCACATTCACCATGTCGTCCTTGAGGACGCCCAGGTTCGCCTCGCCCAGCACCGGTGCCGGCGTGCCGAACAGGATGTCCGAGACGTCGGTGGCGATCATGCTTCCGCCCCAACCATCGGCCAGGGCGGTGCGCACTGCGTGGTGCAGGAGGTGGACGTGATCCTGGTCGTCACCCATGTGGGTCCGGTGCAGCGCCTCGACCACCTCGCGGTCGACGCCGCGGGGCACGACCCCGAGCTCATTCCAGAGATTCTGGCGCTTCTTGGGAGCGCGCACGACCGGTGCGACGGTGCCCCGCTGCTGCCCGAACTGGGCAATGTAGAGGTCGGCCAGGTCGTTGGCGATCTCCTCGGGTGTCCGGCCCTTGACGGCGATGCCGTACTCGGCGGCGACCGTTCGCAGCTTGGCGACGTCGCGGATCGAGTAGCCCTCGGCCTCGCCGTTGGCGACCGCCTTGAGAGTGAAGGCCAGGTCGCGGCCGTGATCGGAGTGCGCGGCCGACCCTGCTGCCACCGACCTGATGAAGTTCCGGGCTTGGATGGTGTCGATGGTCGCCCCGCAGACGCCCGTGATCCCCTCCTTGGTGAGCCGGCAGGGGCCCATGGCGCACAGAGAGCAGCACATGCCCACCGCGCCGATGTTGCACGGCGCCAGCGCATCCGCCCGACTGAAGGCAGTGCCGAGCCCCATCAGGTCGGCACAGGCCAGCATCTCCCGCACGGCCGGATCGATCGATGCCTCCTCGGGGGTGCGTCGCTTTCTCCGCGGCGTCCTGGTCTCCTCATCCGCCATGTTCTGCTTCTCCTTCATCCATCTGGCGGCCGCTCCCCATTCCGGGGCACGGCCAGAGAGCCCTACCTGCAAAGGCGATGTCCTGCCCAAACGAAACGGTGCTTCCCGCAGCTTCGACGGCCGCGGTGTGTCGGAAGTAGGTGGCTCCGTCCCGGCCAACGGCCGGCTTGCCGGATTCGGCCGGTATCGGAAGTGGACCGAGGTACCCGGCCTCGTCCAGCGTCCGTCTGAGGACGTCCGCCGACGTCCTCTCCGGGTCGAACCCGATCTCCACCACCTGAAAAGCGGCGGAGGCGTTGATCCTCTCCACTCCGGGGATCTCGGACAGGATCCGCCGGACTTCGACCACATGGTGGTCGGCGTACATGGTCGGAACGCCAACTGTCAGCGATGTCATCTCTCTCTCTCCCCACCTGGCCGCTCGAGCCCGAGGGCACACGAGGCGTCTCGGGAATCGTACCAGCCACCGTCGGTGATCTCCCTGCCCGTTCAGTCGATCAGAGCCTTCTCCTTCAGGATGGGTCGCGCGTCCATCAGATTCCCATTGAGGGCGGCCGCCTTCGGGGGCAGGCCCATGGCGATCGCCATCAATTGGGTGAAGTAGAGCACCGGCATGGGCTGATCGATCTCCATCTGGGTCTGGCGGGCGTCCAGGTTGGCGTGGCACAGCGGGCAGGCCACCGCGATCGCATCCGCACCTGCCGCCCGGGCCTGGTCGATCAGTTCCTTGCCGAGCGTCAGCACGATCTCCTTGCGTACCAGGGAATGGACCGCTCCGCAGCAGGCGGTCTTGTACGACCAGTCGATCACCTGCGCCCCCAGGGCCGCCACGAGGCGGTCCATCTCGGTGGGGTCCTCGGGGCGCCCCGCCCCGGTCACGTCGGGGGGGCGGGTGAGCATGCACCCGTAGTAGCACACCACCCGGAGGCCTTTGAGGGGGCGCTTCACTCTCGCGGCCACTTCCTGGGTGCCGGCGTGTTGCAGGATCGTCTCCAGGAGACTGCTCACCCGGACGGCCGGCCCGACGGCCGCGGCTTCTTCACCCGGCTCCGCAGCCTGGGCGAACTTATGGCGGCTGAAGCAGCCGGCACAGGGCATGGTGACCTCGCTGAAGCCGCTCCGGGCCACGAGGGAGAGGTTCTCCATGGGCAGGTCGAAGGCTCGCTGTGGGTCGGCCCGATGGGCCACCGATCCTCCGCAGCACACCCACCCCTTGGGCTCCAGCAGCGTGATCCCCAGAGCGTCGCAGACCGCCCGGGTCGACTCGTCGTACTCCTTGGCGGTCGAGGTCAGAGAGCAGCCGGGGTAGTAGGCCACGGCGTCCGTGGCCCCCTGGACCGGGCGGGCCCGCCGGCGCCGGCGGGGTCGGCGCGGCAGGAAAGCGAACTTGCCCTTGCGGAACATCTTGAGCCCGATATCGAGGTCCTCGGTCAGGTGGCCCGTGCGCAACTTCAACTCGGCGAGCATTCCCAGGTCGTAGGCCCGCCGCCACAGGCGTACCTCACGCAAGAAGGCGGAGTTGAAGGCATCCGCCTCGGGCACCGGCGGCTTCACCCCGCGCCCCATGGCCTCCCGGGTGAGGAAGTCCATGATCCCGGCAACGTCCAGGCCCTGAGGGCAGTGCGTGGTGCAAGCCTGGCAAGAGGCACACAGCCAGGGGGTCTGGGCATGGAGGGCCACGTCCTCCTGCCCGAGCTGCAGAGCCCGCATGATCTGGCTGGGCTGCCAGTCGAAAAACCTTGAGATCGGGCACCCGCTGGTACACCTGACGCACTGGTAGCAGAGCCAGACGTTCTGGCCGAGCTCGGCGGCGACGCGGCGAGCCAGGCCGGAGCCGATCGAAACCGGGGTCGAGGTCACGATGCCGCCGCCTCCTCGAGCGTCGGCCGCGGCAGCAGGCCGGCCCCTTCGGCTATCGGCCGGACCGCCTCCTCCCACTCGATCGCCATGATGTGAACCCCGGCGACCCCCTCGATCTCGCGGATCCGGCCGATCAGTTCGACGCAGATCCGGATGCCTTCGGCCTTCCACGCCGCCGCCCGCGCCTTCTTGTCCTGCGGGGTGAGCTCCTCCGCCGGCTTGCCGGCCCAGGCCGCCCCGGCTTCGGTCATCCGGTCGATCAGCTCGTCGGGGACCAGCAGGCCCGGCACGTTCTTGGCCATGTACCGGGCCATGCCCGGGCTCTTCAGCGGGCCGACGCCGGCCAGGATGAAGACTCTCTCGTGGAGGCCCAGCTCCCGCACTTTCGCCATGTAGCGACCGAAGGCCGGCACGTCGTAGATCAGTTGGGTCTGGACGAAGTTGACCCCGGCGGCGGCCTTCTTGGCGAGCCGGTAGGGCCGGTACTCGACGGGACCGCCGAAGGGCGCCGCCGCCGCCCCGACGAAGAATCGCGGCTCAGGGCCGTCGAAGGCCTCCCCGCACTGGAACACCCGGTCGTCGCGCATCGCGGTGACCATCTGCACCAGCTGCACCGAATCGATGTCGAAGACGTTCTTCGCCGTCGGATGGTTGCCGAACTGCTGGTGGTCACCGGTCAAGCAGAGCAGGTTGCGCATTCCCAGGGCGTAGGCGCCGAGAAGGTCGGCCTGAATGGCCAGCCGGTTGCGATCGCGACAGGTCATCTGGATCACCGGCTCGAGACCCTCGGCGAGGACGATCGTCCCCGCCCCGATGCTCGACATGCGGACGATGGCGGTCTGGTTGTCGGTGATGTTCACCGCATCGCAGGCGCCCCGGAGCAGCGACGCCTTCGCCCGGATGACACCGGCATCGGTGGACTGCGGCGGGCCGAGCTCTGCCGTGACCGCGAAGTGGCCCGCGCGCAGCAGGCGCTCGAGGCGGGACCCGGAGAGGCTGCCGTCTTCGCTGATGGGGTTGGCGGTCATGGCTACTCCTGCTCGCCCGCCAGGCGCAGGTCGTCGCGGACGATGCGCCGGGGGCCGCCGTCGCGGGATGACTTCCAGTTCTTCGGGGGCTGGGGCTGCATCAGGACGTCGAGGACGCCGAGGCGTTGCAGCCGGTCGTGGATCAGCTGCCAAGCGCAGGGAGTGTCCGGGGAGACCTCGCAGTGGCCGGCCTCCGACCCCCCGCACGGCCCGTTGAGGAGCGACTTGGCACAGCGGGCGATGGGGCAGATGCCGGCCGTGATGCCCAGGATGCACTCGCCGCAGGCGGCGCAGCGCTCCTCCCAGATCCCGTGCTCGGTGGGCATGCCGAGGAAGGTGGTGTTGACGCCGGGGACGACCCGGGCGTCGGGGAACCGCTCGGCGATGGCCTGCACCCCGATGCCGCAAGCCAGCGACACGATGACGTCGGCCTGCTCCACGTCCGCCCGGGCCTCATCGAGGTACTCCCATTCGCACTGGCGTTGGACGGTCGTCTCGGTGATCTCCCGCGGAGCGCCGGCGAGGCGGGTCGCCATCCGCAACGAGACCACCAGCTCCGCCGCTTCCCGGGAGCCGCCGGCAAAGCACACGGTGACGCAGGTGCCGCAGCCCATCACGAGCACGTTCCGGGCTTCCCCGATGAGGTCCTTGACCTCCTCCAACGGCTTCCGTTCGGCGGTGATCATCGGCTCAGTCCCCTCCCCTTCCGGCCCCGCCGACCCGCAGCGGGCTCGGGCCCATTTCGTTGATCCGCTCGGTCATCTCGGTGACCGCCGTCACGAACTCGGCGGCCATGGCCGCCGACATGTTGAACATCTCCACCCGGCCGGGCTCCAGCCCGATCTCGCCGAGGAGGCCCTGGATCCGCGTCACCCGACGCCGGGCGTTCAGGTTGCCCTCCAGAAAGTGGCAGTTGCCCGGAAGGCAGCCCGCCGCCATGACGCCGTCGACCCCCTCGTCGAAGGCCTGCAGGACCGTGAGCACGTCCAGCCGGCCGGTGCAGGGCAACTGGACGATCCTCACATCAGGCGGGTACTGCATCCGGAGGCCGCCCGCCAGATCGGCCGCCGCGTAGGCGCAGTGCTCACAGCAGAAGGCGACGATGTTGAGGGGTGTTCCGGTCATGAAACGGGCCTCCCTGCTGCCGCGGGGCTCAGGGGGCCGATGCCCGGTGCGCCGACCAGGGCACCGACTTTGGCCGCGAACTGGGCGTCGGTGTAGTGCCTCAACTCGATCGCCCGCGCCGGGCATTCGGCCACGCAGGTCCCGCAGCCGCGGCACACCGCAGCCTCGATGGTGGCCGCGCCGAGAAGGCCTCCAACCCCGGCCAAAGCCGGGGCGATGCGGGGCACGCTGAAGGGGCAGATCCGCACGCAGGTCAGACACCCGGTGCACCGCTGGGGATCGACGACAGCCACCTGGCCGCCGGCCAGGAGGCTGTCACGGCTCAGCACCCGGGCGGCCCGGGCAGCCGCCGCCTGGGCCTGGATCATCGTCTCGTCGATGAGCTTGGGGTAGTGCGCCATACCCGCCATGAAGATGCCATCGGAGGCGAAATCGACGGACCGCAGCTTGACGTGGGCCTCGAGGAAGAAGCCGTCGGCGTCGGTGGCACACTTGACCATCCCGGCCACCTCGCGCACGTCGTCGCGGGGCACCACCGGCATTGAGAGCACCACGAGGTCAGGGTGGATCTCGAGGACGCGGTCGAGGGCGGGGTCGCGGGCCAGCACCGCGAGCCGGCCGTTTGCCGAGACCTGCGGGGGCGCCCCGTCCTCGTAGCGCACGAAGAGCACGCCCCGGCGGCGCGCCTCGGTGTAGGCCCGCTCCTTGAACCCGTATACCCGGATGTCCTTGTAGACCACCACGACCTGGGCGTCGGGGTTGCGCTCCTTGAGGGCCAGCGCGTTCTTGATGGCGACGGTGCAGCAGATGCGGCTGCAGAACCGCTCGGCCGGCCCGACACACTGGATCATCACGACCGAGTCCGGCGGCTTGTCATCCGAGGCGAGAAGGCGCTCGAACTCCTGCTGAGTCACGATGCGCGGGTCGCTGCCGTAGCCGTACTCGGGTCCCCGGTACTCCTGGCCCCCGATGGCCAGGATCGTCACCCCGTGGTCGACGTCGCGACGGCTTCCCGTGTGGCCCTCGATCGTGCTGGTGAAGCTCCCGGCGAACCCCGACGAGGTCACCACCCTGGTTTCGAGGTGCAGGTCGATGAGAGGGTGGGCCCGGGTCCGCGCGATCAGGTCTTCCATGACCTCACGGGGGTGGGTCTCGGTGGGGGAGGTG
>VGBK01000015.1 GCA_016870535.1 Actinomycetota bacterium | reverse complement strand
GCAGCCGCGCTCGCTGCTGCCGCCCTGGCCCTCCTCGCCGGCTGTGCCTTGCCTCCAGAAGATGCAAGCCAGCCGGGCATCGGAAGCCGAGCGCCGGAACCTACTCCGGTCAGCCTGCCCGCGGATGCTGTGGAGGCTGGTCTCAGCGCGGTGCAGTTGTCTTCGGACGAGGCGGCCGTCGCCATCTCCCGGGATGAGGCGGTTGAGATCGCCAACGCTCAGGTTCCGAGTTCCACGGCGGGGGACGTCACCGCGTACCTAGTCCGGTTGACCGATCCCAGCACCCACATCACTGACCGGCCGGTGTGGCTGATCCGGTACTCGGGGCTGTCTCTTCCCGTATTCGGGCCGCCTCTGCCAGACGGGGCCGACCCAGGGACGATGTCTATCGCTTACGTGTACGTCGACGCGGTGACCGGCGAATGCCTGCTGACTTTCGCGCACAGTTGACCATTTCGCCAGGGGCAGAGGCGACCGTGAGCGCCCCCTCGGGACCCCCTCGAACACCTCACCAGGGTGGAGTTCTCACTGTTCCTGGCCAGTCGCTGACAGCGCGAGTCAACCGCCCTGACTAGAGGAATCCTCGCTGTGCGCCCATGCGGCAGCGCTCGCCGGTGCCTGTTCAGACGGACATGATCAGGGCGCCCAGCCAGGTGCCGTCCGGCCCGATGTAGACAACGAACCCACCTGCGTAGCCCTCGCCCCCGCTGCGGAACGCTTCGATTGTCTCCTCGGAGTAGAGGGCCCGCAGTTCGTCCCAGTCGGCCTGCGTCGGATTGCCCTTGTATGCCACCCCGGGCCAGCCATAGAAGAGGATCTCCCCGCCGTCCCCCTCCACCGCAACGGGGGACAACTCCAACGCTCCAGCCAGATACCACAGGGGATGCTTGCCTTCTCGGATACCGCCCATGGCATCTCTCCAAAACGGCACGGGATCCCCCACCCAGCCGACGGCGCCGTCCCCGTATTCGATCCCGCCGGCTTCAATCGCCAGCTCCTCCAGCGCTGCCCAGTCGCAGTACAAGGCGGCCAGGTAGATGGCTTCCCTGGTCGCCGCAACCGCTTCCGGCAGATCCTGGTCCGGAAGACTCTCCTCCCTGATTGGGCATTGGAGGGACTTGTTCTCCGCCGGGAAGCCGCCAGCGTCGATGAGGACACGCTCCCCGAGCGGGGCGGCCAGTGGCACCTCAGCATCCAAGGTGATCCCCAAGCCCGCGCAGAGGCCGGGCCACTGTCTGTCGTAGGTCCACACCACCACCCGCACACTGGAAGCGTCCTCGACCACCTCGACCGAACGAACCTGGGTGACCACTTCGGAGCCGTTCTCGGTGACGCAGGCGCCACCCGGGACCTGGATCGGCACCGTGATCGCCTCGGAATCCAGTGGCGTAACCGGCTGCCATCTGGCGGCCAGCAAGTCGCCCGAAGAAAGACGCGCACTGCCGCCGCCACTTCCCCACGACACAACCCGGCCGCCCTCCAGCTCGAAACCGAAGACGGGCCGGCCCCTCCGGTAGCCGAGCACCAGCGAATCCGACACGATCGAGAACCCCTCGGCCGCCACATATGCGTTGTTCTCGGCTTCGGCGTCACCGCCGATGAAGGTTGACTCCAGGGTCTGTCCGATGTCGGTGGCCAGGAACTCCTCCCGGGTGAGTTCTGGGCCCTGCAGGTAGCGCAGCGAACAAGCACCGGTGGAGCAGTGCATCTGGGGCGATACGTCGGTAGCGAGGTAGGCCCGGTGCGGCGCAGCCTCCCCGAACTCTTCCGCGATCAGTTGGATCTGGTCGACGGCCGACAGCGGCAGCTCGAAGCAGACATTCCCCTCGGCAAGCGGCCCGGGCCCGGTCAGCGGCAGCGGGTCCGGGCAGCGCCCGGTCTCCGCCCCCACCTCCGACCCGTCGACGCCCAGAGCCAGGAACCGCACCACATCGGACAGGACTGGACTCGGGTCGAGATCCCCCGTCCACCGGGCAGCGACCCTGACCGCCACCAGAAGGGCGCCGTCCAGATTGGCGAACATCCCCAGTGGCCTGTCCGCACCATGCGGCCGCACCGCGATGTCCCAGCCGCCGACGACATGCCCCTCGCCGACGGGCATGGGGTTCTCCGGTCCCTCCCCGAGCATGGGCCGACCGGCCAGGGTGGTGGTGGTCCCACCCGTCGCCCACGTCCCCGGCGTCAGGGTGGTGGTGCCCCCCGGCACCCGCGAGGTCGTAGCGGGTTCTCCGGCCGGCGAGCACGCCCCCACCAGCAAAGCCATCGCGATCAGAGCCGGCGCCCCCCGTCTCATGGGCCAGACTATAGGCTCTCGGGACCCCCTCGAAAGCCTCACCGGCCGCCCCACACCCGGCAGGACCCCCGCTCTCACTCCTCGCCGGAGATGATTGCCCAGAGGATGTCGCGGATGCTGACGATGCCGAGCAGCTCGCCTTCCTGCATGACCGGCATGTGGCGATAGCCCATCTCGAGGAGCCACGCCGCCGCCTCGCGGACCTCCACGTCGGGAGTGAAGGTGTCCGGGGCGTCCGTCATCCAGTCCGCCACCGACTCCTCCTCGGGGTCCGCCTCCTCGGCCACGGCTCGCACCACGTCGCGCTCGGTGATGATCCCCACCAGGCGGCGCCCCTCGACCACGGCCAGGCTGCCCACGCCGTCGGCAATGAGGGCCTCGGCCGCCTCGGCGACGGTGGCCTCTAGGCCGATGACGGTGGCGCTGCCCCCGACCAGCGAGCCCAGTTTCACGCCGCACCTCCCGCGCCGTCCTCGATGAGCCCGGCGGGCTCTTCCCGCCACCCGTCCGGGGCCCCAGGGCCCCGGACGGCCAACTCGTCAGACCAGGTCTTGCTCGCGGATCCCGAAGGAGGGATGGCGCAGGCGGCACAGGGCCAGCTTCTCCAACTGGCGGATGCGCTCCCTGGTCAGGTTGAACTCGTCGCCGATCTCCTCGAGGGTGCGGGGCACCCCGTCGAGGAACCCGTAGCGCAGGGCGAGGATGCGCCCTTCACGGTCGGGTAGGCGGGAGATGGAACGCCGCAGGCTGTCGGCGATGTCGAGCTCCTCGGTGACGCGCACCGGGTCGACGGCGTCCTCGTCCTCGATGAAGTCCCCCAGCTGGGCGCCGTCCTCGCCCACCGGCTGCTCCAGCGACACCGTGTCGGCGACTCCCAGGGCCAGCTCCACCTTGTCGACGGTGACGCCGGCCTCCTCGGCGATCTCGGCCGGCTTCGGGTCGCGTCCCAGCTCGGCCTTGAGGCTGGCCTGGGCAGCCCGGACGGCGGCCAGGGTGTCGTGCAGGTGCACCGGGATGCGCACCGTGCGGGACTTGTCGGCGATGGCCCGGGTGATGGCCTGGCGGATCCACCAGGTGGCGTAGGTGGAGAACTTGAAGCCCTTGCGCCAGTCGAACTTCTCGACGGCCCGGATCAGCCCCAGGTTCCCTTCCTGGATGAGGTCGAGGAAGTCGATCCCCGAGGTGTTGGCGTAGCGGCGGGCGTTGGCCACCACCAGGCGGAGGTTGGCGGTGAGAAAGTCGTCCTTGGCCTGCCGGCCCAGTCGGACCTGGCGCTTCAGTTCGACCTCTTCCACCTTCGAGAGCACCCGCCCCTCTTCGAGGCGGCGCTGCGCTTCTTCCCCGGCTTCGATCTTCTGGGCGAACTCGACTTCGAGTTCGGCGGTGAGCAGGTCGTACTCACCGATGGCGGTCAGGTACTGGCTGACCAGATCGGTAGTCAGGCGCCCGCGCTCGTCGGTGAGCTTGGCGCGTTCTCGATCCCGCCGCGTCCGATTGCTGACCGTCATGGGGAAGTCGGTGTCCTCTCGCCGGAGCTTCGTAGAAGTGGCGGCCCTTGTGAAGCGCTTCACAAGGGCTGGCTCTCACACACTATGTCACAAAGAAGGGGGTTTGTGAACCCCCGCGATCGGCGCGGCCGGGAAGCGCTTTCGCGACCTCGGCCGCGGGTCCGGCACGGCGCTGCCGGGTAGCCGTCCCCGCCCCCTTACCATCGCCGCCCGTGCCCATCGACACCCCCAACCGCCTGGCCGCCGCCGTGAGCCCCTACCTGCTGGCGCACGCCCGGGACCCCGTCGACTGGCACGAGTGGGGAGACGAGGCCTTCGCCGCGGCGCGCCGACGCGACGTTCCCATCCTCCTGTCGGTGGGCTACTCGGCTTGCCACTGGTGCCACGTGATGGCGCGCGAGTCCTTCTCCGACCCGGCCACTGCCGAACTGATCAACCGGTCTTTCGTGGCGGTCAAGGTCGACCGCGAGGAACGGCCCGACCTGGATCGGATCTACCTGGACGCGGTGACCGCCCTCACCGGCCGGGCCGGTTGGCCGCTGACCGCCTTCCTCACCCCCTCAGGAGAGCCCTTCTTCGGCGGCACCTACTTCCCGCGAGAGGCGCGGCACGGCCTGCCCGCCTTCACCGCGGTGCTCGCCGCCGTGAGCGAAGCCTGGCGGGGTCGGCGAAGCGAGGTTGCCGCCGCCGGCGCCGCCCTGGCGCGGCGCCTGGCCTCCCCGCCGCCTACGGCCGACGCCGACCCCGGCCCCGATGCCCTCGGCGCGGTCTACCGGGCCCTGGAGAGGGACTTCGATCCGGTGCACGGCGGTTTCGGCGAGGCCCCCAAGTTCCCCCCGGCGGCCGCTCTGGAGTTCCTGCTGCGGATCACCGACGCTAGCGACGCGCCCCGGGCGGCGCCGATGGTGCAGGCCACGCTGGCCGCCATGGCCGACGGCGGGATCCACGACCAGATCGGAGGGGGCTTCTCGCGGTACGCCGTCGACCGGCGCTGGCTGGTGCCGCACTTCGAGAAGATGCTCTACGACAACGCCCTCCTCGGCCGCCTCTACACCAGGGCCGCCCAGGTCACCGGCGACCCCGGCGTTGCCGGCGTCGCCCGCACCACCCTGGACTACCTCGTCGACGACCTCGGCCTCCCCGATGGGGGGTTCGCCGCCTCCGAGGACGCCGACAGCGAGGGGGAAGAAGGCCGCTTCTACGTGTTCACCTGGGCGGAGTTCCTCGCCGCCTCCGGGGACGCGGCCTCCCTGGCCGCCCCCGTCCTGGGGGCCGCCCCGGAGGGCAACTTCGAAGGGCGCATCGTGCTGCACCGGGCCCGGCCCGCCGAGGCGGTGGCGCGGGACGCCGGAACCGACTCCGCCGAAGTCGAAGAGGCGGTCGTCGCCGCCCTGGAGGGCCTGCGCGCCCTGAGGGCGAACCGGGTCCGGCCGGAGCGTGACGACAAAGCGGTCGCCGCCTGGAACGGGCTCGCCATCCGTGCTCTGGCCGAGTCCGCCACGGTCCTGGGCGAGCCGCGGTACCTGGAGGCGGCGGTGCGGGCCGCTCGCTTCGCCCTGGCAGAGTTGCGCCGCCCCGATGGGCGCCTGCTGCGCTCGCGGCGCGCCGGCCGGGGAGACGTGCCCGCCTTCTGCGAGGACTACGGCGCGGTGGCCCTGGGCCTCTTTGCCCTCTTCCGAGCCGACGGTGATCCCGCCTGGTTCGACCAGGCCGGCGGCCTCGTCGAGGACATGATCGACCTGTTCGGCGACGGGACCGACGGGGGGTTCTTCGCCACCGGCCGGGATGCGCCCTCCCTGATCGCCCGCCCGCTGAACCTCTCCGACCATCCCACACCCTCGGACAACGCCCTGGCCGCTGAGGCTCTGCTCACCCTGGCCGCCTACACCGGGGAGGCTCGCTACGGCGAGCGCGCCGCGGCCGTCTTCCGCGTGGCTGGCCGCCTCTTCGAGGGCGCCCCGACGGCGGTGGCCCACCTGGCCGGGATACTGGCCGTTGCTCTGGCTCCAGCGCGTGAACTGGCTGTGGTGGGGCCGGCGGGCCATCCGACTACCGCTGCCCTCCTGGCCGTTGCCGAGGAGTCCTTCCGGCCAGACCTGTTCGTGGCTTGGGGAGACGGGCACTGCGACGGCGGCATCCCCCTGCTGCAGGGCCGCGTTGCCCTCGAGGGCCGGCCCACGGCCTACCTCTGCCGCGGGCACACCTGCACTGGGCCGACCATGGACGCCGCAGAACTGCGCCGCCTGCTGACGCGCCGTTTTCGCTTGTCCGACGGCGAGCGTAGAGTCGGGCCGTGACGTTCAGCACCCACCTGCGCCGCAACCTGATACGCGCCGGCATCCTGCTGCTGGTGTTGGTCGTGGCCTGGTCGGGGTGGCAGGTCGTCCGGGTGTGGAGAGCGTGGAGCAGCGTCGAGCGCATCCCCTTCGACGTCGCCGAGGCGCGCCAGGCTCTCAGCCAGCTCTCCGGCCCCGGTGTCCCAGACCCCTTCCCGGTCGACGGGGATGACGCTCCTGGGACGCTCCCCCCCGACATCACCATTCCCACCTCCCCCCGCCTGGCTGACGGCGCCCTCCAATCCTTCTTGATCATCGGGAGCGACTACCGGCCCGAGCGCGGGGCTTCCACGCGCGCCGACGTGATTCTCCTCTTCCTGCGGCCGGCCGATGGCTCCGACCCGGTGCTGGTCTCCTTGCCGCGCGACCTGTACCTGCCCAACCCGTGCACGCCCGGCAGCTATACCCGCATCAATGCCGCCCTCAACGGATGCGGCGCCGCGGTGACCGGGCCTGAACTGCTCGCCATCGCCGTCGAGGACTTCACCGGGGTGCAGATCGACCACTTCGCCGTTTTCGACTTCGAAGGTTTCAAGGCCGTCATCGACCGGGTCGGCGGGGTGCGGATCTGCGTCGACCGCCCGGTGCGCGACACGAAGAGCGAACTCGCCCTGCCCGCCGGCTGCACCATGGGCGACGGGGCCACCACCCTCGCCTGGGTACGCTCCCGCAAGACCTGGGAGCAGGTGGACGGGGTATGGCGCCCCATGCCCGGAGTCAACGACCTGACCCGCAACCAGCGCCAGCAAGAACTGTTGCTGGAGGCTCTGCGCCGGCTGAAATCCTTCCGCTCGATCACCGAGTTGTCGGCTCTGGTTGAGGACCTGGCCGACGCTTTCGCCATCGATGCCGGCCTATCTCTGCGCGATGCCGTGGATGTGGCCTGGGACATGCGCAGCGTGGCTGTGGACGACATCAAGCGGCCCAGCATCCCCGTGGCCGACTACGTGACGGCCGGCGGGGCGTACGTGCTGCTCCCCCGGGCTTCCTTCGCCGAGGTTCTGGAATCGGCCTATCCGGGGGCTGCGTCCATCCTGGCCGAGGGCTGACGCGGACCGCTGCCGCGCCGATGCCGCCGCGGCCCTTATCATCTCCCCCACAGCGACACGGCGGGCAGCATGGACCGGCCACCGCGGAACAGCACAGGGGCTGAGCCCCCCGGCGGCGAGCCCTTCCCCGGATTCGACCCGGGATCGGCCCGCCGGACACGGGTGCCCACGGCGCGCCGCGGCGGCGGCGCCGGACCTCCTGCCCAGCCCAACCCCTGGCTCATCGGGCTGGCCGTGGCCGTGGTGCTGGGCGCCATGAGCATCGCCGCCTTCGGCTTCCTGGCCCCCGACGACACGGCAGCCGGCCCCACCACAACCCCCACGACCGGCGCCACCAGCACCACCGAGGGGTCGACCACCACCGAGGACGGGGCCACCACCAGCACCACCACCGAGGACGGGGCCACCACCAGCACCACCGGCACGGACGGCACGGTGACCACCACCTCTCTGCCCGGGGGCGAGATCCCTCCGATAGACCCGATCGGCGACCCCATCCCCATCGCCGACCTGACCCTCACCAAGAACGACATCGGTCCCCTGGACTTCGGCGCCGACGGCGACCAGGTCCTGGGGCGCCTCGCCGCCACCTTCGGCGAGCCCACCCAGGACACCGGGTTCATCGTGGGGAGCGGCACCTGGGGCGAGTGCGCCGGTGACGCCATCCGCGTAGTGCAGTGGGGACCCCTCAACATCGTGGTGAAGGGCGAGCCCGGGGATAGCAAGTTCGTCTCCTACCGCATGGACCTCAAGTACGGCGGGATCACCTCACCCACCACCGACATGGAAACGAGGAGCGGTCTCCGGGTCGGCGACAAGGTGTCCCAGCTGAAGAGCATCTACGCCGGCTTCGTCATCGACTTCGTGGTGCACCCCGTGGCCGGCCTGGTGTTCGAACTGCGCAGCGGGCTGGGGGAAGACCTGCTGCTGTGGGGCCCGGTGGAGTCGCAGGACGACAACGCCGTGGTCACCGGCATCTACTCCCCCGACTCCTGCCGCCAGTCATAGCCGGCGGCCTGCCGCAGGACCCGCCGAGTCTGGGATACTGCGCCGGTGATCCCAGACCCACCCGCCGGTTGAGCGGCCGATGCCCGCCTCCCTTCCGGTGCTCGCCCTGGCCTGGGTGCTGACCCTGGCGGGAGCCGCGGTGCACGGCACCATCGGCATGGGGATCGCCCTGGTGTCGGTCCCGATACTCGCCCTCGTCGACCCTGCCCTGGTGCCCGTGCCCCAGATGCTGCTGGCCCTGGTGCTCAACGGCTTCGTCTTCTGGAGGGACCGCGGGGCGCTGGACACCCGGGGGCTGGGGTGGGTGATCGCCGGGCGGGTGCCCGGGGCGGCGCTGGGCGCCTGGCTGGTGGCGATTCTGGGAGTGCGCCTCCTCTCGATCACCGTGGCCTCCAGCATCCTGGCCGCCGTGCTCATCCTGGCTTCCGGGGTCACGCTCGCCAGGACCCGGGCCACTTGCTTCCTGGCCGGGGTCGGTTCGGGGGTGGGCAACCACGTGGCCGCCATGGGCGGCCCCGCTCTCGCCCTCATCTACCACCGCGCCGCCGGTCCCACGCTGCGCAGCACCATCTCGACGGTGTTCATCGTGGGCAACGTGATCAACCTGGTGGCGCGGGCCGTGGCCGGCCAGATCGTCCCCGCCGATCTCACTCTGGCCGGTCTGCTACTCCCCGCCATGCTCCTGGGCCTCTGGTCCAGCCGCTTCCTGACCTCGCGTGTCGAGGGGGCGGTGCTCCGGGCGGCCATCCTGTGGGTCTCGGGCCTGGCTGCCGCCGGCCTTCTGGCGAAGAGCCTGCTGGTGGGGTGAGGGCCGCGCCGCGCCGGCCCTCGGCGGCGCCCGGGCTCAGACTCCGATGGTGTCGCCGCGCGCCGGCAGCAGCACCTCGCCCGGGAAGACGCCCGCCAGCGCCCCGGCCAGGGCCTCCCGGCCCTCCGGCTCTCCGTGGATCAGGGCAATACGCCGCGGGGCGGCGAGCGCTACCCAGCGCAGCAACTCGTCCTCATCGGCGTGGGCCGAAAAGGCATCGAGCATGGCCACCTCGGCTCGCACCGGCACTTCGTCCCCGTGGATGCGCACCGCGGCCGCCCCATCGACCAGGGAGCGTCCCAGCGTGCCTTCGGCCTGGTAGCCCACGAAGGCCACCAGGTTCTGGCGATGGGGCAGCCGCCGCTTCAGGTGGTGCACCACCCGGCCGCCCGTGGCCATGCCGGAGGCGGACAGGATGATCGCGGGCGCGGTCAGGTCGTTGAGGCGCTTGGAGTCCTCCACGGTGCGGGTGACGCGGAGGCGGGCCGGCCGGAAGGGGGCCTTCCCGGCCTCCTCCAGGGCGGTCATCTCCAGGTCGTGCTCCTCGTGGTGACGGCGGTACAACTCGGTGGCGTCGACGGCCATGGGGCTGTCCAGGTGCACCGGCAGGGACGGAATCCGCCCCGCGTCCTCCAGGCCGCGCAGGCGGTACAGGATCTCCTGGGCCCGGCCCACCGAGAAGGCGGGGATCACCATGATCCCGCGGCGCCGGACCACCCTCTCCACGGCGGCGGCGAGCATCCCATCGGGATCGGCCTTCTCGTCGTGGCGGCGTCCCCCATAGGTGGACTCGAGCAGCAGCAGGTCGGCCCCGGTGGGAGGCTCCGGGTCCTTCAGCACCGGGATGTCCCAGCGCCCGACATCCCCCGAGAACACCACCCGGCGCCCGTCCACCTCGACCTCGGCATGGGCCGAGCCCAGGATGTGCCCCGCCACCGAGAGGCGGGCCCGGCCCCCGGGGACGGGAAACCACTCGTGGTAGGGCACCGCCGCCAGCAACCCGAGCGCCCGGCGGGCATCCTCCTCGGTGTACAAGGGAAGGGCGGGGCGGTGGCGGCTGTAGCCCTTCTTGTTGGCATAGGCCGCCGTCTCCTGCTGCAGGCGGGCGGAGTCGGGGAGCATCACCCCGAGCAGGTCCACCGTGGCCGCGGTCGCCCGCACCGGCCCGTCGTAGCCGTAGTGGCCGACGAGGCGCGGCAGGTAGCCGCTGTGGTCGATGTGGGCGTGAGTGAGCAGCACCTCGTCGGGAAGGCCGGCACGGAAGGCGGGGTCCTCCCAGTTGAGCCGGCGCATCTCCGAGGGGCCCTGGAAGAGGCCGCAATCCACCAGGAGCGAGTGCCCGCCGTGCCGGAGCAGGAACTTGGAGCCGGTGACCGTGTCGGCGCCGCCGAGGAAGGTGATCTGAGCCACGGGCGCAACCTAGCGCCACGCGTCCCGGAAACCGTCTATCCGGCGACCGGCCAGCCCAGGGCGCGAGTCAGTCCTGTGCTCGGAGGACGACCCCGGAAGAGATCCAGGAACGCTCCCCAGCCCTGGTGCAACTCGCCCAGGGCCCACACCAGGCCGACCGCCAGGGCGCCGAGCACCAGCAGGGTCAGCACCCAGCGCAGCGTGTACCGGCGCCGCTCCATCGGGTCGTCCAAGTAGGACTCGCCGAGGCGGGGCACCCCGGGGGAGGGAAACACGGCCCCGTCGCCGGCATCGCCCGGGATCGAACCCCACGGCCGGCGCCGCACCCCCCAGCGCGCCGAGAAGAGGGAGATGGCCTGCCTGAGCCCGGCCCACCGGGGCCCGGCGCCCGACTCGGCCGGCGGCGGGGCCGGCATCGCCGGGGGCCGCCGGGCCACCCCACCCCAAGCGGCGGCGACCGCCGGGTCCAGTTCCAGCGCCTCGGCCAGGCGCATCACTTCGTCCGCGGAAGGCAGGGCCTCGCCCCGCTCCCAGCGGCCCACCATCACCGGGCGCGTCCCCACGGCCTCCGCCAGGGCGACCTGGGTCAGGCCCAGGGCGCGTCGCCGGGCTCGCAGATCCCGCCCCATCAAAGCCAGGCTCACCGTGCTTCCTCCTGCCACTCAGCGTAGTCGCCGTGCGGCTTCGTCGTGGCACAACGAACCTGTGGCCTCCGCACCTCGAGGGAGGAGGCTCGGCAGCGAGCCCTCCCGTCCCGGCCGTGGCAACATGAGGCCGTGGCCGACCAACGCGCCTCTCGCAACCGCCGCCGCCTCACCGCCACCGTCACCGACCTGGCGGTGCGGCGCCAGCGCGCCCTGCTCGTCGCCCTGGTCGCCGACGGGCGATCGGCGACGGAAGCGGAGCACTCCCTGGACGAGTTGGAGCGCCTGGCCGCCACCGCCGGTTCGGATGCGGTGGCCCGTGAGACCCAGGTGCGGGGCCGCCCCGACCCGGGGACCTACATCGGCCGGGGAAAGGCGGCGGAGTTGGCGGCGCTCGGCCGCCAACTCGATGTAGACGTCGTGGTGGTCGACGGCGAACTGACGCCGGTGCAGCAGCGCAACCTGCAGGAGGTGTTCGGCTGCGACGTGGTGGACCGGGTGGCGGTGATCCTCGACATCTTCGCCCAGCACGCCACCAGCAAGGAGGGCATGGCCCAGGTGGAACTGGCCCTGCACCGCCATCGCCTCCCCCGGCTGCGCGGGCGCGGCCTGCAGTTGAGCCAGCAGGCGGGCCGCATCGGCACCCGGGGCCCCGGGGAGACCCAACTGGAGAGCGACCGGCGCCGGGTGCTGCGGCGCATCAGCGTGCTCCAGGAGCAGATCGAGGCGCTGCGGGTCGATCGCGGCACGCGCCGCAAGGCGCGCCGCCGTTCCGGCCTGCCCACCGCCGCCTTGGTCGGCTACACCAACGCCGGCAAGTCGAGTCTGCTCAACCGCCTCACCGGGGCCGGGGTGCTGGTCGAGGACCGCCTCTTCTCCACCCTCGACGCCACCGTACGGCGCCTGGCCCTGCCCTCGGGGCGCCTGCTGCTGCTCTCCGACACCGTGGGCTTCGTGCGGCGCCTGCCTCACGAACTGGTCGAGGCCTTCCGCTCCACCCTGGAAGAAGCGGTGGAAACCGACCTGCTGGTGCACGTGGTGGACGCCACCGCCCCCGACCCGGATGGGCAGATCGAGGCGGTGCACACCACCCTGGCCGAGGTGGGGGGTACGGGGCACGAGGAGATCCTGGTCATCAACAAGGTCGATGCCGCCCCCGCCCCGATCGTGGCCCGCCTCCTGGCCCTGCATCCCGAGGCGGTGGGAGTGTCGGCGGTCACCGGCGAGGGGATCGACGCCCTGCTGGCCGCCCTCGACGAGCGCATCGCCCGGGGCACCCTGAGCCTGGACCTGCTGATCCCCCACGGCCGGGGCGACCTGGTGGCCGCCCTGCACCGGGTGGCCGAGGTACTGACCCAGGACCACGAGGCCGAAGGGGTAAGGCTCGCAGCGCGCCTCCCCGCAGCGGAGGCGGCGCCCTTCCTGGCGTACACGGTGTAGGCGGCGCCCTTTTCGCTCGTCCCCTTTGTGTGTACATTTAGGCGTATGCCAAGGATGCAGGTGTATCTCCCCGAGGACGTCTACCGGCTTGTCAAGGAACTCGGTCTGCCGGCTTCGGAGTTGCTCCAGAGTGCCGTCAGGATCGAAGCCCGGCGCCGCCGTCTCCTCGAGGCGACCGATGAGTACCTTTCTGAGCTCATCGCTGAAGTCGGCGAGCCCACCCCCGAAGAGGCTGCCGAGGCCGATGCGCTGGTGCTTCGCCTCGCCGGCCGACACGACCTGGCCGCAAGCTGACCGTGTTGCTGCTGGATTCAGGAGCGGTGAGCCGCCTGGTGGCACGCTCGCGCTATTCCACGAGGCTGATCACTGGACTGCGGGAGCGAGGTCTCTGGCCCCCAATGGTCCTCTCCCCGACACTCGTCGAGTGCCTGCGGGGGGATGCCGGCCGCGATGCCCCCGTCAACCGGCTTCTGAAGACGTGTGATCTCATTGAGGAAGTGCCGGAGGCCCTGGCCCGTAGAGCAGCCTTCCTCAGAGCCAAGGCCCGTGTCGGATCTGCAGTGGATGCTTTGGTCGTCGCCGCCGCTGAACCCCGTGGACGGGTCCTGACCACCGACGCGGCTGACCTCAGGCAGCTGGCTGCCTACGCCGACGGGGTGACCGTCGAGGGCCTGTGACCCCGCCGGGGCTACTCAGGCAGCGCCCGGTCGACGATCGCGGCGCAGTCCACCCCGTCGGGCAGGGCCCCGTAGGCCACCCCCGGGTCGCCGAGGCGCGCAGCCACGAAGGCCTCCGCGACGAAGGCCGGTGAGTGGCGCAGCAAGAGCGACGCCTGCAGCAGCACCGCCATGCGCTCCACCAGGCGGCGGGCCCCTTCCTCGGTGGGGAGGGTCAGCGCCTGCTTCAGGTCCTTCAGGGCGGCGTCGTAGGTCTCGCTGGCCCCGAAGGCGGCGTCCAGTTCGCCGAGGAACGCCTCGACCGACTCGGGTTCCTTGCGCATCGCCCGCAGCACGTCGAGGCAGATCACGTTGCCCGAGCCCTCCCACACCCCGTTCAGCGGGCTCTGGCGGAACAGGCGGGGCATGCCGGAGTCCTCGATGTACCCGCTGCCCCCGATGCACTCCAGCGCCTCGGCGGAGTGCCCGGCGTTGCGCTTGCAGATCCAGTACTTGGTCACCGGGGTGGCGATGCGGGCGTAACCCATGGGCTCGACTCCCCGGGCCACCCGGTCGTAAGCCCCGGCGAGGCGCAGGGCGCTGCTGGTGGCCGCCTCCGATTCGAGGGCCAGGTCGGCGAGCACCCGCAGCATCAGCGCCTGGTCGTCGAGCACCTTGCCGAAGGCGGAGCGGTGCCGGGCGAAGTGGATCGCCTGAGTGAGGCCGTGGCGCATCAGGCCGGCCGAGCCCACCGAGCAGTCCAGGCGAGTGCGGTCGACCATCTCGATGATGGTGCGTACCCCCCGGCCCTCCTCGCCGACCGGGAGGGCCCAGGTGTCGTTCAGTTCCACCTCGCTGGTGGCGTTGGCCTTGTCGCCCATCTTGTCTTTCAACTGCTGGATGAGGAAGTTGTTCTTCGACCCGTCGGGCTTCCAACGCGGCAGCAGGAAGCAGGTCAGGCCCCCGGGGGCCTGACCCAGGGCCAGGAACACGTCGGCCATGGTCCCCGAGACGAACCACTTATGGCCGGTGAGCAGGTAGGCGCCCTCCCCGTCGGGGACGGCCACCGTGGTGTTGGCCCGCACGTCGGACCCGCCCTGCTTCTCGGTTAGGGCCATGCCGGCCGTGGCCCCGCGCTTGCGGGTAACGGGGGCGAACGCGGCGTCGTACTCGGCTGAGGCCAGGCGCGGCAGCCACTCGGCCATCAGGCCCGGCTCCTCCTGCAGGGTGGCCATCACCGCGTAGGTCATCGACATGGGGCACAGGTGCCCCGGCTCCACCGAGGTCCACACGATGAACTTGGCGGCGCGGGCCACGTGCGCCCCCGGGCGTCCGTCGGCCCAGGGGGCGGCGTTGAGCCCGGAGCCGACGGCCACCTCCATCAACTGGTGGTAGGCGGGGTGGAAGTCGATGCGGTCGAGGCGGTGGCCGAAGCGGTCGTGGGTGTGCAGCACCGGGGGGTTCTCGTTGGCCAGGCGGCCCCATTCGATGGCTTCGGCCGACCCGGCCAGGGCGCCCAGTTCCTCCAGCGAGTCGGTCGCCCAGCCGGCACCCTCACGAGTCAGCGCCTCGCTCAGGGCGAGGTCGAGGGTGAAAGCGTTGTGGCCTTCCAGCGGCGGCGGCTGGTTGATCACATCGTGGGTGGGGTACTGCAAGGCGCCTCCGTTGTCGACCCTCTCAGGCTACGCGGCCGGGGGGCGGCCCGCGACCCGCCTCAGCGGCAGGCCCCGGCGGCGGACATCCCCGAGATGATCCCTCGGTCCACGTCGGCCACATCGCGCGCCCCGCACAACGCCATGGCATGGGCCAGCTCGGCGGCCAGTTCGTGCAGCACCGCCTCGACTCCGGGGGCGCCGTGCACCACCAGGCCCCAGATGACCGGCCGGGTGACCAGCACCGCCGAGGCGCCGATGGCCAGGGCCTTGAGCACATCGGCGCCGGAGCGGATCCCGCCGTCGACCAGCACCGGCACCCGCCCGGCCACCGCGTCCACCACGGCGCGGAGGGCATCGGCGGTGGCCACGGCCCCGTCGAGCTGGCGGCCGCCGTGGTTGGAGACGATCAGGCCGGAGGCCCCTGCTTCCACCGCGGCCACGGCATCCTCCGGGCTCAGCACCCCCTTCACCACCAGGGGCAGACGGCACTCGGCGCAGGCCCAACTCAGGTCGTCGAAGGTCACCGAGGGGTCGAGCAGGCCCCGCAGGTAGCCGTCGGGCCCGGTGTCCTTCCCCTCGGGCACCACATATCCGAAGTTGGGGATGACGGTGCGCTCGGGAAGGCTGAAGCGGTCCGCCGCCAGGCGGCGGCGGCGCCCGGGGACGGGGAGTTTGTCCACCGTCATCACCACGGCGCGGTAGCCGGCGGCGGCGGCGCGGTGCAGCAGGTCCTCGCTCATGAGGCGGTCGCGCAGCAGGTAGAACTGGAACCATCGCGGCGCCGCGGGGGCGGCGACGGCCACGTCTTCCAGCGAGGTGGTGGCCACCGTGGAGACCACCATCGCGGTGCCGGCGGCGGCCGCCCCCTTCGCCGTGGCGGTCTCGCCCTCGGGGTGGGCCAGGCCCTGGAAGGCCCAGGGGCCGACCAGGATCGGCATGCCCAAGGGGGTGCCCAGCACCTCGGTGGCGATGGACACCGCCGAGACGTCGCGCATCACCCGGGGAAGCAGGCGGATCCGCTTCCAGGCGGCGGTGTTGTCGGCCAGCGTGGTCTCGTCGTCGGCGCCCCCGGCGAAGTAGGCGTACATCGTGGCCGACAGACGCTCCTGGGCGCGGTGTTCCAGGTTCTCGAGATCGAGCATGTCACTCCCGGGTGTACCCGCCCACGCTAGACCGTCGTCGCCTCCCTGGTGCCGGGGGTCACCTCCCGGCGGCCGCCAGCGCCTCCAGCACCAGGCCGTGCACCCGTCCGTTGGAGACCAGCACCCCCCGGTTGGCTTCCAGGCGGGCGCCCAGGGAGAAGTCGAGGGGACGGCCGTCGAGGTCGCTCACCCTCCCCCCGGCCGCCTCGACGATGGCGGTGCCGGCGGCGTGGTCCCAGACGCAGTCGCGGTAGTCCGGGCGGGAGCGGGGGCGCAGGTAGACCTCGGCCATCCCGGAGGCCACCGCTCCGTATTTCACCTGGCTGTCGAGCCGCACCCAGCCTCCGCCCAGGCCGGCTCGCTCGATGACCGCCTGCACCAGGGCGGGATCGCCGTGAGCCGACTCGACGCTGCCCAGGACCCGCACCTCCCCGGCGGCGTCCACCCCGCTCGCCGTCACCGGCCGGGCCGGGCCTCCCTCCAGGCCCTCGGCGAAAGCCCCCAGGCCCCGCTCGCCCCAGAAGAGCAAGCCGCGCGGGGACGCGGCATCGCTGAGGTCCAGAGGCAGATGGGGGCAGGCCAGGACCCCGGCCACCGGCTCGCCCTCGTAGAGCAGCCCCACGGCCACGGCGAACTGCTCTCGCCGCAGGAAGCCCTTCGTGCCGTCGATCGGATCGATGACCCAGGTGTAGGGCCCGGTGCCGCCCCGGTGGTCGATCCACCCCAGCACCTGGTCCAGGGTCACTGCCCGCCCCAGGGCCCTCCCCACCAGGCGCACCATCTGCTCGGCTCCGGCCGCGGCGGCGTGGGCGGAGAAGTGGGCCGCCCCCTCTTCGGCGATCACCCCGTGCTCGGGGAAAGAGGAGGCCACCGCCTGCAGGATCACCGCCTGGGACCCGTAGTCGGCCACCGTCACCGGCTCCTTGCCCAGTTTGGCCATGGCTTCGGGGGTAGCGGGTGCCTCTTCCAGGACGCCGAGGCAGACGATGGAGGCGGCGCGGGCAGCGCCGCGAGCGACGGCGAGGATGTCTTCGAGAGCTGGGGTCATGGGCAAGGGACTGTAGTGGCCGGCCGCGCCACGGGGCCCGGCGCTGCCGACCCAGGCAACGAGTCCACCGGTCCCCGGGCGGGACGGGCCTCGCCGGTCCGCACTAGCCTCCGCGTCCACCGACGGGGAGGGCCTGCTGGACGTTGGACTGAGCCGCCATCAGTTGTTCTTCATGTTCGGCGCCATCTACTTCGTCCAGGGCGTCATCCAGGCCTACCAACTGAACTTCTTCAAGCCGCACATGGCCGCGGAGGGCATCGACCCCGACCGGATGGCCGTGGTGACCTCGCTGGCCTTGCTGCCTTTCGTGATCAAGTGGCTCTACGGCATCGTCTCCGACCGCTGGTCCCTGTTCGGCCGCGGCCACCGGACCCCCTACATGCTCATCGGCCTGGTGGCCACCGCCGTCGCCTTCGCTCTTGCCTACTTCATCGACCCCGCAGCCTCCTTCGGGATGCTGGCCGCCATGGTCCTGGCCGCCACCTTCTTCATGGCCCTCTTCGACACCACCGCCGACGCGCTGGCGGTCGACGTGGTGCGCCCCGCGGATCACGGACGGGTCCAGGCCTCGATGACCGGAGGGCGAGCCGCCGGCCTGGTCGTGGTGTCGCTGGCCTTCGGGCTCATCGCCGATGCCGCCGGCTACCAGGTGATCTTCCTGGTGATCGCCGGCCTCCTGCTCGTGCCGCTGTGGTTCGTGAGCCGGGTTCGGGAACCGGCCGAGCGCACCCCGGCGCACACCTTCGACCGGCGGGCGCTCCGGGTGATGTTGCAGCCCCGCTACCTGCTCTTCGCCCTCTTCCTCGTCCTGGCCTGGTTCTTCTTCCAGGGCATCGACGGCCTGGTCACCTACTACATGTCGGAAGTCCTCGGCTCCTCGAGCCGCACCATCGGCATCTACGGCACCCTCAAGGGGGCAGGCATGGTGGTGGGCGCCCTGGGGGTAGCCGGCCTGGTGGCTCGCTTCAGCCGCACGACGGCGGCCCTGGTCACCGTGGGGGCGGTGATGGCCGGCGGGCTCATGTTCGGCTCGATCGAGTCCGAGAGGGCCATCCTCGCCGCCGCCCCCTTCTGGGGGATCGCCGTCGGCCTGCAGTGGACCTCGTACGTGACCATGGAGATGGGCATCACCGACACCCGGATCGCCGCCTCGATGTTCGCCATCCTGCAGACGATGGGGAACATCGGCATCGGGGCCGGCGAGGGGGTGGCCACCGCCCTGACCGACAACCTGGGCTTCTCCGCCGAGTTTCGCCTGTTCGCCGTGGGCAACCTGCTCCTCGTGCCCCTCATCCTGCTGATCACGCGCCGGTTCCGAGCGATGTGGCAGCGCGCCGACAGCGCCCTCGTGGCAGACGCCGGCTGACTCACCGGCCCGAGCGGCGCCGCCGGGGCCGGGTCAGAGGTCCAGTTCCTCCACCGGCCGCCTACCGGCGAAACCGGCGTCGGGGAGGTGGTACCAGGCGATGCGCTCCTCGCCCTCGGTCCAGCAGAGCAGCAGGTCGCGGCCGCCGTAGTGCGCCGGGAAGTCCACCAGGGGCGGCGACACCCCCTTCACCAGGAGGTGCCTCTCTTCGAACCATCCCAGCAGGTGGCCCATCTCCCCTGCCAAACCGGCATCGAGGCCCCCGCGGTGGCCGTTGCGCCGGGCGCGGCGCCGGGCCCGGGCCAGCGACCCCGCCGCCTGCCGCTGCAACTCGCCCAGGCGAGCCAGGCGCGCCGCCACCTCAGGGATGAGAGCGTCGGCCTCCTCGACGGTGTAGTGCTCGGGCATGCCCCCATTGTGGCCTCCCCGCCCGGCCGGGGAGACATACACTCGGCGCATGATCCGCCGGGTCGCGGTCACCCTCCTCGCCGGCGCCCTCCTCGCCGCCGGCTGCCCCGAGGCGGCGGGAGCGCCTTCCCTGGTCGCCATCCCGGCTTTCGGCGGCGGCACGCCCCCGACCCTGTCCCGGGTCTTCTCCGGCAGCGCCACGGGCACCCCGGCCACGCTGGCCGTTCGCGACGCCTTCGGGACGGCGAGCCTCTCCGCCGGCTACCTGCGCCTCGACCCGGAAGGAGGCCGCTTCGTCGGCGTCTTCGTGTTCCACCCACCGCCGGGCCCCCTGGACCTGCGGGTGGTCCTGCGCACCGTGGCTCCTCGCAAGTGGCGCCTCGAGGCCTGGAACGCCGCCACCGGATCGTGGGACACCCTCTGGGCCGGCGGCGGCGCCCCGGCGGGCCGCTGGACGGTGCGCCTGCTGCCGACGGCCGCCGCCCATCGCGACGCCGGCAAGGTGCGCCTCCGTCTGGTCGGCCAAGGCAGCCGCCTCCACTTGGACCAGCTCACCCTGCACTCGCGCCCCGGGGTGTGGCGTCCGCCGCCCGGCACCACGTGGCAATGGCAGCTGGCCGGCGCCGTCGACCCCTCATTCGACGTGGCCATGTACGACATCGACCTGTTCGACGCCCCACAGGCGATCATCAACCGGCTCCACGCCGACGGCCGAGCGGTGGTGTGCTACTTCAGCGCCGGCTCCTGGGAGAACTGGCGGCCCGACGCCGCCTCCTTCCCGAACATAGTGAAGGGAAAGCCGCTCGAAGGGTGGCCGGGGGAGCGGTGGCTCGACATCCGCCGTCTCGACCTGCTCGGCCCCGTGATGAAAGCCAGGCTCGACCTCGCCGCCGAGAAAGGCTGTGACGGCGTGGAACCGGACAACGTCGACGCCTACGCCAACCCCAGCGGTTTCGCTCTCACCGGCGCCGACCAGGCGGCCTACAACCGGTGGCTGGCGGCCCAGGCGCGCCGGCGCGGCCTGTCGGTAGGCCTCAAGAACGACCTGGGGCAGGTGCCCGCGCTGGTGGCGCATTTCGACTGGGCCCTCAACGAGCAGTGCTTCGAGTACGACGAATGCGCCGCCCTGCTCCCCTTCGTGGCCGCCGGACGGGCCGTGTTCGGCGTCGAGTACTCGGGCAGACCGGCCGGTTTCTGCTCGGAGGCTCGCGCCCTGGGCTTCAGCTGGCTCAAGAAGCGCCCCGCCCTCGGGGCCTGGGCCGTCTTCTGCTGAGGTGATGCTCGACCCGGGCGGCGAGGGCGTACCCTGACGTCGTGACGACGGCGCACTCCCCCCACCCCCTCGGGCCCCTCGATCTGATCGCCGGCTACTACACCCTGTCCGGCTCCCGGGCCGGCGCCGGCGAGGGTGAGGCCGCCCGGGCCCCGTTCGAGGCGCGGGTGGCGGCCGCGGCGCACGCCGGCTACGCCGGTATCGGACTGCTGGTCGACGACTACGAGGCGCTGCGGGCCTCCGGCCACTCGGATGCCGACCTCCGAGCCATCCTCGCCGCTCACGGCCAGTCGGTCTTCGAGATCGAGTTCCTCTACCACTGGATGTGCCGCGACGAGCGGGGCCGCTTCGCCCGCGACCTGGAGACCCGGCTGCTCCGCATGGCCGACGCCCTCGGCGTCCGCCACCTGAACATGGGGGACGTGAATCCCCCGGAGCAGGCACCCCCGTCGGATCTGATCGTGGAGCGGTTCGCCGCCGTCTGCGACCGAGCGGCCGGGCACGGCCTGCTCGTGGGCCTGGAGTTCCTGCCCTGGAGCGGAATCCCGGATGCCGCCGCCGCCGGGGCCATCGTCCAGGCCGCCGGCCGGCCCAACGGGGGCGTCAACCTGGATGCGTGGCACTACTTCCGCGGCGCCGCCGACCCCGCCGCGCTCACCGCGATTCCCCCCGACCGCTACATCGCCGTCGCCCTGAACGACGCCGCTGCCCGGGTGGTCGGGGATCTGATCGAGGACACCACCCGCCGTCGGCGCCTTCCCGGGGAGGGGAGCTTCGACCTGGTCGGCTTCCTGCGCCTCCTCGACCGGCATGGGGTCACCGCGCCGCTCGTGGTCGAGATCCTCTCAGACGAGCAGAACGCCCGCCCCATCGACGAGGCCGCCGCCGCGCCCCTGGCCGCCACCCGGGCGCTCCTGAAGCGGGCCGGGTTCCGCGGCGCCGCCTGACCTTCGCGAGGGCATGCCGGACGGCCCCGGCGTAACCTGGCGCCCATGCCGTCCATCTTCACCAGGATCATCCGGGGCGAGATCCCCTCCCACCGCGTCTACGAGGACGAGCACACCTGCGCCTTCCTGGACATCAACCCGGCCCGGCCCGGTCACACCCTGGTCGTGCCCCGGCAGGAGGCCCCGGGCATCTTCGACCTCGACCCGGGCGCCTACGCCGCGCTGTGGCGGGCGGTGCGCCGGGTGGCAGACCGCCTGGAGCGGGCCACGGGGTGCGAGCGGGTGGTGGTGATCGTGTACGGGGCCGATGTCCCTCACGCCCACGTCCACCTGATCCCCCTGGAGGCCGGCGGGCATCTGCCCTTCCCCCAGCCCCGGCCCACCCCTCCCGAAGACCTGGCGGCCATGGTCGATCGCATCCGCGCCGCGACCCGCCCCGCCTACGACACCCGCACCGCCCTGGTGGTAGTCGACGTGCAGCAGGACTTCGCCGACCCGGCCGGCAGCCTCTACGTGAAGGGCGCCGAGGAGATCATCGTCCCAGTCAACGCCGAGATCGCCCGCGCCCGGGAAGCCGGGGCCACGGTGGTCTACACCCAGGACTGGCATCCCGCCACCACGCCGCACTTCGCCCGCGACGGGGGAACCTGGCCGGTGCACTGCGTGGGAGGGGCCCCCGGAGCCGAGTTCCATCCGGCGCTCCACGTCGCCGACGGCGGCCTGTTCATCCGGAAAGGGACCGGCGGCGAGGACGGCTACTCCGCCTTCTCGGTGCGCCATCCCGAGGACGGCGAGGTGTCCTCCACGGGCCTCGACGATGCGCTCCTAGAGCGCGACATCGACCGGGTGGTCCTCGCCGGCCTGGCCACCGACTACTGCGTCAAGGAGACCGGCCTCGACGCCGTTCGCCTCGGCTACGAGGCGGCGGTGGTTACGGCCGCGGTTAGAGCGGTGGACCTGCAGCCGGGAGACGGCGAGCGCGCCCTGCACACTCTCGCCGAGCACGGGGTGGAGATGCGGTGAGCGCGCCGCGGCGCCCCGGCGAGGCGGCGGCCGGCGGCCTGCTCACCGACCTCTACCAACTCACTATGGCCGCCGCCTACCTGGCCGACGGCAACCACGCGCCGGCCACCTTCGAGTTGTGGGCCCGCCGACTGGGAGGCCGGCGCAACTTCCTCGTGGCGGCCGGCCTCGAGGAGGCGCTGCGCCGCCTCGAGGCCCTGCGCTTCGACGAGGACGCCCTCGCCCGGCTGGGCTCCCTGGGCCGCTTCCGCCCCGAGTTCCTCGGCTTCCTCCGTGACCTGCGCTTCACCGGCGAGGTGTGGGCCATGCCCGAGGGGACGATCGCTTTCGCCGGGGAGCCCCTGCTGCGGGTCACCGCCCCCATCATCGAAGCCCAACTCGCCGAGACCTTCCTGCTCAACGCGATCGGCTTCCACACCCTGATCGCCTCCCAGGCAGCCCGGGTCACCCTGGCGGCCCGGGGGAGGGCCTGGGTGGAGTTCGGGGCCCGGAGAGCCCACGGAGCCGACGCCGCCCGGGCGGCCGCGCGCAGCGCCTACCTGGCCGGGGCGGCGGCCACCTCGCTGGTCGCCGCCGGCCTGGAGTTCGGCATCCCCGTCGGCGGCACCATGGCCCACTCCTACATCCTCTCCCACCCATCGGAGCGGGAGGCTTTCCTCGCCTTCGCCCGGGCCTGCCCGACCGACCCGGTCTTGCTGATCGACACCTTCGACACCGTCGCCGGTGCCCGCATCGCCGCCGAGGCCGCAAGGGAACTCGCCGCCGAGGGGATCGAGGTGGCCGGGGTGCGCCTCGACTCGGGCGACCTGGGCGACCTGGCGGGCCGGGTGCGCCGCCTCCTCGATGAGGCCGGCCTTCCCGGCATCCGCATCCTGGTGTCGGGTGGCCTCGATGAAGACGGCGTGGCAGCCCTCGTCGCCTCGGGCGCGCCCATCGACGGCTTCGGGGTGGGGACCCGCCTGGTCACCGGGGGGGAGGAGCCCAGCCTCGATGCCGTCTACAAACTGGTGCAGACGGCCGCCGGGCCCCGCATGAAGACCTCCACCGGCAAGGCCACCCTGCCCGGCGTGAAGCAGGTGCACCGAGTGGAAGAGGCCGGCCGGATCGTCGGGGACACCGTCGCCCTGGCCGGCGAACCCGGGGTGGAAGGCTGGCCCCTCCTGCACCAGGTCATGGCAGAAGGGCGCCGCCTCGACCCTCCGGAGACCCTGGAGGCGGCCCGGGAGCGCTGCCGGGCCGGCCTGGCCTCCCTTTCGGAGCGGTTGCGCTCTCGGGAAGGTGGCGCCGCGGCGCCGGTGCGGCTCTCCCCCGGGCTCGGAGCCCTGGCCGGGAGGATGGCGGTGGGTGACTGAACCGGATCTTGCGCCCCCGAAATCGGCCCGCCCTGCCCGTCGTCTCCCGCCTGTGCTCCGACTCCACTAGATTCGGGCTCTCCGCAGCGGCGCTCAGGAGGGTCTCATGGCAGCCACATCGTCCGGACCGGCGCAGACCAGCCCCTCCGGTCCCTTCGCCGCGCCGCGTTCCGCCGGCGGAATCGAGGCCTACGCCCGGGGCGTCCTGCAGGCCGGCCAGCGGGATTTCCTGAGGGCGGCGCGCAGCCAGCGCTTCGCCTTCGCCATCATGAAGTGGCTCTTCCTGGTGGTGTTCCTGATCGCCCTGGGGGCGGCGATCGCCACCGTCCGCATCGCCGTGGACATCCCCGAGGGGGGCTACAACTGGGCTCACGCCGGCGTGGTCGGCGGCGTCGGAGTCATGGCGGTGCTGCTCTTCTTGCTGGTGCTCTACATGCGGCCGCTGGCGGCCCTGGAGCGCAACGCGGTGGTGCAGTCGTTCCTCAGCGTGGTGGTGAACTCCTATTGGACCCGCCTGCTCTACGTGAAAGGAGCGACGGACATCGACGTCCACCTGGAGGACGCCACCGCCTACACCGTGCGGCATCTCGGCGCCTTGCTCGACCGTCAGATCCTGGGGGGCAGCCGCTACCTGGACCTGGTGCGCCGTGCGCAGGAGGAAGCGGGCCAGGATCCCGGCGCCTACGCCACACCCCTGTAGCCCGGTGAAGCAACCGGCTTCGGCCCTGCTGGCGCTCGCCCTGCTGACCGTGGGATGCGCCGGCGCCGGAGTCGCCGCCGAGACGACCACGACCCTCCCCGCTACCACCGCGCCGGCCGTCTCTACGACCACCGCCGCACCCATCACGACCACGGTTCCCCCGCCGCCGAGCACCACCGCACCGCCGAGCACCACCGCGCCCCCGCCGCCGGAGGTGCTCGGCCTGGCCCGGGCCGTGATGCTGGTCGGCCTCGCCGGCTGGGGGATCGACGAGGGCACCGCCGCGCACCTCGCCGCCGGCGGCAGCGGCATCATCCTGCTGGCCCCCAACATCGGCAGCGGCGCTCAGGTGCGTTCGCTCACCGCCGAGGCGGCCTGCGCCGCCGCCGGGCCGGTGCTGGTGGCCGTCGACCAGGAGCTCGGGGCGGTGGCCCGGCTGCGCGGCCTGGTGACGCCGCTGCCCACCGCCGCCGAGGCCCGCGAGATGACTCCGCTGGAACTCGAGATCACCGGCCAACTGCTCGGCGACGAGATGCTGGCGCTGGGCATCAACGTCGACTTCGCCCCCGTCCTGGACGTCGTCACCGGGCCCAATCCCGCCCTCGAGGGCCGCCACCTGGGCGACGATCCTGCCGCGGTGGCCGAACTGGGCACGGCGTTCTGGCGCGGCCTCGAACAGGCGGGGGTCATCGCGGTGCCCAAGCACTTCCCCGGCCACGGGCGCACCGCCGCCGACCCGCACTTCGCCGCCGTCCGCATCACCGCCACCCTCGACGACCTGCGCGCCGTCGACTTCCCCCCGTTCCACACCGTCTTCGCCGCCGGGGCGCGCGCCGTGATGATCGGGCATCCCGTCTACGAGGCCCTCGACCCCGACCTCCCCGCCAGCCTCTCGCCGGCCGTGCTGCGCCTGCTGCGCGACGAGTTCGGCTTCGCCGGGGTGGCGATCACCGACTCCCTCTCCATGGCCGGGGTGGCCGACGGTCGCAGCGCGGGACGCCTGGCGGTCCAGGCACTGGTTGCGGGAGAGGACCTGCTGCTGGTGGTGGACCCCAACGAGGTGGAGCCCACCGTTTCCGCCATCGTGGCCGCCCTGGCCACCGGGGATCTGGCGCGCTCCCGCCTTGAGGAAGCGGCCTCCCGCGTCCGGGCACTCGCCGCCGCGGCGGCGCCCGTTCGTTGCGGGGCTTGAACCGGAGCGGCCCGGCCCGGCCGACCCCGGGTGGGCCCGATCCCTAGGCTGGGGGCACCAGGCGGGAGCATGACCCAGACCCTTCCCACCGCCTCGCCCATCGACGCCACCCTGCGGCGCGTCGTCGTCGGGTTCCGTCTGGTGGCCATCGTCTGGATGGGCGCCCTGGTGGGCGCCACTCTGGCCACCGATCCGGGAGCCGACCAGGTGGTGGTGGGCGCCACCTACGCCCTCGCCCTGGCCTGGACCGGCATCACCGTGATCCACGCCCTGCACCCCCGCTGGTTCAACCATCCGGCCTGGGTCGCCGTGGACGGCCTGGTGGCCGTGTGGGTCTCTCTATCCCCCTTCATCGCCGGGTCGCGCGACCTGTTCTTCGGGGGCTATCCACTGTCCTGGCTCCTCCTCGTCGCCTGCGCTGCCGGGCTGTGGCCCGCCCTGGCCGGCGCCCTGGTCCTGGCCGCCGGGCAGATCGTGGGCTCCCTGGGAGAAGCGGGACGAACCGCCACCCAGGTCGCCAGCGACGTGGGGGTCTACCTGACCGCCGCCCTCGTCTTCGGCTGGGCGGCGAGCACGCTCCGCCGCCACGACCGGGCCCGCAGCCGCGCCCAGGCCGAACTGGAGGAAGAGCGGGCCGCCCGGATACGGGCCCACGACCGGGCCGAGATAGCGGCCCACCTGCACGACTCCGTGTTACAGACCCTGGCCCTCGTGCAGCGCGACCCTGATGATCCGCGCCGCGTCGCCGCGCTGGCGCGCCGCCAGGAAAGGGAACTGCGGCAGTACCTCGACCAGATCGCCTCCCCCCACTCCCCTTCGCTGCGCGCCGCCCTGCGCCGGACCGCCGGCGAGGTGGAGGACCTGTTCATGGTGCGCATCGACGCGGTGGTGGTGGGCGACGGCCCGGCCGACGGACCGGGGGAGGCCCTGGTGGCGGCAGCCCGCGAGGCGCTGGTGAACGCCGCCCGGCACTCGGGAGCCGCCACCGTGTCGCTCTTCGCCGAAGTGGACCCCGCCGGGGTGACCGTCACCGTACGCGACCGCGGCTGCGGCTTCGACCCGGCGCACCCCGGGCCGGGGCGCGGCCTGGCCGAGTCCATCGTGGCTCGCCTGGAGCGCGTCGGCGGCACCACTTCCATCCGCTCGGTTCCGGGGGAAGGCACCGAGATCGACCTGCACCTCGGGAGGGACCATGGCTGAGGCCCGGCTGCGGGTGTTCGTCGTCGACGACCACGACCTGTTCCGCGCCGGGGTGCGGGCGGCCATCGGCGGCGAGGTCGACGTCGTCGGCGAGGCCGACGACGTCGACCCGGCCATCGAACTGATCCGGGAGAGGGTGCCGGAGGTGGTGCTGCTCGACGTGCACCTGCCCGGAGGCGGCGGCCATCGCGTGGTCAAGGAGGTGGGGCGCACCCATCCGGGGATCCGCTTCCTGGCGCTCTCGGTCTCCGACGCGCCGTCGGACGTGGTGGCGGTCATTCGGGCGGGGGCCTCGGGCTACCTGACCAAGACCGCCACCGCCCGCCAGGTGGTCGAGGCGCTCCGCCTGGTAGCGGCGGGCCACGCCGTCTTCTCGCCGCAGCTCGCCGGCTTCGTTCTGGAGGCCTTCCCCGCGCTCGACCCGGCCGCCGTCGACCCGGACCTCGACCGCCTCACCCCGCGCCAGCGCGAGGTGCTCCGCTCCATCGCCAAGGGCTACACCTACCGGGAGACGGCCAAGGCCCTTGGAGTCTCCCCCCGCACCGTGGAGACCCACGTCTCCGAGGTACTGCGCAAGCTCCAGTTGAGCAATCGCGCCGAGTTGACCCGTTGGGCGGTGGATCGCGGGCTGGGGTGAGCCCCTCCCCGCCGGCCCCAGCCGACGCGGAGCGCCGTCCTCAGCGGCGCACGGCGCAGATATCGGGCAAGGTCCGGTAGCGCTCGGCGAAGTCGAGGCCGTACCCCACCACCCAGACGTCTTCGATGTCGAAGCCCAGGTAGGCGATGGGCACCTCGACCTGCTCCCGGTCGGGCTTGCGCAGCAGGGTGCAGGCCCGGAGCGACGCCGGGCCCCGCGCCTCCAGCAAGCGCAGGAGGTAGGCCAGGGTGTGGCCGGTGTCGATGATGTCCTCCACTACCAGCACGTGCTGGCCGGCGATGTCGTGGCGTACGTCCATCAGCAGGCGCACCGCCCCCGACTCGGTGCTCTCCCGGTCGCCGTACGAGGAGACGGCGATGAACTCCACCCGATGACGGATGGTGAGGCGACGGGCCAGGTCGGCCAGGAAGATGAAGGAGCCCTTGAGCACGCCGATCAGCACCAGTTCGTCGACGGCGGCGTAGTCGGCGTCGATCGCCGAGGCCAGCTCGTCGATGCGGGCCCCGATGCGGTCGCGGGAGATGAGCAGGTCCAGTTCGTCGGGCATCGTCGTCAGGCTAGCGGCGTCGCCGACCCCCGGCTCCCGGAGAACTTGACACCGCCGCTCGGCCCTGGGAGAGTCCCGCCTGCGGAAACCTGCATGAGATTCCAGACGCCAGAAGGGCGCTGCTGACCGCACCAGTCGGCAAGCCCAAGGCCGGGCACTGAGCCCGCGCTGGTTGTCGCCCTCCCCTCCCCGGTTCGCCCGATCACGGCGCGCCGACCCCTTCAAGGAATCCCATGATCCCCGTACGTGCCTATCTCAGATTGCTCCGCCGGTACCTGCGCCCGTGGCGCGGGCGAGTGGCGGTGCTCGCCCTGCTGCTCGGCGCCGGCATCGCCTGCCAGGCGGTCAACCCCCAGCTGATCCGCGCCTTCCTCGACCGGGCCATGTCCGGCGGGTCCCTCGGCGGGCTCCTCACCCTGGCCGGCGGCTTCACCGCCCTGGCGGTGGGCCACCAGGCCTTGAATGTGGCCGCCACCTACGCCGCCGAGCAGGTGGGCTGGCGGGCCACCAACGAGTTGCGCGCCCACCTGGCGGAGCACGTCCTGCACCTGGACATGGCCTTCCACAAGGGCCATACCCCGGGGGAGCTCATCGAGCGCATCGACGGGGACGTCACCACCCTGTCGGAGTTCTTCGCCTCTTTCGTGATCCGGGTGCTGGGCAACCTGATTCTGGTGCTGGCGGTCCTCGGCCTGCTGTGGCGGGAGAGCAGGTGGGTGGGCCTGACCATGACCGGTTGGGCCCTGCTGGTGCTGGCCGGCATGCTGGCCATCCAGACGGTCGCCCTCCCCTGGTGGAAGGCCATGCGGGCGCGCAGCGCCGAGTTCTTCGGCTTCCTGGGAGAGCAGCTCGCCGGCACCGAGGACGTGCGGGCCAGCGGCGGCGTGCCTTTCATGATGCACCGCTTCACCCGGGTGATGCGGGCCTGGCTCCCCGAGCAGGTGCGGGCCCGTCTGGGCTTCGCCGCTCTCTGGGGCTGGAGCATCCTCACCTACCTGATCGTCGGGATGGCGCTCATCTTCTGGCTGGGCTGGCAGGGGCTGCAGGCCGGCACCCTGACCATCGGAGCCGTCTACCTCGTCTTCCACTACAGCGACATGATGCGCGAGCCTCTGGAGCAGATCCGCCAGCAGATGGAGGTGCTGCAGAAGGCGGGGGCGGGCATCGCCCGGGTCGAGGAGATCCTGGCGATACGCCCGCGCCTGGACGAGAGCGGCACCGCCTCGCTGCCCGCCGGGCCCCTGCCGGTGGACCTGCGCGGGGTGCAGTTCGCCTACCAGGACGATGGGGCCAACGGGGAGACCGTGCTGGAGGACATCGACCTGGCGGTCGCCCCCGGCCGGGTGGTGGGGGTGCTGGGCCGCACCGGCAGCGGCAAGTCGACGCTGGCCCGGCTGCTCACCCGCCTCTACGACCCGGCGGCGGGTGAAGTGCTGCTGGCCGGCGTCCCCTTGTCCGCCGTGGCGCCGGAGTCCCGCCGGGCCCGCATTGCCATGGTCACCCAGGAGGTCCAGTTGTTCCGGGGCAGCGTGCGGGACAACCTGACCTTCTTCGCCTCCGGCAGCGAGGACGAGCGCCTCTGGGAAGTCCTCTTCTCCCTGGGCCTGGGCGACTGGGCGGCCGGCCTCCCCGCCGGGCTCGACACCGTGCTGGAGACGGGGAGCGCCGGCCTCTCCGCCGGACAGGCCCAGTTGCTCGCCTTCGCCCGAGTCTTCCTGCGCGACCCGGGCCTGGTGATCCTGGACGAGGCCTCGTCGCGCCTCGACCCGGCCACCGAGGCCCTCGTCGAGCGCGCCGTCGACCGCCTGCTCGCCGGGCGCACCGGGGTGATCATCGCCCACCGCCTCGCCACCGTGGAGCGCGCCGACGACATTCTGATCCTGGAGGCGGGCCGGGTGGTGGAGTGGGGTGAGCGCGCCGCCCTCGCCGCCGATCCCGACTCCCGGTTCGCCCGCCTGCTGCGGACCGGCATGGAGGAGGTGCTGGCATGAAGGCCCCGGCCGTCCGCACCGCCCGTCTCGGCGCCACGTTGATCGCCCGCCAGAAGTGGCGCTGGGGTCTGAACGCCGCCCTCTGGACGGCCATCTACGTGATGCCGATCGTCCCCGGCCTGATCACCCAGGCCTTCTTCAACCGCGTCTCCGGTGCTGCGGCCGGGGGCCTGGGGATCCCGGCCCTGGTCGGCCTCATCGCCGCCTACGGGGTGGGGCGTATCGCCGTCATGGCCTGGGCGATGTGGGTCGACATCCACTTCCGCTTCCGCAATCAGACGCTGCTGCGCCGCAACCTGCTCACCCGGATCTACGAACGCCCCGGTGCCCAGGCGCTGGCCGAGACGCCGGGGGAGGCTCTGACCCGGTTCCGCGAAGACGTGGAGGAGACCGACGAGACCGTCTCCTGGACGGTCGATCTGGTCGGCATCCTCTTCTTCCTCCCCGTCGCCCTGGGGATCATGGCTTCCATCGACGCCCGGGTGACCGCCTTCGTCTTCGGGCCGATGGTGCTGGTGGTCCTGTTGGCGGCGCGGGCCAGGGACCGCATCCGGCGCTACCGGGAGGCGGCGCGGGAAGCCACCGGGGAAGTGACCGGGGCTCTCGCCGAGATGTTCGGCGCCGTCCCGGCCATCAAGGTGGCCGGGGCCGAGGAGGCGATGATCGCCCACTTCCGGCGGCGCAACGACACCCGCCGGATCGCCCTGGTGCGGGACAAGACCCTCACCCAGATCCTGGAGTCGCTCTTCTGGAACTCGGTGTCGATCGGCACCGGGATCATCCTGGTGGTGGCCGCCCGGGGGATGACGGCCGGGGAGTTCAGCGTGGGCGACTTCGCCCTCTTCGTGTACTTTCTCGGCTTCGTCAGCGAGTGCGTCTGGGTGGTGGGCATGTTCATCGCCCGCTACCAGCAGGCCCGGGTCTCATTGGGACGCCTGGCCACCCTTCTGGCCGGCGCCCCGCCCGAGCGCCTGGTGGAGCGGCGCGACCTGCAACTCACCGGTTCCCTGCCCGACCCGGCGGTCGAGGCTGCGGCGCCCGAGCCCCTGCGCCGGCTGCAGGTGGAGGGCCTCACCTACCGCTACCCCGGCACCACGGCAGGGATCGCCGGCGTCGACCTGGACCTGCCCGGCGGGTCGTTCACCGTGATC
>VGBK01000014.1 GCA_016870535.1 Actinomycetota bacterium | reverse complement strand
GCCCGGGCCAACCAGTCGGCGCGCGAGGGTTGTGCCGCCATGCGGGCGGAGGCCTCCGGCGCCGTCAGGCCCCGCGCCACCAGGCGGGTCAGGCGCACCTCGTCGGGGGCATCCACCACCACCCAGCGCCAGCCCGGCCCGAGCAGGTCCACCGGCAGCGGCATCTCCACCAGGATCACCTCGCTGCCGGCCCCGGCCACCTGCGCCGCCAGCGCCTCCCGAATCGCCGGATGGGTGATCTCCTCCAGACGGCGGCGGGCGGCCGCGTCGGAGAACACGATCCGCGCCAGGGCATCCCGGTCGACCCGGCCCGCCACCATCACCCCGGGCCAGCAGCGCGCCACCGCTTCGGCCGCCGGTCCGCCCGGCGCGAGCACGGCGTGCCCGGCCCGATCGGCCGAGAACACCTCGGCTCCCCACGAGGCGAAAACCGCGGCCGCGGTGCTCTTCCCGCTGCCGATGCCGCCGCCGAGGTACGCCCGGATCTCAGGGGTCATGTCCCCGACGATACCGCCCCCGGGTCAGGACCCCTTGCGGCCCTTGCCGGGGAGGAACAGCCGGGCCAGGGCGGTGAAGGCGCGCGCCACCCGGGAGCGGGGACTGAGAGCCACCACCGGGACCCCCTCGTTCACCGACCGGGGGACGAGCCGGTCCGACGGGATGGCGCCCGCAGTGCGCAGGCCCAGCGACCGCTCCACTTCCACCAGGTCGAGGCGGGCCTTGGCGTTGATCCGGTTCACCACCAGGTGCATCCGTTCCATGGGGTAGCCGCCCGCCCGGAGGATGTCGAGGGTCACTTTGGCGTTCTTCACGCTGGTGAGGTCCATGTCGACCACCAGGACCACCTCGTCCGCATGGTCGAGGAGGGTCATGAGCACATCGTCGAGCACGGCACCGGTATCCACCACCACGTGCCGGTAGAGGCGGCGCATCATCTCCACCACCTGCACCACCGCCTTGGGCGCCACCCCCTCGGCGGCGGCAGGGTGCCGCGGAGCGGGCAGCACCCGCAGGCCGCTCTCGTGGCGCAGGAGCAAGGCATCCAGACGCGCCTCCGACAGATCGTCCACCTGGCGCGCCACCTCGGCGATGCTGTGCACCGGGTCCATCTGCAGCAGCAGCGCCACATCGCCGAACTGAAGGTCGGCGTCGACGATGGCCACCTCACCTTCCCCGACGGCGAAAGTGAGCGCCAGTGCCAGATTGGTGGCCGTCACCGACTTGCCCGACCCGCCCTTCCCGGCCATCACCAGGATCACCCGGCTCTCGCCGGACGGCTGGGCCCTTCCGGGTGCGGCTGCCCTCGACGGAAGTGTCGGCGGCAGATCCACCACCTCGCCCGAGGGAGCGGGCGGAGCGACCTCGGCCGTACTGGGAAGCGGGGGGGCCGTCGGAGGAGGCGGCGCGAAAGGAGGGGGCAGGGGTTCGGTCCCCTCCGGTGGCGGCGCGGCCGCGGCGGGCTCCACCGGCACCGGCGGAAATGCGGTGGCGACGGGGTCCATCGGCACGGCCGGGGCGGCCGCCGGCACGGGAGCAGCCGTCGCCGCCGGGATAGGAGCAGTGGAGGCCCCAGCCACCCCCAGCATCTCCGCGGCCGGGGCGGCCGCCGGCACGGGAGCAGCCGTCGCCGCCGGGATAGGAGCAGTGGAGGCCCCAGCCACCCCCAGCATCTCCGCGTCCGGGGTGGCCGCCGGCACGGGAGCGGGATTCGTCGCCGCATCGTCGGCGAGAGCCAACTCGAGAACCACATCGCGAGCCACCGCCTCCCTCCCGGCTTCCACCCTCGCCGCGGTCCGAGCGCCGAGGGCGGCGGTCAGCTTGCGCTGGGTGAGCGGCATGTCGACCACGTCGGCGAAGCCCGAGCGCAGGGCCGCCAGCAGGACGCGGTTGGTGACCACGTTGGCCGCCAGCACCAGGTGAATCGACGGATCGACGCCCAGGAGGGCCGCGGCCGCCCGGACGCCGCCTTCGTGCCCGAAAGAGGGGCCCAGCAGGGCCGCGTCCACCCGACCGCCCACGGCGATCTCTTCGGCCTCGTCCAGAGAGCGAGCGGTCAGGGCCCGCTCGTGTGCCAGGAGCACCCGGGCGTCCTCGACGAAGTCGAGGTCGGGGTCGACGATCAGGATCAGCCTGCCCCGGCGGGCCATAGCCACCTTCCTCCGCGTGCCCCGCTGGCACGGTTCGTGGTGACTAGTCCTTCGGAAGGAACCCGGGCCGGCTTGAGGCCCAGTTCCCCGGAGCCGCCTTCCTCCCCGGCTACTTCCGGCCGATCCCCTTCTCCTTCAACTCCTGGAGGATGGCCTCGAGCGAGGCGTCGGCGGAGAAGGAGGGCTGAGGCTCCGCCGCCTCTTCCTCGCGCTGGAACTCCTTGCGCTGGCGGCGGCGCGGCGCCACGCGGCGCTCCTCGACCCACTGCGAGCGCTGCGACCACTCCGGCGAGGCCTGCTTGATGGAGAGGCTGATGCGCCTCCGGTCGCCATCGATCTCGGTGATCTTGACCTGCACCGCCTGGCCCACCGACAGCTCCAACTCGGGGCTCTCGACGTGATGCATGGCGATCTCGGAGACGTGCACCAGACCCTCCACCCCATCGATCACCGACACGAAGGCGCCGAAAGGCACGGTCTTGGTGACCGTCCCCTCGACCACGTCGCCCACCGCGTGGGCCGAGGAGAACGACTCCCAGGGGTCCTCACGGGTCTGGCGGATGGACAGCGAGATACGCTCCCGCTCGCGGTCCACCTCGAGCACCTTCACCGTCACCTGGTCGCCCACCGACACCGCCTCGCCGGGATGGCTGACGTGCTGCCAGGACAGCTCCGACACGTGCACCAGGCCGTCCATTCCCCCAAGGTCCACGAAGGCCCCGAAGTTGACCACCGAGGACACCACTCCTGAACGGATCTCGCCGGGCTGCAGGGCATCCAGGAAGGCCTGGCGCTGCTCCTGCTGCTCCTCCTCGAGGAAGGCCCGGCGCGACAGCACCACGTTGTTGCGGTTCTTGTCGAGTTCGATGACCTTCGCTTCGAGGGCGGTTCCCACGTACGGCTGGAGGTCGCGTACCCGCCGCAACTCCACCAGGGAGGCCGGCAGGAAGCCGCGCAGGCCGATGTCCACGATCAACCCGCCCTTCACCACCTCGATGACCTGCCCGGTCACCGTGCCGCCGGCCCGCATGATCTCCTCGATGCGCCCCCAGGCGCGCTCGTACTGGGCCCGCTTCTTGGAGAGGATCAGGCGGCCCTCCTGGTCCTCCACCTGGAGCACCAGGGCCTCGATGGTCTCACCGACCTGCACTACCTCGCTCGGGTTGACGTTGTTGCGGATCGACAACTCGTTGAGTGGGATGATCCCTTCGGACTTGAAACCGATGTCGACGAGCACCTCGTCCGGGTCGACCCGCACCACCCTCCCGGTCACCAGGCTGCCCTCCGAGAAGTCCACGACGGTGCGCTCCACTGCGGCGGCGAAGTCCTCGGCGGAGAGGCTGCCATCGCCCGGTTCGTCCGCCGACGCGGCAGCTTCAGGCTCGACGGCTTCCGGGACCACTGCGGCAGGCACGGGCTCGACGGCTTCCGGGACCACTGCGGCGGGCGCACCGTCGGCGGCTACCGGGGTCTCCGCCTCAGCCTGCGCCTCGGCCGCCGGGGTCTCCGCCTCAGCCTGCGCCTCGGCCACCGGGGTCTCCGCCTCAGCCTGCGCCTCGGCCACCGCCGGGTCGCCGGCGGGGGCGCCGGTCTTCGTCTCGCCTGCCTCCGCGGTCACCGCGTCCGCGGCTATACCGGCCGTGGTGTCGTCCGCGGCCGGGGCCTCCGTCTCGCCCTCCGGCAGGTCGCCGGCAGGCGCGTCGTAGATGTCATCGGTCATGGGTAAGTTTGTCTCCTGGAAGTGGGCTTTCCCGCGATCACGCGATCCCCGGGAAGCGGCCGCAAGGGTATCACACCCGCCGAAGGCGCCCGTTAGCCCTTCGCCTCCGCCAGGCTCGAGCCCACGCCCAGGTCCACCCGCAGCGGCACCCGCAGCGCCACTACCCCCTCCATGATCTCCCGAGTCTGGCGGGCCACCGCTTCCGCCTCCGTCTGGGGGACCTCGATGACCAGTTCGTCGTGCACCTGCAGCAGCAGCGAGGCCGACGGGTGTCGCCCCGCCAACTCGGCATCGAGACGCACCATCGCCTTCTTGATGATGTCCGCCGCCGAACCCTGGATGGGGGCGTTGAGCGCCATGCGCTCCGCCGCCTGACGGAGCCGGAAGTTGTCCGACGACAGGTCCGGGAGGTAGCGCCGCCGCCCCAGGATGGTGGTGGTGAAGCCATCGTGCCGCGCCCGGGAGACGATGCCCTGCATGAAGGCGGCCACCTCGGGGAATTGGGCGAAGTAGGCATCCATGTGCTCCTTCGCCGTCTCCGCGGGGATCTCGAGGCGCTGCCCCAGCCCGTACGCCTCCATGCCGTAGAGCAGCCCGAAGTTGATCATCTTGGCCCGGCGGCGCAGTTCGGGGGTCACCTCCTCCGCCGCCAGCCCGAACACCCGGGCGGCGGTGGCGGTGTGGATATCGGCGCCCGAGGCGAAGGCCTCCAGCAACCCGGCGTCGCCGCTGAGGTGGGCCAGGATGCGCAGTTCGATCTGGCTGTAGTCGGCCACCACGAAGGTGCTGCCCGGCGGGGCCACGAAGGCCCGCCGGATGGTGCGTCCTTCCTCGGTCCGCACCGGGATGTTCTGCATGTTGGGGCGTTCGCTGGAGATGCGGCCCGTTGCCGCCCCGGTCTGGTTGAAGACACCGTGGATGCGCCCGTCGGGGGCGATGAGGGGCAGCAGTCCGTCCACGTAGGTGGAGCGCAGCTTCTCGAGCTCCCGATAGGCGAGGAGGTGCTGCACCACCGGGTGCTGGTCGACCATCTTCTGCAGGACCGAGGCGTCGGTGGATGGGGCCCCCTTGGGAGTCTTCTTGAGCACCGGGAGCCGGAGTCGCTCGAAGAGGAGGTCGCGCAACTGCTGGGTGGAGTTGAGGTTGAAGGCCTGGCCGGCGGCCTCGTGGACCTTCCGTTCCAGGGTGGCCAGGCGATCCCGCAGGCTCTCCCCTAACTCCGCCAGGTAGGCCCGGTCCACCAGGATGCCGGCCTCTTCCATGCGAGCCAGCACTCGCACCAGGGGCAGTTCGACCTCGCGATACAGCTCGAGGCCGCCCTGCGCTTCGAGGCGGGCGGTCAGGGGCGCCACCAGCCGGGCCACCGCCACCGCCCGCCGCCCGGCGCGCTCCAGGTCGAGAGGCCCCGCCTCGAAGTCGAAGGCGCCTTGTGCCCCCCGCACCGCGGCCGCCGCCCCTTCCGGTTCGATCTCCAGGCCGAGCGCCTCCAGCGCCAGGCTGCTCAGGTCGGGGGTGCGCTCGGTGGGGTTGATGAGGTACCCGGCCAGCGCGGTGTCGCAGACGAGGCCTGCCAGGTCGGACCCGCTCTCGATCAGGGCTCGCGTCAGCGGCTTGGCGTCGTGGAGGGCCTTGGGCACCTGGGGGTCGGCCAGGATGGGGCCCAGCCCCGCCAGGCGCTCCGCCGTCACGAAGGCCACCCGCTCCCCGGTCCCCGCCACCACCACCCCGGCCAGCGAATCACCATCCCACACGGGTTCCAGGGCCAGGGGCTCCTCGCCGTCTGTTGGGAGCAGGGGGTCGGCGCCCGCCAGGACCTCCACTTCCAGGATCGCCCCCGCCGGCCCGGCGTCATCGCCCCCGATCTCCTCCAGTCGCTGCCACAGCGAGCGGAAGGCCAGGCTCTCGAAGACCCCCCGCACCCGGGCCCGGTCCCACGGCGCCAGGATCAACTCCTCCGGTACCGCCTCCACCGGGGCGTCGCTCCGCAGGTAGGTGAGGTCGCGGTTCAAGAAGACCTGCGCGCGCGCCCCCTCCAGGCTCTGCCGCAGACGGGGCGGCTGATCCTCGAGGTGAGCGAAGATGCCTTCCAGGTCCCCGTAGTCGGCCACCAGGCGGGCCGCCGTCTTCTCCCCTACTCCCGGCACCCCCGGCAGGTTGTCCGAGGTGTCACCCCGCAGGGCCGCGTAGTCCGGGTACCGACCCGGGGTGACGCCGTAGCGCTCCTCCACCCAACGGGTGTCCGCCATCACGGTGTCGCTGATCCCCCGCCGCGTGTACACCACCTTGATCGACCCCCCCACCAGTTGGAAGGCGTCGCGGTCGCCGGTGACGATGAGCACCTCCCAGCCCGCCGCGGCCGCCCGTCGCGCCAGGGTGGCGATGACGTCGTCGGCCTCGTAGCCCGGGGCGCGCAACTGGGTGATCCCCAGGCAATCGGCTACCTCGTCGATCAGCGGCAACTGCTGCCGGAACAAGTCGGGGGCCGCCTTGCGGGTGGCCTTGTACTCCGGGTAGGCCTCGTCGCGGAAGGTCGCCTCGGGGGTGTCCCAGGCCACCGCCATCGCCTCCGGGCGCTCGTCGCCCAGCAGCTTGATGACCATCGAGGTGAAACCGAACACCGCGTTGGTGGGCCGCCCATCCGGGGTGGCCAGGTCGGGCGGGAGGGCGTAGAAGGCTCGGAAGGCGAGGCTGTGCCCGTCGAGCAGGGCGAGGCGGGACATGAGGCGATGTTAGGACGGGAGGGTCGCCCTAACCGAGCCGGGCCAGGAGACGATCCCGCTTGGCCTCCAGGCGACGGCGCCTCTTCTGAGCGCCCGCCACCAGTTGCTCGAAGCGGGCGACGTCGGCGGCGGTGTCGCGGGCGTCCTCGCGGTCGATGGGATTGCCGGTCACCCCGGCGTCGCGCCGGGCATCGTCGTCCAGATGGCGGTGCATCTCGAGTTCAGCGGCGGCCAGGCGCTCCTCCTCGGCGAGGCAGGCCAGTCGTTCATTGATCCGGAAGAGGCGGCGCTCCAGCCAACCCATAGCGTTCTCCGGCCTGTTGACGCGCCCCCTACGATGGGGGCGCGCCGGGATGGCGGAATGGTAGACGCAGCGGACTCAAAATCCGCCGAGGGCAACCTCGTGGGGGTTCGACTCCCCCTCCCGGCACCCCGAGGCCGCGCCCCGTCGCCGCCTACCCCTCGAACCAGTTGGTGATGGGGAGGCGGCGGTCCCGGCCCAGGGCCTTCGGGGTGATCTTCACCCCCGGCGGCGACTGGCGGCGCTTGTACTCGTTGCGGTCCACCATCCGGGCAACCTGCTCCACGACGGCGCGGTCGAAGCCCCGCTTCACGATGTCGTCCACCGCCAGGTCCTGTTCCACATAGGCCTCGAGGATCCGGTCGAGCACGGCGTACGGAGGCAAGCTGTCGGTGTCCAACTGGTTCTCCCGCAGCTCCGCCGAGGGCGGCTTGGCGATGGTGGCTTCGGGAATCACCTCTCCGTCGCGGTTGCGCCACCGCGCCAGGTCGTACACCAGGGTCTTGTAGACGTCCTTCAGCACGGCGTAGCCCCCCACCATGTCCCCGTACAGAGTGGAGTAGCCCACCGACATCTCCGACTTGTTCCCCGTGGCCAGCACCAGGCCGCCGTGCTTGTTGGACAGGCCCATCAGGATGGCGCCCCGGGCGCGCGCCTGCAGGTTCTCCTCGGCCACCCCGCTCTCCGTCCCGGCGAAGTCGGCCTCCAGGACCTCCAGGAACCCCGTGAAGGGCGGCTCGATGGGGATCACCGACAGGCGGATTCCCAGATTCTGCGCCAGCGCCCGGGAGTCGGCCACCGACCCCTCCGACGAGTAGCGGCTCGGCATGGTCACCCCCCACACCGCCTCCGGCCCCAGCGCGTCGGCGGCGATGGCGGCGGTGAGGGCCGAGTCGATGCCCCCCGACAGACCCAGCAGCACCTGCGAGAAACCGTTCTTTCGGGCGTAGTCGCCCAGGCCCAGGCAGAGGGCGCCGTAGGCCTCGGCCGGGGCGTCGAGCGCCGGGTGGGTCTCCGGAGGAGGCTCGGGCTCCCCCTCCAGCAGAGTCCCCCGGCTCACCACCGTCGCCTGCACGTCGCTGCGCCCCGCCTCCGACAGCGGCACATCCACCCAGAACAGGTCGTCGACGAACTGCGGGCTGCGGTAGAGCAACGCGCCGGAGGCGTCGAACACCATGCTGGCCCCGTCGAAGACCAGTTCGTCCTGCCCTCCCACCAGGTTCAGGTAGACCAACGGCAGGCCGGCCGCCTTCGCCCGGGCGGCGAGCATCTCCTCCCGCGCCGCGTCCTTGTCGCGGTGGTACGGGGAGCCGTTGATGTTGAGCAGGATGTCGGCCCCGGCGGCCGCCTGCTGGGCCGGAGGCCCGTCGCCCACCCAGATGTCCTCACAAATGGAGACCCCGGCAACCACTCCGTTGATGTCCCACAGGGCTGCCGGGGCCTCTCCGGGGTAGAAATAGCGGTCCTCGTCGAACACGCCGTAGTTGGGGAGGAGAACCTTGTGGTAGATGCCCCGCACCCTTCCTCCGGCGAGCAGGGCGGCGGCGTTGTGCAGCCGTCCCGGCCCGGCATCGTCCCGCCGCGGGGCGCCCTGGGTGCGGTCCACGAACCCCACCACCGTGGTGGTCTGGCCCGACTTCCCCGCCAGACGGTACAGCGCCTGCTGGCCGGCCTCGACGAAGCGCCGGCGCAGCAGCAGGTCTTCAGGGGGGTACCCGGTCACGGCCAGTTCCGGCAGCAGGAGCACGTCGGCCTGCAGGGCCTCCGCCCAATCCATGGCTTCTTGGATGCGGGCGGCGTTGCCCTGCAGGTCCCCCACAGTCAGGTTCAGTTGGGCGCCGGCGACGCGGATGAAGTCAGTCATGCCGGGGAGCGTAGACCGCTCCCCCGCCGTCCAAGGCCGTCGGTGGGCGCCGCGGCAGCAGAGCGGACACGGTGGTCCCCTGCCCGGGGATGCTGCTCACCTCGACGACGCCTCCCATCGCCTCCACGATCTCCCGCACGATGGCCAGGCCCAGGCCGGAGCCTTCGGGACGCGCCGCCCGGTAGCGCTGCGCCACGTAGAGGCGCTCGAAGATGTGCGGCAAGTCGGCTTCCTCGATGCCCGGCCCGGTGTCGGTCACGGAGAGCCGGACCCGCGGTGCCTCGAGCCGCAGGGTCAGCCGCACCGTGCCGCCTTCGGGGGTGTAGCGGAGGGCGTTCTCCACCAGGTTGCCCACGACCTGGTCGAGGCGGTCCGGGTCTGCCACCACCGGCGGCATCTCCGCCAGGTCGGCCTCCAGTCTCACCTCGCCGGCCTCGGCTCGTCCCCGATAGGCCTCCACGGCGCCCCGCAGGTGGGCGCCGAGGTCGACGGGCTCCGGCCTCAGGGTGAACTCGCCCGCCTCCAACCGCGACAGGATCATGAGGTCCTCCACCAGCCGGCTGAGACGGCCCGACTCCCGATGGAGGACCCCGCCCACCTTGGCCAGAGACTCCTCCCCGGCCACCTTCCCCTCGTGAAGCGCCTCGGCGTACCCGGAGATGGTGGTCAGGGGAGTCCGCAGTTCGTGGCCCACGCTCACCAGGAACCCCCGCTCGCGCCGTCGCGCCTCCTCCAGGTCACCCGCCATCTCGTTGAAGGCGAGTGACACCTCGGCGATCTCGTCGCGACCGCCTGCCGGGGCCCGCGCCCCCAGGTCGCCCGCCGCCAGCCGGCGCGCCGCCCCGCCGAGGCCCTCCAGCCGCCTTCCCAGAAAGCGGGAGAGCCACACGGCGAGCAGCGCCGCCAGGGCCACTCCCAGGCCCAGGGCCAGGAGCAGCCGCAGCGCCACCGGGGCCCAGGGCACCAGTTTGAGGTCGGTGCCGATGACCACCACCACCCGGCCCAGCACCCCCACCGGCACCGGCAGGGCCAGGGCGGCCACCCGCTCCCCGCCGACGCTGGCTTCGAACTGCCGCCGTCCCCGCAAATCGGCCGCTCCGCCGGGGATCTGCGCCGCCAGCGGCGCCTCCTCCCCCACCACCGTGATCCCGCCACCAGACCCGACCACCACCGCCTCCACATAGTCGTGGCCGCCCACCGCCCGCACCACCGCCAGCAGCCCCCCCAACTGGCGCAGGGCCCCGGCGCCGATGGCGCCTCGCTCCCGCACCCCGGCCTCGATGAGCAGCGCGGTAGCCTCGGCCTGGCGGGTGAACTCGCGCCGGGCCGACTCCTCCACCGAGTGGCTGATGAGCAGCGAGGCGGCCAACCCACCCACCCCGAGGGTCACCACGGCTACCAGGACCAGCGCCCAGAAGAAGCGCCGACGCACCGTCAGCCCGCCATCCGGTAGCCGACGCCCCAGGCCGTCTCGATGGGCACCCCCTCCAGTTTCTTACGCAGTTGGCGCACGTGCACGTCGATGGTGCGCGTCTCCCCCACGTAGTCGTACCCCCAGACCGCCCGCAGGATCTGGGCCCGGGTCAGCACCAGGCCGCGGTTCTCCGCCAGGTACCAGAGCAGGTCGAACTCCCGCGCCGTGGGACGGACCACCTCGCCCGCCGGCGTGGTGACCTCGCGCCGCCCGCCGTCGATCCGCCACGGGCCCACCTCGATCACTACCGGCGCCCGCGGCGCCTCCTCGGAGCGGCGCAGCACCGCCCGCACCCGCGCCACCAGTTCTCGCGGCGAGAAGGGCTTGGTGACGTAGTCGTCCGCACCGATCTCCAGGCCCACGATCTTGTCCACCTCGGTGTCGCGCGCCGTGAGCATGATCACCGGCACATCGCTGGTAGCCCGGATGCGCCGGCATACCTCGATGCCGTCCATGCCCGGCAAACCCAGGTCGAGCAGCACCACCCGCGGGCTGCGGTCCCGCACCGCATTCAGGCCCGTGATCCCGTCACCGGCGTGTACCAGGCGGAAGCCGTCCTGCTCGAAGTACATCCGCACCAGGTCGGCGATGGCTTCCTCGTCCTCGATGAGCAGCACCGTCCCCCGGCCGTCCACTCCGCCTCCTCGACCCTCACATGCTCGCCGCCACCCGTTCGAGAGGTGTTAGGCCCACGTGAGCCTTCGATGCGGCCTCACTTCCGGCATCGCCAGGGTAGACGGCCTCTCAGAGGTTCCAGAGCCACTCGGGCAGGTGCTGCTGGAACCACCGGTTCAGGTCGATGAGGCGGCCGGTGACCATCAGCACCCCGAACCCGACCAGAAGCAGGCCCGACACCACGGTGATCGGCCGCAGCCAGGCACGGAAGCGGGCCACGAGGCGAAGGGCCCGGCCCATGCCCAGCCCGGCCAGCACGAACGGCAGTCCCAATCCCAGCGAGAAGACGGCCAGCAGCACCATGCCGGCCGCCACCGTGGTGCCCTCCTGGCCGACTGCGGTGAGGGCCAGGATGCTGCCCAGGGTGGGCCCGATGCACGGAGTCCAACCGAACCCGAACGCCGCCCCCATCACCGGCGGCGCCCAGGCCCCCAGGCGGGAGGGGCGCACCTCCACCCGGCGCTCCCGCAGCAGCGGAAGCAGGAAGCGAGGGGTCCACACCGCGGTGACGGCCAGGAACAGCCCCATGGCCACCACCAGCCATCCGGCGGCAGTGGTGAAGGCCTCCTGGTTGCGCAGGAGCGCCCGGCCCAAGGTCGTCGCCGCCGCTCCCAGCGCGACGAAGACCGCGGTGAAGCCCGCCACGAAGAGCAGGGTGACCCGAAGCAGGCGCCGGGTCGAAGCCCGGCTCTCGCTGAGGTCGGCCGCCGAGTACCCCGACATCATGCTCAGGTAGCCCGGCAGCAGCGGCAGGACGCACGGGGACAGGAACGACAACGCCCCGAACCCGAACGCGGCCGCCAGGCTCAGCGGGCTGAGGCCGGTGATCTCCAAAGTGCCCTCCCGGCAGTCGTGGCCGCTGCAACCTCGCCCGGCTCCCCCTTGTTCCCGGGGTAACCTGCCCCCGGTGCCGTCCCCCCCGCCTGCCCGCCGCCGCCTGGGCGGGGCCTTCGCCTCGCTGGCGCCCCCGGTCCCCCTGCGCCGCCGGGAGGTCGCCGTGCTCGCCCTGCTCGGCGCGGCGGCCTTCTCCCAGGGATGGAGCAGCAACGTGTTCACCGCCACCCTGGCGCACACTCGGGTCACTTTCGGACTGAGCGACCAGGGCATCGCCCTGGTGGAAGTCGTGGTGCGGGCCACCGCGCTCACCGCCCTGGCTCTCTCCTGGTGGGCCGACCGGCGGGGTCGCCGCGGGCCGCTGCTGGCCGCCTTCGCCATCCTCCCCCTCGCCAACCTGGCGACCGCCTTCGCCCCCAACCTGGCTGCCTTCGCCGGCCTCCAAGGCGTGGCCCGGGTCGGCACCATCGCGCTGGGGGCTCTCGGCCTGCTGATAATCGCCGAGGAGGTGAACCCTGCCGGACGCGGCTACGCCTCCGCGACCTACGCCCTGGGTCTGAGCATGGGCACCGGTTTCGGCTGGCTCCTCGCTCCACTGGCCGAGCGCAGCGCCGAGGCGTGGCGACTCCTGTTCGCCGCCGGCGCCCTCCCCGTGGTGCTGGTGCCGCTCCTCGCGCTCCGCTTGCGCGAATCGCGGGCCTTCAGACCCGGCACCCGCGCTCCACTGGCGGTGGCCCTGGGCCGCGGCCTGCGCCGCCGCTTCTGGCCGATGGCCGGCCTCTCCTTCGCCGCCGCCGCTTTCACCGCCGTCGCCGCCGGGTTCATCAACCCGCGCCTGGTGAACAACCTCGGCTGGAGCCAGGGGCGGGCCTCTCTCCTGCTGGTGCTCGCCAGCACCCCGGCGGTGATCCTCGGCCTCCTCGCCGGCGGCCGGGCGGCCGACCTGATCGGACGGCGGCCGACGGAGGCGGCCGCCATCGTCGTCGGCGTCTCAGGTGGAGTCCTGGCCTTCTTCGCCGAGGGCGGCTGGGCCATCGCGCTGGGCATCTTCCTCTCCATCCTCGGCTCCTCGGCGTTCGCTCCCGCCTTCGCCGCCCAGCGGGCCGAGCTGTTCCCCACCGAGACTCGCGCCACCGCCGGTGCCTGGCTGGGCAACGCCGGCATCCTCGGAGCCCTGAGCGGCTTCATCGCCGGGCACTTTGCCATCGGAGCCTGGGGAGTGCCGGTCACCGTCGCCGGCCTGGGCGGCGTGCTGCTGGCCGCGGCCGCCTTGCTACTGCTGCTCCCCGAGACGCGCGGGGCCGATCTCCTGGCCGGTGCCGCCCCTTCCGCTCCCGAGGGGTCGGCCGGCTGAGAGGGCTCGCCCCTACGCCGTCTTGCCGGGGTGGGGGCACCGGTCGGCCAGCGGGCACGAGGGGCAGCGCGGTCGCCGGGCGGCGCACACCTCTCGCCCGAACAGGATGAAGCGCATCGAGATACCGGCCCACTCCCGCGCCGGGTAGAGGGTCCGCAGGTCGGCTTCGACCCGCCCGGGATCGGTGGCGTCGCTCAATCCCAGCCGGCGCGCCACCCGGCCCACGTGGGTGTCGACGGCGATTGCCGGCAAGCCGAAGGCCTCCGCCAGGACCACGCTGGCCGTCTTGCGGCCCACACCCGGCAGGCCGGTCAGAGAGGCGAGGTCGGCGGGCACCTCGCCGCCGAAGCGCTCCACCAGGTCGGTGCTGAGCGAGACCACCGCCCGGGCCTTCTGCCGGTAGTACCCCGTGGAGTAGACCACCGCCTCGACCTCCTCCGGGCTCGCCGCCGCCAAGTCCTGGGGCGAGGGCCAGCGAGCGAAGAGAAGCGGCGTCACCCGGTTCACGTTGGCGTCGGTGGTCTGGGCGCTGAGCACGGTGGCCACCAGCAGCTGCCACGGGTCGGCAAAGCGCAGCGCCGTGCCGGCTTGCGGGTAGCGGCGCTTGAGCCGATCCAGGAGGACCCGGGCGTGCCGCCGGGAGGCGGCCGCGGCGGCGGGACCGGAGGCCATGCGGCCGATCGTAACCGGCGAAACCCTCCTCGCTCCCCTCAGCCCTCGGTACGATCAGGCCGCGCATCCATGATGGCCTCCCTCTCGTGACCACCACCAGCCCGCATCTCCCCGGTGCCCCCTGGCACCTCCTGCCTCCCGAAGAAGCCTCCCTCCGGCTGGGAACCGACCCCGAACGGGGCCTCAGCGCATCCGAAGCCGACCGCCGCTTCCAGGCTCACGGGCCGAACGAGCTCCAGGACACCGGCGGCCGCACCCCCATCCGGATCATGCTCGAGCAACTCCGCGCGACGATGGTCCTGGTCCTGCTCGGCGCCGCCGCCCTGGCGGCGTCGCTGGGGGACATCAAGAACACCGTCGCCATCGGGGCCATCGTGGTGCTCTTCGTGGCTCTGGGGACCATCCAGGAGTACCGGGCGGAGAAGGCCATCGCCGCCCTGAAGCGCCTCGCGGTCCCCGAGGTGACGGTGGTGCGCGACGGCCGGCCGCAGGAGATCGAAGCCCGCCGCCTGGTCCCCGGCGACCTGCTGGTGCTCGACGCGGGGGACCTGGTGCCGGCCGATGCCCGCCTCACGGTGACGGCCGGATTACGCGCCCAGGAAGCCGCCCTCACCGGGGAGTCGAACCCGGTCTCCAAGCGGGTGGAGCCCCTGACCGGAGACCACCTTCCGCTCGGCGACCGGCGCAACATGGTCTACACCGGCACCATCGTCGCCCAGGGACGCGGCCGAGCCCTGGTGGTGGCCACGGCGATGGACACCGAACTGGGGAAGATCGCCGGCTTGCTCCAGCAGACCCGCGAGGGCCTGACCCCGCTCCAGCGACGGCTCGACCGGGTGGGCAAGGCCCTGGCCGCGGCCGGGGTGGCAGTAGCCGGGCTCATCTTCATCCTCGGCCTCCTCCGCGGCGACGAACTTCGCCAGATGGTGCTGACCGCCGTCTCCGTGGCCGTGGCCGTGGTGCCCGAGGGCCTCCCCGCAGTGGTCACCATCACCCTGGCCCTCGGGGCACAGCGCATGCTTCGCCGCCGCGCCCTGGTGCGGCGACTCCCCGCCGTCGAGACGCTCGGCTCGGTCACCATCATCTGTTCCGACAAGACCGGGACGCTCACCGAGAACCGCATGCGCGTGGCCGTAGTCGACGTGGCCGACGAATCCTTCTACTTCACCCCCGAGGTCGATCGGGAGGGAACCGTGCGGCCCGGTGAAGCGCGCCCTCCGGCGAGCGCCACTCCTCCCGTGCTCGCCGCCGTCGGAGGGGCCCTGTGCAACGACGCCCGCCTCGAGGGCGAGCCCGCCACGGGCTACCGCACCGTCGGCGACCCCACCGAGGGCGCCCTGCTGGCGGCGGCCGCCCTCATGGGCTACCCGAAGCCCCACCTCGACGGCGCCCTGCCCCGCCGAGCCGAGGTGCCTTTCGATTCGGAGCGCAAGCGCATGACCACGGTCCACCTCCTGGGCGCGCACGACCCGGGCCTCCTCCCCGGCCTCGACACCGCCGGCTCCCGGTTCGTCGCTTTCACCAAGGGGAGCGTGGAAGGCCTGGTCGCCCTCTCCGCGCGGGTGTGGCTCAAGGACCACTCCGCCCCCATGGATGACAAGTGGCGGGAACGCGTCTTCGCCGGAGAGCAGGCCCTGGCCGAGAACGGCATGCGCGTGCTGGGCGTCGCCCTGCGCCTCCTCCCCGCCCTCCCCGACGCCGTCTCGGCCGACCTCGAGCAGGACCTCACCTTCGTCGGCCTCTTCGGCATGATCGACCCGCCCCGACCCGAGGTATTCGAGGCCGTGGAGACCTGCCGCACCGCCGGGATCATCCCGGCCATGATCACCGGCGACCACCCCCTAACGGCCCTGGAGATCGCCCGGCGGCTGCAGATCACCGAGGGAGGGCCGGCCCTCACCGGGGCCCAGCTAGAGCGCATGAGCCGGGAGGAACTGCAGCGGGCGGTATCCGAAGGGCCCCAGCCCACCCGCGTCTTCGCCCGGGTCTCTCCCGAGCACAAGCTGCGCATCGTCGAGGCCCTGCAGTCCGAAGGCCACATCGTGGCCATGACCGGGGACGGCGTCAACGACGCTCCGGCGCTGCGCCGGGCCGACATCGGAGTGGCCATGGGGGTCACCGGCACCGATGTGGCGAAGGAAGCCGCCGACATGGTCTTGCTCGACGACAACTTCGCCACCATCGTCACCGCGGTCCGCGAGGGCCGCACCATCTACGACAACATCCGCAAGTTCGTGCGGTTCTCCGTGGCGGGCAACACCGGCAAGGTGCTGGTGATGCTCCTCGCCCCGTTCCTGGGCACGCCCCTTCCCCTCCTTCCCCTGCAGCTGCTGTGGCTGAACCTCCTCACCGACGGGCTACTGGGCCTGGGGCTGGGCCTGGAGCCGCCGGAGCGCGGCGTGATGCACCGCCCCCCCTATTCGCCCACGGAGGGCGTCTTCGCCCGGCCCGCCGGCCGGCGCGTGCTGCTCACCGGGTTCGTCATCGGCGCCGCCGCCCTGGCGGTGGGCCTGTGGTACTGGCACACCGCGTGGGCCGCGTGGCAGACGATGATGTTCACCTTGCTGGCCTTCGCTCAGGTGGCCCAAGCGCTGGTGGCTCGTTCCGATACCGAGTCCGTGCTCCACCGCGGCCTCGTCGGCAACCCGCTGCTCACCGCCATGGTGACTCTCGTTGTGGGGATGCAACTGGCGGTGGTCTACACCCCGGGAGTCAACGACTTCTTCGGGGTGGTCGCCCTGACCCCCTTCGACCTAGGTGTCGCCGTGGCGGCCACCGTCCTGGTCTTGTTCGCCCTCGAGGCCGTGAAGCGCTTCGGCTCGGCTCCCGGGATGCCGGCCGCGGAGGGCAGCCGCCCCCTGCCCGCCGCCTCCGGCGCGGCGGCCGGCAAGTCGCCGCGAGACGGGCGTTGAGCGGCACCGGCACCCGCTTGCTCCACGAAGCCATTCGCGACCGCGCCCGGGTGGAGGGCGCCCTGCTGAAGGTGGACGACTTCCTCAACCATCGCGTGGAGCCCGGGCTGCTGGCGGCGGTGGGTGCCGATCTGGCGGCGTGCCATGCGGCGACTCCCCCCGACCTGGTGCTCACCGCGGAGGCCAGCGGCATCGCCCCCGCTCTCGCCTGCGCCCTGAGCCTGGGGGTCCCTATGGTGTTCGCCAAGAAGTACCTGGGGCCGGGCCGCCGCGATGTCCTGGCCCGCGAGGTTCTCTCTCCCACTCGCGGCATCGAGTATCGCGTCGAGGTGTCGCGGCGCGCTCTGGCCCCGGGCCTCCGCATCCTGGTGGTCGACGACTTCCTGGCCGGGGGCCGCACTGCCGAAGCGCTCGGCGAGATCGCCGAGGAGGCAGGGGGCGTGGTGGTCGGCTTCGGGTTTGTGATCGAGAAGACCTTCCAGCAGGGCCGTTCCCGCCTGGCCGCCCACGGCTGGCGGGTCGAGGCTCTGGCCCGCGTGCTGTCACTCGCCGACGGTCGCGTCGTCCTCGCCTGAGGCGCCGTCGCCCTCCGGAGATCCCTCGTCCGCCGCGACCTTCTCGCGACGCCACCACGCCTCGACCAGGTCCCAGACCGCCGCCCCCGCCACCAGAACGGCTCCGGCCAGCAGCACCCAGAAGCCCCCGCCCGGGCCCGCCCCGCCGCCGCTCCCTCCGGGCGCCTCGAGCGCCGCCCGCAGAACGCCGGCATCCGCCGCGGCCGCCCGGCGCGCCAGCATGGCCCCGGCGATCATCGCTCCCCCCAAAGCGACCCCGGCGCCCGCGCCGACGCGGTCCCACAGCCTCCCGCTCGGCCGGAAGCAGAGGGCGAGCAGGATCACTGCGGCGGCGACGACTCCTCCCCGTGCCCCCCCTCCCAACTCCTGCCATATGGTGGGGGCCGACCCCCCCGTCAGGGCCGTGAAGTCCTCCGGATCGATCGCCACGTGGCCCAGGTGGGGCGCGGCGGCGGCGACCAGGCCGCCCAACAGCATGACGAGGCGTGGGATCCGCATCTCCCGCTTTCGGTTCGGTGCCACCCCAGGGTAGGCGAGTCCGGGCTCCGACTGCCGCGGCCCAGCCCGCTAACCTCGCTGGGCCGACCGACCGCGAGCACCGTGAGCCACACAGCCGAGTCGTCCGCGCGATCTCCCTACCGGCTGGCTTTCGAAGCCTCCCGTGTCGTCGTCGCGCTCGGCTTCCTGCTGGCCTTCGGCGCCTTGAGCCTGCCCTTCGTGAGCGCCGAGGGCTTCCGCCAGCCGTCCGTGGCGGGCGACGGACTGATTTCCCTGCTGCTGCTGGCCCCCGTGTTCGCCATGACTCTCGTGCCCGCGCACCGCCATCCGCTGCCGCGACCCCTGGCCTGGGCCTCTCTGGCTCTCACCGCGGTGGCCCTGCCCTACACCGTGCTCAAGTACCTCGACGCCGCCACCCTCGCCGCCACCCTTCGAGGCAGCGTGGGGGCAGGCGCCCGCTTGCTGGTCGTTGGCGCCTGCATCATGCCGGCCGGCCTGGTGCTGGGCCTGATCCGGGTCCGTCTCTATCCGCCTCCCGCGGCCTCCCAGGCCGCGGCGGTCCACCCCGCCCCCGAAGCTCGCTCCCCCCGGGTGCCCCGCGTCCGGCCCCCGGCGCGACCCGCCGCCTCGCCGCCGGCATCCCAATGGCGGCGCCGCCCCGGTGAAGTCCGGGCCGGGGAACCCGCGGTCTCGCCGGCGCGAGTCCCCGGCTCCGCTCCCGACCACCCCGACCGCCCGGCGCGACGTGAACCTGCTCCCCTGCGAGCCGCGGATCCCGACACCGAACCCACTCTCCCCGCCCAGCGGCCCGTCCAGCCCTGGTGGCCGGACGACCTCGACGACCTCTTCTCCTGAGCCGCGCCTCCCCGAGCCATGCACCGCTCCCGCCTCCTCATCCTCAGCGGGACGGCCGTCGCCGGCCTCGGGATGTTCCTGCCCCAGGTCCGCCTCCCCGGCATCGGCCCCGTGGACGGGTTCGACGGAGCCGCCTGGCCGCTGCTCCTGCCCCTCCTCCCCCTGGTCATCCTGGCCCTCGTGGGCGACCGGCCCGAGGGGTTCCGGGCTCCCTCGGGGGTCGTCGCCGTGCTCCTGTCGGGCACCGCCCTCGCCTTCGCCATCGTCAAGGCTCACGATGCCGTTGCCGCCGCCGCGGCGGTACCCGGGGGCGCAGGGCGCGCCGGGCCGTGGGTGGTGCTCGCCGGGAGTGTCCTGGCTGTGGCGGGCAGCCTGCTCTCCTTCAGCCGGAGGATCGGCTGACCCCCGGCCGCCACAGCCCCGGCCCGGCCCCCACCGGAGCCTGCCTGCGATCCGCTCAGGAACCCGGCGGCGCCGGCAGCAGGACCATGAGCGCCACCCCGATGGCGATATAGGCAAACCCGCCGATCACTTGCCAGAAAGCAGTGGGGTTGGCCTGGGGGCGCAGCCCGCGGCGCAGGCGAGTCATCGGATCTCTCTTCTTCATGACCCGGCCGCGCCGCAGTTCTTCGTCGGCGACGTAGTCGTCCTGCGAGCGGTTCCGGCCACCGATGAGCGCCTCGATGGCGCCTACGCCCAGGTTCGAGTAGCCCCCGCCCCGCGCCCCTCCGACGAGCAGCAGCAGGGTGCCCAGACCCATGAAGGCGTAGCCCAACGCCTCGGCGAGCCGCGCCGCGGTGGCCAGCCACACCACCAGTCCGAGCAGCACCGCCGCTCCCAGGCCAACCGCGAAGCCCACCAGGTAGCCGCCCATCCGCTCCGACAGAGGCTCTTTGGAAGCCATGGCCGGGTCCATGCGCGGCAGCGTACCCGGCCCCGGCGGCCACGGCCGCCTCACGGGTCCCGGTATGCTCGGCGCCCGATGCGCCGTCCCCGCGTCGCCTATGCGGCTCTTTCTTTGGCCGCCCTGCTCTTCGGCTCAACCTTCGTGGTGATCAAGGAGGCCGTCGCCCACTTCCCGCCCCTCGCCTTCGTCGGCTGGCGCTTCCTCCTCGGCACGGCCGCCCTGCTCCTCTTCGGCCTCCCGCGGGACCGCGCTGTCTGGCGCGAGGGAGCCATCGCCGGCCTGCTTCTCTTCGGAGGCTACGCCACCCAGACCATGGGCCTGGTGTACACCTCGGCCTCCAACTCAGGGCTCATCACCGGCCTGTACGTGGTCTTCACGCCGCTGCTCGCCGCCCTCGTAGCCCGGCGCGCTCCCCGCCTGCCGGCGGCCGCCGGGGCGGTGCTGGCCTTTGCCGGCCTGGCCCTGCTCACCTTCGAAGGCGGCTTCACCCTGCGCCGGGGCGACCTCCTGACCGTGGCCTGCGCCGTCTCCTACTCGGCGCACATCGTCTACCTGTCCCGAGTGGCCTTCCGCCACCGGGTCATCCCCTTCACGGCGGTGCAGTTGGCGGTGGTGGCGCAGGGCGGCCTGGCCGCCTCAGTTCTGTTCGAGGGACCGCAACTGCCCACCGCCGCGGTCTGGCCTGCCCTCCTGCTCACCGGCCTGGCGGTGAGCGCCGGCGCCTTCTTCCTGCAGGTCTGGAGCCAAACCGTCATCGGGCCGGCGCGCACCGCCATCGTCCTGGCCCTCGAGCCGGCTTTCGCCGCCGCTTTCGCCGCCGTCCTGCTGGGAGAGCGCCTCAACGCAACCGGTTGGGGAGGCGCGGCGCTGATCCTGGCCGGCATCTACGCGGCTCTTGCCGGAGGCGACGACCCGCTACCCGCCGCCGAGGCCCTCACTCCGGCCCACTGAGTCGCGGCGCGCCTCGAGGCGCCGCCGGACCACCAGGGTAAGCCGGAGCAACGCCAGCAGGATGAACAGGAGCACGGCGAGGACCGCCAGCACTTCGGGCCCTTCGAAGTAGGCCGCCCGGCAGGAGGCGAGGCCGTCGCGACACAGCCCCAGGCCATCGCCTCCCCCCGCCAGGTCGAGCAGAGCCAGCAGGGGCACCAGGGCCACCGCCACGATGGCGGCCAGGATCAGAGCCACGGCGATGCGCAGGGCGGTCATCGGCCCGAGGTTACCGGGGGCGGCAGAGCCGGGAGAAGTGGCGCTAACCTGCCCCGGTGCCCCCGCCCGCCTCGGACCTCACTCCGTCTCCCATCGACTATCACCGCGAGGAGTTCACCCCGGAGGAGTCGGCCGTCCTGAGCCGCTTCTTCACCAACACCACCGAGCCGGTCTTCGCCCTGGTGAACCTGCCCGAGGTAGTCAAGGGGGCGCTCTTCGCCCGCTACAGCCGGACCACCAGTTCCCTGCGCCGCCTCTTCCTAGACGAGTTCTACGCCGCACCGGAGTTGGGCATGGCCAACCTGGCCGCCGCCCTCGAGGGCGACCAGGCGGTGCGCCTGCAGCGGGCCGAGGCCCTCTACGACCGGATCTTCGGTGAGTACGGCGACGACTCGGTGGCTCAGCTCGGCTCGGCCCACCTGGCTTGTGAGCAGGCCTCCAACCTCCTCACCAAGGTCCTCGAGCGGGGCCGCCTCGCCTCCTACCTGGAGCAGAGCACCCGCTACCTCCGCTTCGACCGGCCGCTCGGGGGCCGCTACCGCTACGTGCTACCCCCGGAAGTGGCCGCCTCGGCTCTGGCGACGGACTACCGCCGCACTCTCGACGCCTTGTTCACCACCTATTCCGGCCTGGTGCAGCGTCTCGAGGATCACTACCGCCGCCGCTACCCCCCCGATGCCGGCGAGGGCGGAGCTGCCTACCGCTCCAGCCTGCGGGCCAGGGCTTGCGACGACCTGCGCGGCCTCCTCCCCGCCGCCACCCTCTCCCACCTGGGAATCCACGCCAGCGGCCAGGCCTACGAGGCGCTCCTGCTGCGCATGCGGGCCCATCCCCTGGCGGAAGTCAGGGACTACGCCGCCCGCATGCTCGCCGAGTTGCGCCTGGTGATCCCCGCCTTCCTGCGCCGGGTGGACCGCGCCGACCGGGGTGTGGCGTGGAGCCGGTACCTCGCCGACATCGCCGGCCGCATGGAGCAGGTGGCGGCGCAGCTTCCCGGGCCGGCCGAGCCTCGCCCCGAAGTCACCCTCGTGGAATGGGACCCGGAGGGGGAGGCCAAGGTGGCCGCTGCGGTCCTGTACCCCTACGCCGGCCTGCCCGACGACCAGTTGCTGCGCCATGCCCGGAGCCTCTCGCCCGGCGAAATCGCCCGGCTCATCGCCGCCGCCGCCGGAGAGCGGGGCAACCGCCGCCACAAGCCGGGACGCGGCATGGAGAGGGTGAGCTACCGCTTCGACCTCCTCTGCGACTACGGCATCTTCCGCGACCTGCAGCGACACCGCCTCCTCACCATCGACTGGCAGCGCCTGGGCACGGCCCACGGCTTCGTCACCCCCGACGGAGTGGAGGAGGCCGGCGCCGGAGCCGAGTGGCGCCGGGCCATGGAGGAGGCCGGCGCCCTGCATGCCCGCCTGGCGGGCTCCCTGGGCCCGCAGGTGGCCCAGTACGCCGTCCCGTTTGCCTACCGCGTCCGCTTCTACCTGCACCTGAACGCCCGCGAGGCTTTTCACCTGCTGGAGTTGCGCACCCAGCCGGGGGGGCACGCCGGCTACCGCCGGGTCTGCGCCGAGATGCACCGCCTCATCGAAGAGCAGGCCGGGCACCGCGCCATCTCCGCGGCCATGTCCTTCGTGCAGTCCGCCGATGAGGGACTGGGCCGACTGCCCGGCGAACGCCGCGCCGCCGTCCGGCGCGGCCGCGCAGTTCGGGGAGACTGACCGGTCGGCCTACCGCGGCTGCAGCGGGATGCGCAGCACCAGTTGCCCCCCTTCGACCGCCCACTCGGCCGATGCCACCAGGGAGTAGTCGAGGTGATCGCGCTCGGCAGCCTCGACGTAGAGACGCCGGGCCTGTCCCTCCAGCGGAGGGATCCCCCGGGACCGCACCGCGAGGGCTCGCTCCCGAAACCGCTCGATGAAGGCATCGACGTCGAATGCAGCCATGACTCCTCCGGCCGTGATGTCTCCCAGGCTAGAGGATGTCGCCGCCGAACCGCCCCGGCTGGCCGCGCCGGCTCAGGGCCGACAGCTCCAGAAGTACCAGGGCGGGAGCCCGCTCTCGACCGACACCGCCACCAGCCACGCCGCCGCCGCCACATTGGGCTCGGCTTCGAACGGCGACGCCCCCGGGAACCCGGCGGCGGCGGCACGCTCCGGCCAGTAGCGCGGGATGTGCTGGAACAGGCCGGCCGCCCCGCTCACCGGGTTGGCCACCTCCGGGTCCCCGTTGCTCTCGCACCTGATGATGCTCAGGGCCTCCCCGACGAGCGCCGCCGGAAAGTAGGCGGAGACCAGCGGCCTCCAGCGCTCCACCGCCGGCGGAAAGGCTCCCCCCTCGACCGGCCCGGGCACGGTGGTCGTGGTCGCCGCCCCGCTGGTAGTGGTCGTTGCAGTAGCAGGGGTCGCCGCAGTGGTAGTGGTCGTCGCAGCGGTAGTGGTCGTTGCAGCAGTAGGGGTCGCCGCAGTGGTAGTGATGGTGGGAGGCGCCGCTGAGGCCGTCGTGGTAGTCGCGGCGGCGGCCACAGCCCGGAGCGCGGCCTCCTCCGCCTCCCACGCCGCCCGCGCCCTGGAGTACGCCGCCTCGGCTGCGACCAAGGCCTCCCCGGCGGCCGCGGCCAGCCCCTCGAGCCGCATCGCCAGACCCGCCTGCTCCGCCGCCTGGTCGCGCAGCGAACGCCGCAGCCTCTCTCGCTCGGCGGCGGCGACCTCCAGAGCGTTGAGAAACCCCAGGTCGCGCTCCGCCACCGCGGCGGCGTAGGCACGGCGCACCACGCCCGCCGGGTCGGCGGCTTCTCTCCAGCCCACCCGGTCGCCGGCCGACACGTAGAGGGCGCTCACCCGCATCCGCGCTTCCCCAGCCGCCAGGGAGTACCGCACCTCGGCGGCCGCCACCTCCCCGGCCAGGCGTTCCAGTTGCGCCCGCAGCCGGGCCGCCTCCGCCCGCCCCGAGGCCAGAGCCACCCCTGCCTCTCCGGCCTCGGCCCGAGCCCGCTCCAGGGCGGCCGCGGCGCGGCGGAGATCGTCGGCGGCCGAGGCGGCGGCAGCCGGCGCCGTCGGCGCGGCCAGCAAGACGGCCAACACCAAGCCCAAGCCGACCCTGACGTGCATCGCTCCTCCGCCCCCGACCAGACTACCGGGGCCCGCCCGCTGTCGACTCAGCGCAGGATGGCGGCGGGGCCGAGCAACTCCCGCAACTCGGCGTAGAGGGCGCTGCGCGGCTCCACCCGGTGCTGGTCGCCCAGCCGCACCACCGTGTCCTGGTCCCCGCCGATCATGTGCACGAAAACCGGAGCCACCCCAGGGTGGTTGGCCAGCACCTCCCGCAGCCGGTCGGCGAGCTCCCGAGACATGCGGGCCGCCGGCACCTGGAGGCGCACCGTGGGGCCCCCGGAGAGGTTCGGTTCCGCCAGCGAGAGAGCCACCAGTTTCACCGCGTCGCCCCGCTGGTCCACCCGCCCGTTGACCACCAGGATGGCGTCGGGACGAACCTTGTGCCCATGCTCGCCGGTGGTGCGGGGGAAGCAGACCACTTCCACGCTCCCCTCCAGGTCCTCCAACTGGAAGTAGAGCATCGGCTCGGCCTTCCTGGTGTACCGACGGCTGACCGTTCCCACGATGCCCCCGACCGTCACCGTCGCCCCGTCCTTCTCATCGGCCAGGCCCGCGACGGAGGCCGTCGACGCCGCTCGCAGCGCCGCCTCCACCCCGAACAGGGGATGGTCCGAGACGTAGAGCCCGAGCATCTCCTTCTCGAAGGCCAGGCGGGTGGCCTTGTCCCACTCGATCTCCGGCACGATCACCGCCGTCTCCGGCAGCAGATCCTCCTGGGCCCCGAAGAGGGAGAACTGGCCCATGTCCTCAGCGCGACGACGAGTGAGAGCGGCCTCCACTACCTGTTCGAAGATGGAGAGCAGGCCTTGCCGGGGCGCTCCGGTCGCGTCGAACGCCCCCGCCTTGATCAGCGACTCCACGGTGCGCTTGTTGAGAACGGTGGGGTCGACCCGCCGGGTGAAGTCCCGGAAGTCGGCGAAGGGCCCCCCGCGCTGGCGCTCCCGGGTGATGAGGCCCACCACTCCTTCGCCGACGTTGCGCACCGCGGAGAGGCCGAAGAGCACCACTCCCCCGCGCGCCGCGAAGTCCGACTCCGACCGGTTCACGTCGGGAACCAGCACCTGCAGGCCCATGGAACGGCACTCGTTGAGGTACAGCGCGGTGCGGTCCTTGTCCCGCTTGGCCGAGGTCAGCAGCGCCGCCATGTACTCCGCCGGGTGCTGCGCCTTCAGCCAGGCCGTCTGGTAGGCGATCAGGGCGTAGCCGGCGGCGTGGGACTTGTTGAACCCGTAGCCGGCGAAGTGGGAGATGAGTTCGAACAGACGCCGGCCGAGGGCATCGGAGTGGCCCTGGGAGACGCAGCCCCGCACGAACTGCTCCTCCTGGCGGGCCATGACCGCCGGGATCTTCTTGCCCATCGCCTTGCGCAGGGTGTCGGCCTCGACCATGGAGTAGCCCGCCATGATCTGCGCCGCCTGCATCACCTGCTCTTGGTACACCATGATCCCGTAGGTCTCCGCCAGCACGGGCTCCAGGTCGGGGTGCGGGTACTCCACGGCGGCCCGCCCGTTCTTGCGGTCGGCGTACAGGTTGTGCGTCCCGGCACCCAGCGGGCCGGGCCGATACAGGGAGACGAGGGCGATGATGTCCTCGAAGCGATCGGGGCGCAGGCTGCGCATCAGGGCCCGCATCCCGCCGCCCTCCAACTGGAATACCCCCACCGAGTCGCCCGCGGAGAGCATGGCGTACACCGCCGGGTCGTCGAGGGCGATCCGGTCGATGTCGGGTCGCTCCCCCGTGTTCTCGGCGATCTGCTCCAGCGCCCGCTCGATGGTGGAGAGGTTGCGCAGGCCGAGGAAGTCCATCTTGAGGAGCCCCAGGTCTTCGATGGCGTGCATCTCGAACTGGGTGACCATCTCCGCCCCTTCGCCCTTCTGCTGGACGGGGACGATCTCGGTGATGGGCTCGGGGCAGATGACCACCGCGGCGGCGTGGATGGAATCCTGGCGGCGGAGGCCCTCGAGCCCCCGGGCGGTGTCGATCACTCGCGCCGCGTCGGCGTCGGCGGCATGCAGTTCCCGCAGGCCCGCCGCGTTGGAGTAGAAGTCCCGCACCAGGGACTCGGCTCCCTCGCCGGGGGGTTCCAACGCCTGGGCCAGGGTGGCCTCGCGCCCCAGGATGGGAGGCGGCATGGCTTTGGCCACCCGGTCGCCCACGGCATAGGGCAGGCCGAGGACGCGGGCCGCATCGCGCAGGGCCTGACGGCCTTTGATGGTCGAGAAGGTGACTATCTGGGCCACATGGTCGGAGCCGTACCGCTCGGCGACGTAGCGGATCACCTCGCCGCGGTAGCGCTCGTCGAAATCCATGTCGATGTCGGGCAGTTGGCGCCTTCCCGGGTTCAGGAAGCGTTCGAAGATCAGCCCGTAGCGCAGAGGGTCGAGGTCGGTGATGCGCAGGGCGTAGGAGACGATCGACCCGGCGGCGCTCCCCCGTCCCGGGCCGGTGCGGATGCCTTGCTCCCGGGCGTAGCGCATCAAGTCCCAGACGATGAGGAAGTAGGCCGGGAAACCCATGTCTTCGATCACCCGGAGTTCGTACTCCAGGCGATCCTGCACCGTGGCGGGGAGCATCTCCCCGTACCGCTCCCGCGCCCCCTCCACGGCAAGGCGCCGCAGGTACGAGGCCTCGGTCTCCGCAGGGGGAACCGGGAAGTGCGGCAGCAAGATCCGCCCGAAGTCCATCTCCAGCCCGGCCCGCTCGGCGATGGCCAGCGTGTTGTCGCACGCCCCGGGGAAGTCCTCGTCGGGGAAGAGGCCCCGCATCTGCGCCGCCGGCTTCACCCAGTACCCCTCCCCCTGGAACTTGAAGCGAGCCGGGTCGGCCATCTGCGCGCCGGTCTGGATGCACAGCAGCACATCGTGGGCCTCGGCTTCCTCTTCCCTGGTGTAGTGGCAGTCGTTGGTGGCCAGGAGGGGGGCACCGATGCGTTCGGCCACGGCCAGCAGGTCGGGGAGCACCCGCTGCTGCGCCGCCACGCCGTGGTCCATGACCTCCACGAAGAAGTTGTCCTTGCCGAAGATGTCCTGGTACATGCCGGCAGCGGCCGCCGCCGCCTCGAAGTCGCGGGCCACCCCGACGTTGCCCTCCTCGTCGTAGGCCTCGGGGGCCAGCAGTTGGGGAATGTGGCCCCCCAGGCAGCCGGTGGTCCCGATGAGGCCGGCGGCGTGCTCGGCCAGCAACTCGACGTCCAGGCGAGGCTTGTAGTAGAAGCCCTCCAGGAAGGCCCGGCTGGCCAGTTTCACCAGGTTGCGGTAGCCGGTGCCATCCACCGCCAACAGGGTGATGTGGTAGCGCACCTCCTCCCGACGCGGCGGGCGGTCGAACCGGGATCCGGGCGTCAGATAGCCCTCCATGCCGATGATCGGCTTGATCCCGGCCGCCGTCGCCGCCTTGTAGAACTCCACCGCCCCGTAGAGCACCCCGTGGTCGGTGATGGCGGCCGCCGGCTGGCCGTCGGCGGCGACCGCGGCGACGACATCCTCGACCCGGGCGGCGCCGTCGAGCATGGAGTACTCGGTATGGAGATGCAGGTGAACGAAGCCCGGCGGACGCAATCCGGCTCCCGAACTACAGACGTGTAAGAGCCGGGGCACCTTACCACTACGCGTCGCGGCCCGCCCCGGCGGGTCGCGTCACCGAGCCTTCCTACAATCACCGGCCGCAACGGCGCCTTCCCCCCCGGGCGAACCCATGGACCTCGGATACCACGACACGCGCTTGATCGGGGCCCTCGTGCCACGACGCCCCTCCACCGCGGAGATGCTCGGCGGCGAGGCCCAGGCCATCGTGGCCTCCTGCCCCAGGTCCCTGGACGCGTACGAAGGATCCGGGCTCTAGGGTCCCTCCAAAGCCAAGGAGACTGCAGTGAAGATCGGCATCCTCACCGGGGGCGGAGACGTTCCCGGTCTCAACCCCTGCATCAAGGCGGTGGTCCTGCGGGCCGCCGAAGCGGGCCATCAGGTGGTCGGCATCCGCCGCGGCTGGGGAGGGCTGCTGCACACCAACCCGGATGACCCCGAGTCGGTGGCGGCCCACCTGACTCCCCTGGACCCGGCCGCAGTTCGCACCATCGACCGCAGCGGGGGAACCGTGCTGCACACCTCACGGACCAACCCGGGACGGGTGGCCGCGGGGGCGGTTCCCGCCTTCCTCGCCGCTCAGGCGACGGGCGAGGCGCCCTACGACTTCACCCCCCACGCCCTGCGCGTCCTGGAGTCCCAGGGCGTCGGCGTGATCATCGCCATCGGCGGCGACGACACCCTCTCCTACGCGCTGCGTCTCCACGACGAAGGGGTCAAGGTCATCGCCATCCCCAAGACCATGGACAACGACGTCCACGGCACCGACTACTGCATCGGCTTCTCCACGGCGGTGACCCGCAGCGTGCAGTTCGTCCACAACCTGCGCACCGCCGCCGGTTCCCACGAGCGCGTCGCCGTGGTCGAGTTGTTCGGCCGCTACAGCGGGGAGACCTGCCTGGTGACGGCCTACCTGGCCAGCGTCGACCGCGCCGTCATCTCGGAGGTGCCCGCCGACGTCAACCGCCTCGCCGACCTGCTCATGGCCGACAAGCGAGCCAACCCCAGCCACTACGCCGTGCTCACCATCTCCGAGGGTGCCGTGCTGGAGGGTGGCGAGATGGTGCTGTCGGGCGAGGCCGACGCCTACGGGCACCGCAAACTCGGCGGCATTGGGGCGCAGGCGGGCGAACTGATCCGGGAGATCACCGGGGAAGGCATCATCTACCAGCAGGTGGCCTACCTGATGCGCTCGGGCAGCCCCGACTCGCTCGATCTGATGGTGGCCAACAACTACGCGGTCATGGCCGCCGACCTGGCGGCCGAGGGGCTGTCGGGACGCATGGTCGCGCTGCGCGGCGGCACCTACACCAACGTTCCCATCTCGGTCACCCGGGAGGGCGTGCGACGGGTCGACGTGGACGAGTTGTACGACACCGAGCAGTACCGGCCGAAGGTGCGGCACGTGGGCGGGAAGCCCATGTTCCTCTACTGAGGGGGCCGGGCTCCTTCAGCCGACCCTTCGCGGCCTCCGGTGGGATAATCGCCTCCGGACCACCAGCGGCCCAGGAGGTGCCTTGTCGATCATCGGTGTCCTCACCGCCGGGGGCGACTGCCCCGGCCTGAATGCCGTCATCCGCGGCGTCACCGCCCGTACCGTCGAGCGCGGCGACTCGGAGGTGGTGGGCATCCTCAACGGGTGGGAGGGGCTCATGGAGGGCCGGACCGTGCCGCTCAACCGCGACGCCGTGCGGGGGATCCTGGGCCGGGGGGGGACCATCCTGGGCACCTCGCGCAAGGATCCCATCGTCCACGGCGATGGCTACCAGAGCGTCAAGCGCACCCTGGAGGCCAACGACCTCGACGTGGTGGTGGTGATCGGCGGCGACGGCTCGCTGCGCACCGCCCTCCGCCTGGCCGACGACGGCTTCCCGGTGGTGGGGGTCCCCAAGACCATCGACAACGACATCGCCGCCACCGACTTCACCTTCGGTTTCGACACCGCGGTGCAGATCGCCACCGACGCCATCGACCGGCTCACCACCACCGCCGAGGCGCACAACCGGGTGATCCTGGTCGAGGTCATGGGCCGCACCCGCGGCTGGATCGCCACCTACGCCGGCCTGGCCGGCGGCGCCGACGCCATCCTCATACCCGAGTACCCCGTACCCCTCGAGGATGTGGCCCGGGTGCTGCGCCGCCGCCACCGCCACGGCCACGCCTACTCGATCGTGGTCGTCGCCGAAGGAGTGGAGCCGCCGGTCAAGACGAAGCGGCCCAAGGACGCCTTCGGGTTCGAGCGCCTCGGCGGCGTCGCCTACCAGATCGCCCCCGTGCTGGAAGAACTGACCGGGTTCGAGACCCGCGTCACCGTCCTCGGCCACCTGCAGCGGGGAGGCACGCCCACCGCCTTCGACCGGGTGCTGGCCACGCGTCTCGGCGCGGCCGCCGCCGACCTCGCCGCCGAAGGCCAGCGCAACGTGATGGTGTCCCTACGCGGCGCGCAGATCGCGGCAGTCCCCCTGGCCGACGCCTGCGGTGAGCCGCGCGGTGTCGACCGCGAACTCTACGAGGTGGCCCGCACCTTCTTCGGCTGAGGCCACACCCGGCCCCGCCTACTCTCGTTTGGGGTGGGGTTGGTGGTGGTGTGCCTGGCGGTGGTGGTGTCGGCAGAGGAGTCGGAGGTTGGCGAGGGTGGTTTGGCCGCCTTGGGCCCAGTGGGTGATGTGGTGGGCGTCGCAGAAGCGGGCGGGCATGCGGCAGCCGGGATGAGCACAGTGCCGGTCCCGTAGTGCCAGGGCTTTGCGGAGGGTGGGGGGGATGACCCGGGTGGCCCGTCCCATGTCCACCGGCACCGAGTCGGGGTCGAGGAGGACCCGGCTGATGGTGGCGTCACAGGTGAGGCGGCGGGCAGTTGCGGCGCCGATCGGCCCGGGTTCGGTGTCGACGATGCCGGCTCCCGTCTGGAGGGTGTTCCAGGGGATGGTGACCAGCACCCGAGAAGGACGCCTCCCACCGTTGCTGCCGTCGAGGTGGTGGCGGCAGATGTCCACCAGAGCGTCGGCCCGGGCCTGGGCGGGGGTGCGGCCGTCTGCCGGGTTCAGGTTGGCCGGGTCGGTCAACGCTTCCAGGGCGTGGCGGACGATGAGACCGGATTCGGGGTCCAGGTCCCCGGAGAGGTGCAGCATCCCCAACAAGCCCTCGGACAGATGCAACGTCCGCAGCTGATACAGGCGTTCCGCTTCGGCTTCCGCCCCCTCGGGGTTGGTCTGGCGTTTCCAGGCGGCAACCAGCCGGGGCGCCTGCTGCGCCGCAGCCGTCTTTCACCCGGTCCACCAGGATCTTCTCATCGGCGGCGAACTGCTCGGGGGCCAGAGCCTGAGCCTGCGCCAGCACCCGCACCTTGGATTCGGACACCTCACCGGCACAGAATGCCGCCCTGGTCTCCGGCATCGCCTGGAGGGCTTCGGCCACCGCTACCTGACGGCGGCAGGCGGATCCCGGCTCGCCGGACAGGGCCGCCAGCCATTCGGTGGCCGACCGGTACCCCTGCTTACGGGCGGCGCCGACCCGCTCCGCTTCGGCCAGGTACTCGGCCCGGCAAGCGTCCACCCGGGCGGCCAGCCGGCCCAGGTGCCGCAGGCCGTCGGCCAAGCCTGCCGGGGTCAGACCCCCGGGCCGGACCGCCAGCACCGCACAAGCACACTTCTCGGTATCAGCGCACACCCCACCTA
>VGBK01000013.1 GCA_016870535.1 Actinomycetota bacterium | reverse complement strand
TGAAGATGCCCCCGAGCCGGGAGTACTCACCCTCGGTGTTCTCCCGCACTACGGCGAAGTCCACCGTCTCCGGGGTGGCGGTGCGCAGCGGTGTGTCCACCCCGGGGTACAGGCGGATGGGCCGCAGGTTCACATACTGGTCGAAGCCCTTGCGGATGCCCAGCAGCATCTCCAGGGAGATGTGATCCGGCACCAGGTCGGCATCGCCGATGCAGCCCAGGAAGATGGCGTCGAACCGGGAGAGGGTGTCGAGGGCGTCCCGGGGCATCATGGCGCCATCCTTGAGGTACCGGTCGCATCCCCAGTCGAACCACTCGACCTTCAACCCGAAGCCGAAGCGGCGCCCTGCGGCCAGCAGCACCCGCTCGGCCTCGGTCGACACCTCGGTGCCGACGCCGTCTCCCGGGATCACCGCGATCCGGTACTCGTTCATCAAGTCCTCCTCGGGAGGGCCGGCAACACCGCTGCCGGTCCGGTATCTCGTCGCCTCATCACGCCTGCGAGAGCACCGTCTGCACCACTCGCTCCGCCGACGGGATGGCCAGGTCCTCCAGGTTGGCCGCCGCCGGGAGGGGGATGTGCGGGGTGGTGATCCGCACGATCGGGCCGTCGAGGTCCCACAGGCACTCCTCGGCCGCGATGGAGGCGATCTCGGCTCCCCAGCCGCAGAGGCGGGGGTTCTCCTCGACGGTGAACAGGCGGCCGGTGCGCGACACCGATTCCAGGAAGGTGGCGGTGTCGAGGGGCACCAGGGTGCGCAGGTCGATGACCTCGGCCGAGACGCCGTGTTCGGCCAGGCGGCCGGCGGCTTCGAGAGCGACGTGCACCATGGCGGCCAGGGCCACGATGGTCACATCCGAGCCGGGATGCCGGATCACGGCCTTGCCCAGGACGTCCACGATCTCGCCGTCGGGCACGTCCTCTTTCAGGGCGTACAGCTTCTTGTGATCCAGGAAGATCACCGGATCGTCGTCGCGCACCGCGGCGGCCATGAGGCCGACGACGTCGCGCGGGGTGGCCGGGGCCACCACCTTCAGGCCGGGGATCATCATGTGCCAGTTCTCGACGCTCTGGGAGTGCTGGCCCCCGAAGTGGGTGCCGCCCCCGTTGGCGGTGCGGATCACCAGGGGCAAGGCGACCTGGCCGGCCGTCATGTAGCGGGTCTTGGCGATCTGGTTGGCGATACCGTCCCAGGCCACCCCCACGAAGTCGCTGAACATCAACTCGCCGATGGGGCGCAGCCCGTTCATGGCGGCTCCCATGATCCCGCCGATGATGGCCTGCTCGGAGATGGGGGTGTCGCGCACCCGGTCGGGGCCGAAGCGCTCGAAGAGGCCGACGGTGGTCTTGAACACCCCGCCGGCGGCCCCGATGTCCTCGCCGATGAACACCACGCGCTCGTCGCGCTCCATCTCCTGGCCTATGCCCCGGGCGATGGCGTTGCGATAGGTCAGTTCCGCCATTCCGAGCCTCCGTTCGCCCACACGTCGGTCATCAAGGCCGCCGGATCGGGCAAGGGGGCGGCGCGTACCTCGTCGGCGGCCGCTTCCGCTTCGGCCCGAGCCAACTGCTCCATCTCGTCGAGCACCGTGGGCGGGAACCCCAGGCTCTCGAGCCGGCCCCGGTAGACGAGCAGCGGGTCCCGTTCCAACCACGCCGCCACCTCCTCGTCGGGCCGGTACTTCCCCGGGTCGGCCCGGGAGTGCCCCTTGTGCCGGTAGGTGAGGGCCTCCACCAGGGAGGGGCCCTCGCCGCGCCGGGCCCGTTCGACGGTGGTGACGGCTGTCTGGTACACCGCGTCGGCGTCGTTGCCGTCGACGATGATGCGTTCCAGCCCGTAGGCCGACGCCCGGTCGGCGGCGGGGTACTCCACCGGGATGACCGCCGAGATGGGGGTGTACTCCATGTAGAGGTTGTTCTCGCACACGAACACCACCGGCAGCTTCCAGATGGCCGCCAGGTTGACCGCCTCGTGGAAGGTGCCGATGTTGGTGGTGCCGTCGCCGAAGAAGCACAGCGAGACCTGTCCGGTGCCTCGCACCACGCCCGCCCAGGCGGCGCCGACGGCAATCGGCAGGTGGGCGCCGACGATGGCGTAGGAGCCCATGGCGCCCTTAGCGACCTCGGTGATGTGCATCGAGCCACCCTTGCCTTCGCAGCAGCCGTTGGCCCGCGCCGCGCATTCCCCCAGGATGGGGGCCATCGCCATTCCCCGCAGCAGCATGTGGTTGTGACCGCGGTAGGTGGCGAAAGACATGTCGTCGGGGCGGAGGGTGGCGGCGAACCCGGCGGCTACCGCCTCCTGTCCCAGGCCGAGATGGGTAGTTCCCTGGACCAGGCCCTCCATGAAGAGGTCGTAGGCCTTCTTCTCCAGGGCCCGGCAGCGCAGCATGCTCTGGTAGAGGAGCAGGCGGGTGGCTTCGGTGATCTCGAAGGTGTCGTTGGGCGGCGACATCAAGCGATACCCCTTCCGGCGCTCGGGGGGAGAGCCCTCCTGCCGTCGCCGTCGCGCCGCCCTCGGGTGGCAGCCATCACGCCGTCCTCGGGATCGACGGCCGCCCGGGGTGTACGACGCTCGGGCATGGGCAGGGGAGCCTCCGTGGTGGTAGTCTTCAATCGATTATCGAGGATAGCCGCCCGTGGCGGAGCGAGAGGAGGCGATTCCCTAGTGATGGCGTCGTGCCACCTCCCGCCGGGCCGGAGGCCGCCCGGTTCGGGCGCGCGCCCCTTCCTCGTGCCGGCGTCGGGAAGAGCCCGGCGCCGGCGGGGAGAAGGGTAGTCGTGGCCACGGTGGTGCTCGTCGGGACGATGGACACCAAGGGACGGGAGTTCGCCTTCGTCGCCGAGGGACTGCGAGCGGCCGGCTGCGAGGTGGTGGTGGTGGATGCCGGCATCGTGGGGCCGCCGCTCTTGACACCCGAGGTGACGGCCGATGAGGTGGCCCGGGCCGCCGGTCGTGATCGTGCCGGCCTCGCCGCCGCCGGCGATCGCGGCGCGGCGGTGGAGGTCATGGGGAACGGGGCGGCCGCAGTCCTGCTCCGGCTTCACGCCGAAGGGCGCCTCCACTGCGCCTTTGGGATGGGAGGCTCGGGCGGTTCGTCGCTCTTCACCCGGGCGGTGCGCGACCTGCCCCTCGGGGTGCCCAAGCTCCTCGTCTCCACCCTGGCATCGGGCAACACCCGCGCCTATGTGGGCACCTCCGACCTGGTCATGATGCCCGCCGTCACCGACATCGCCGGGGTCAACGCCGTGTCGGAGCGCATTCTGGGGAATGCCGCCGCGGCCGCCGCCGGCATGGCTCGCCACCACCAGGGATTCGTGCCGCGACTCGCAGGCAAGGCGACCCTCGGCGCCACCATGTTCGGGAACACCACCCCCGCGGTGGCCACCGCCCGCCACTGGCTGGAGGAGCGCGGGTACGAGGTGCTCGTCTTCCATGCCACGGGCACGGGGGGTCAGGCCATGGAGGCACTGATGGAGGCGGGCCTGATCACCGGGGTGCTGGACGTCACCGCAGCGGAATTGGCCGATGAACTGGTGGGTGGGCTGGGGTCCGCCGGGCCGCGTCGGCTCGAGGTGGCCGGCAGGCTCGGCCTGCCCCAGGTGGTGGCTCCGGGAGCCGCAGACATGGTCAACTTCGGACCGCCCGACACCGTGCCGGAACGGTTCCGGGGCCGCCGGTTCTACCGGCACAACCCGGCGGTCACTCTCATGCGGACCAGTGTGGAGGAGTGCGCCGCACTCGGACGGATCATGGCAGATAGGCTGAACCGGGCGTCGGGACCCCTCACCGTGTTTCTGCCGCTGCGGGGCTTCTCGGCCATCGGAGTGGAGGGCGAGGTGTTCCACGACCCGGCCGCCGATGCTGCCCTGGTGGGCGGCTTGAAGGGCGCCCTCGCCGCTGCCGTCGAGGTGGTCGAGATGGACACCCACATCAACGCCCCGGAGTTCGCCGGGGCGATGGCGGCCCGCCTGGATGAGCACTACCGGGCGTGGGTCGAGAGACGGCAGAGCGAGCAGCAGGGATCGGCAACGGAGCCTAAGGGGCCGCGCGGATTGGGCGAGCGGAGCGAGCCCCATCCGCCGGACCCCCGCCCGAAGGCGCAGCTTCTTCGGGCGGAACAGACCAGACAGCGGGCGAAGCCCACCGCCTATCCGCTAGGCCCCTAAGGAGGCAGTGGAGCAGAGGGTGCAAGCCGGCGCACGGCCGTGACAGGCGGCCGACGGAAGTAGGCGTCTAGGAAAGGAGCCGGTCGGAATGGCCGACACGAGCAAGGTAATCAAGCAGTTCTTGGGAGACGAGAGCTTCCCCGTCAAGTGGGATAGCGAAGCGGAGAAGCAGCTCTTCTGGGTCTACGACGACCTGCACTGCCCGCACCCGCTGTCGCCCATGTACTTCGACATCGGCGGGTGGTGGCTCACCTGCGACCACATGTTCCGCCGTTTCGGTACGCCGTTCGCGGCGGACTGGATCGCCAAGAACGTCAACGGCTACCTCTACACCGCCGCCATCCCCGCCGACGCCGACTGCCTGGTGGACGGCGAGGAGTACGGCAACGTCTATCGGGCGCGGGTTCCGGTGACCGATCCCGGCTATCCGGGCAAGATCGGCCCCTACCTGGGCTCGGTGCTGCCGGTCTACGGCCGCGAGTTCGACGGCTGGTGGCGGAATCGCCTGGTCCCCGAGATCAAGCGCAACTTCGACTACCTCGAGGCGAAGATCGACAACTGGGAGAGCATCGATCTCCTGGAGTGGGCGACCATCCTCGAGGACGCCATGGACATCCACGATCGCCACTGGAAGATCCACTGGATGCTCAACTTCGCCCAGTTCTCGGGAACGATGGGCCTGCAGGCCGTCGTGCAGGAGGCCCGCGGCGAGGTCGACTCCGCTCTCCTCGGCCGGCTGCAGAACTCGGCCAACGACCGCAACTGGGATCGCATCGAGGCTCTCTGGAAGATGAAGGAGGAGATCAAGGGCGACGCCGTCCTGACCGAGGCCTTCAAGGCCGAGTCCGGCAGCGCGGTCATGGCCGCCCTGGAGCAGACCGAGCGGGGCCGCAAGTTCATCGCCGAGCACATCCGGCCTTACCAGCGGGAGTTCGGCTGGGCGGCGGTGTGGGTGCACGAGTTCACCTTCCCGACGCAGTTCGAGAACCCCGCGCCGTTCCTGGAGACGGTGAAGGGCTACATCGAGACCGACTACGACTACCCCTCGCACGTCAAGGGCCTGGCTGAGGACATCAAGAAGGCCTGCGCCGAACTGGTGGAGGGCCTGGAAGGCGAGGCTCGGGCCAAGGTGGAGGCGGCCAACGCCATCAACCTGAAGATGGCCCCCCTCACCCCCGACCACCACTTCTACATCGACCAGAGCACCAACGCCCACCTGCGCCTGGTGCTGATCTGCATCGGGAAGAAGCTGGTGCAGGCCGGCCTGCTCGACGATCCGGAGGACGTCATGTACCTCCGGTACAACCAGCTCCGCTACCTGATCGGCGACCCCACCTTCGACGCCAAGTCCCTGGTGGGCGCGGCTCGGGCCGCCTACAAGGAGGCCGAGAAGATCAAGCCGCGGGACTGGATCGGCACGGCCACCGAGTCGCAGTTGGCCTTCCCGTACCTGGGCCTGTGGGGCTTCCCCGAGAAGCTCTACATCGAGCAGTCCGAGACGGCCGACACGGTGCAGGGCCTGGCGGCGTCGCCCGGCGTGGTCGAGGGCATCGCCAAGGTGGTGCTGACCATCGACGAGTTCGACAAGGTCGAGAAGGGCGACATCCTCGTCTGCCAGATGACCAACCCGGCCTGGGTGACCCTGTTCACCAAGATCGCCGGCCTGGTCACCGACGCCGGCGGCCCGGTGTCGCACCCCGGAGTGCTGAGCCGCGAGTTCGGCATCCCGGCGGTGGTCGGGTCCAGCGTGGGCACGCAGCGGATCAAGGACGGCGACCGGATCCGCGTGAACGGGTCGACCGGCCTGGTCGAGATCCTGAAGTAGGCAGGAGCAGATGACCCAGATCCACCGTCTGGACCGGGAAGCGGAGCCCATCGCCCGGCAGGTGCTGTCGGCGCGGGTCAAGGACCGGATCCTGCAGTGGATCCTGGAAGGAGAGCTGGCCCCCGGGTCTCGCATCGTCGAGACCCGGGTGGCCCGCCGCCTCGGGACCAGCCAGGCGCCGGTGCGGGAGGCGCTGCGCGACCTGGCCACCTTGGGATTCGTGGAGATCCAGCCCTACCAGGGCTCCCGGGTGCGCAGCCCCAGCGTGGGGGAGTTGCGGGAGGCCATCGTGGTACGCGGTGAACTGGAGGCGCTGGCCGGCCGACTGGCGGCGCCGCAGATCACCGACGGCTGCCTGGAACGGCTCGGCTCCCTGATCGACGACATGGCGGGCGCCGCGGCGCGCGGCGACGCCCACCAGCAAGCCGTGGAGAACACCGAGTTCCACGCCACCATCGTGGAGGCGGCGGGGAACCGTTCTCTTGCCCGGCTGTGGAATCTGCTCGAGCCCCTCGGGCGCACCTACGTCACCGCCACCCTCCCCGGCATCGACCTGCGCTGGCTCGGGGAGCGGCACCTCACCATCATTGAGGCTCTCCGGGCCCGCGACCCGGAGCGAGCGGCGGTGGCGCTCCGCGACCACGCGGTGGAGGCTTCCGGGCTCCTGGAGCACCTCTCCGACGGCGACCGCCTCCCCGATCGCCGCTCGGTAACGGACGATTGAGCCCGCCAAGGCAAGGAGAGCGAATGGGCCAGCTATCGGAACAGATGTCCGCGGGTCCGGCCCGGATCCGCGTCGATGTCGTGGGCGGCGAGGTGCCCGAGCACGTTCTCGAGAACATGGACTTCCTCAACTACCGGCTCGCCGACGTGAGGCTGGAGCCGGTGACCCTGGGCGATCCCGACCTGGTGTGGGAGCGCGACGCCGGCGCCACGTCGGTGCGCTACGACGGGCGGATGCTGCGTTTCGAGGGTGATTGGGCTCCCGGGCCGCTGCAGAAGTCCATCGTCGCGCTGCTCGCCCTGCGCATGGAGGAGCAGGGCCTGCACCCCTTCCACTCCTCGGCGGTTCACTACCGGGGCCGGGGGGTCCTCTTCCTGGGCGGCGAGTCCAATCACGGCAAGAGCATGAGCCAGATCGAGGCCTGCCGCCGCGGCGGCCGGCTGATCTCGACCGAGACGACCGTGATCGATGAGTCCGGCGTGGCCGTGGCCGGCTCCAAGACGGTGTTCCTGAAGTCCCGCGCCAAGGGCACCGAGCGCGCCGACAAAGCCTCGCCCGAGGCCGGGGCCCAGAAGTTCTTCGGCGCCGAGATGCCGGCCATGGTGGAGCACCTCGACCCGGCAGACATGGAGGTGGTGATCGTCCCCTCCATCGACGGGAACTACGCCCCGGGCACGGTCGAGATGATCCCCTTCGAGCGGCAGTTCCAGACCCTGCATTCCCTCCAGAACTACCTGCACTTGAACGAGTTGCTGGCTCCCGGCTGGCCCATGCCCCTGATGGACACCGACGAACTGCGCCGGCGGCGGGCGGCCTTCCTGGAGAGGTTCTGCACTCGCCCGTACTTCCTCATCCGCGCCGCCACTCCGCAAGTGCTCATGGATGAGGCCGATCGGGTGATCTGAGATGCAGGCCTTCGCCTACGCCCGCCCGGAGTCGATTCCCGAGGCCCTGGCCCTTCTCGCCGAGCACGGCTCGGGGGCGCACCTCCTGGCCGGCGGCACCGATCTGGTGATCGCCTTGCGCAACGGATCGCTCCGCCCCACCGTGGTCATCGACCTGAAGCGGGTCACCGGGCTGAGCCCGGCCATCAGGCGGGAAGACGGCCATCTGTGCCTCGGCGCCACCACCGTCATGCGGGACGTCGAGCGAGATGCCGAAGTGCTCCGGCACTTCCCGGCGCTGGCCGAGGCGGCTTCCTGGGTGGGCTCGGTGCAGATCCGCAACCGGGCCACCGTGGTGGGGAACATCTGCAACGCCTCCCCGGCGGCCGACACCGCCCCCCCGCTGCTGGTGTATGGGGCGGTGGTGCTGGCGGTGGGCCCGGACGGGGAGCGGCGCATCCCCATCAACGACTTCTTCGTGCGCTCGCGGCAGACCACCCTGCCCGCCGGCTCGCTGGTCACCGGCATCGAACTGCCCCTGCCGGCCGGGCGCATGGGCTCGGCCTACACCCGGCTCACCCGGCGGCGGGGCACCGACCTGGCGTCGGTCACCATGTGCGCCGGGGTGGACGGGGCCGGGGTCACCCGGCTCGCCTACGGCAGCGTCGGGCCGCGCCCGGTGCTGGTGTGCGACGAGAGCGGAGTCCTCGCCGACCCGGCGGCGCCGGACGAAGTCAAGGCTCCCATCCTGGAGGAGATGCTGGCCGGGGCCAGCCCCTCGCCGCGCTCCATGCGCGCCGGGCCCGAGTACCGCCTGGCCATGCTGCGGGTGCTCGGGCGGCGCGCCCTGCAGACGGCGATCGACCGACTGGCGAAGGGAATGGCTTGATGAACGACCGGTTCCCCATCGACCTCAAGGTGAACGGGCAGCGCTACCAGGTGGATGTGCCCGTGTACCGCACGCTGCTCGACTTCCTGCGCGACGACCTCGGCCTCACCGGCACCAAGGAGTGCTGTGTGGTCGGGGAGTGCGGCGCCTGCACCGTGATCGTCGACGGCCGCACGGTGAACTCCTGCCTCATGCTGGCGGTCGAGGCCGATGGCGGCGAGGTGCTGACGGTGGAAGGCCTGGCCGCGGGAGGCCGTCCCGGCCCCCTGCAGCGGGCTTTCCTCGAGCACGGGTCGGCACAGTGCGGCTTCTGCATACCGGGGCAGCTCATGTCGGCCCACGGCCTGCTCCTCGAGAACCCGCATCCGGCCGCCGCCGAGGTGCACGAGGCGCTGGCCGGCAACCTGTGCCGCTGCGCCGGGTACGAGCAGATCACCGAGGCCGTCCTGGCCGCCGCCGAGGAGGTGGGCGGATGAACGCCGAGACCATCGGGGCCGACTTCCCCCGCACCGGCGGCCTGAGCCGGGTCACCGGAGGCCAGCAGTACGTGGCCGACATCAAGGTGGCCGACGCCCTCCAGGTGAAACTGGTCCATCTCGATTGCGCCCGGGCCCGGATCCTCTCCGTCGACAAGAGCGCCGCCGAGGCGGTGCCGGGCGTGCGCTTCGTGATGACTGCCGACGACCTCCCTCAGCCGGTGCCTCGCTTCGGCCCTCACGCTTCCGACCGTCCCGTTCTGGCAGCAGGCCGGGTGAACTACCACGGCGAGTTCGTCGCCGCGGTGGCGGCCGAGACCAAGGAGGCGGCAGAGGAGGGGGCCCGGTTGGTGAAGGTGGAGTACGAAGAGCTGCCCGCCATCTTCACCGTGGACGCGGCTCTGGCCCCCGATGCCTTCCTCGTCCAGGATCCGGCGATCCGGCGTGCCGGCGACCCGCTGGCGAACACCAACAAGTTCGCGGAGCACCGCTTCGGCTGGGGAGATGTAGAGGCCGCCGCCTCCGCCGCCGATCTGATCGTCGAGAACCGCTACGCGTACCCGATGGTGACCCACTTCGCCATCGAGCCGCATGCCTGCGTGGCCGCCCCCGACGGCGACGGGGTGGTGGTGTGGAGCACCAACCAGCACCCCTTCCAGCTGCAGAAGATCCTGGCCAAGGCGCTGGGCCTGCCGCTCTCCAAGGTGCGGGTCATCGCCCCCGATCTGGGTGGGGGCTTCGGGGGCAAGCAGTGGCCCAACATCCAGCCGCTGCTGGCCTTCATGGCCCTCAAGCTGGGCCGTCCGGTGCGGCTGGTCCTGACGCTCGAGGAGGTCTTCCAGCAGGTGCGCCGCACCTCGGCCGAGGTCCGGATCCGGACCGGGGTGAAGAGCGACGGCACCCTGGTCTTCCAGGACATCGAAAGCAACTTCCTGGTAGGGGCCTACGCCGACATCGCCGACCGGGTGGTGAGCAAGGGCAACTACCTGGCCGCCGGGCCCTACCGGGTGCCGGCGGTGCGCATCATCGCCCGCGGCATCCTCTCCAACACCCCGCCGGCGACCGCCATGCGGGGCTTCGGGGTGCCGGAGACCGCCTGGGCCCGGGAGATGAACCTGGACGAATGCGCCCTGGCACTGGGCATCGACTGCCTGGAGATCCGCCTGCGCAACCTGGCGCGCTACCAGGAGGAGTTCGTTCCCGGCGACACCCCGGCCGACGGGCGCTGGGAGCAGACGGTGCGCCGGGCGGCGGAGCTCATCGACTGGGGCAAGCCGATGCCGCCGCACTGCGGGCGCGGTATAGCCGTGGCGGCCAAGTCCGGACCTACTACGGGCCTCTCCTATGCCACCGTGCGCCTGCTGGGCGACGGCAGCGTCATCGTGTTCTCCGGCACTTCCGACATGGGCCAGGGCGCGCGCACCGTCTTCGCTCAGATCGCCGCCGAGGAGATGGGGGTGGCGGTGGACCGAGTGTCGGTGGTCATGGGCGACACTTCGGTGGTGCCGTACGACCAGCAGACCTCGGCGAGCCGCTCCACGGTCATCATGGGGACCGCGGTGCTGAACGCCTGCCGGGACATTCAGGGACAGCTGCGGTCGGTGGCGGCCCATCGGTACGGTGTCGACGAGGCGGCCGTCACCGTGGACCGCGGCGTGGTGCGCCTGACCGGCGAGGAGCTCTCCCTCGTCGAAGTGGCCAAGGCCGGCCTGGGCAAGATGGGCGGCGAGTACGTGGGCAACGGGATCGGGCGGAAGGATGCCGTCCCCGACCACCCGCTGCAGGGCACGGCGGCGTTCTTCGAGTTCAACTGCACCGCGATCGAAGTGCAGGTGGACCCGGGAACCGGCGAGCTGACCGTACTGCGCCACGTGACGGTGGGGGACACCGGCAAGTCGCTGAACCCCATGCAGGTGAGGGGCCAGGACGACGGGGCGGCGATCATGGGCCTCGGCCACGCCATGATGGAGCACTACATCTTCGACGATGCCGGACGGGTGCGGAATCTGGGCGCCATCGACTACCGCATTCCCACCAGCAAGGACCTGCCGCTCGAGTTGATCAGCGAGCAGGTCGAGAACGGCGACGGCCCCGGTCCCTACGGGGCCAAGGGGGTCAGCGAGGGCAGCATTCTCTGCGTGGCCCCCGCCCTGGGCGCCGCGGTGCGCGATGCCATAGGAATCGCCATTCGCGACCTGCCGCTCTCGCCCGAAAGAGTATGGCGAGCCATGAGGGACGGGAAATGAGCACCTACCGTGAGGTCGGCCCGGCGGGCGACATCCCGCCGGCCAAACTGGTCGAGGCGGCGCGCCTGGTGCAGACGGGGCGGGCCTTCTCGCTGTCGGTGGGGCGCTACCCGGGGATGCCTCTGTTCCCCGGGCATCCCCCCTTCCAGGTCGTCATGTACCGCACCCCGGAGGGCATCAGGGCGGCACAGGAGCAGCCCTGGGGGCCGCCCAACGAGGTCGGCCTGGGCTACATGGCGGAGTACCTGCTGGCCACGGCGCATTCCGGCGCCCACATCGATGCCCTGGCCCACATGACGGTGGGCCCCGACAACCACTGGTACGGCGGGGGCAATACCGCCGAGCACCTCACCGACAAGGGTCCGAACCTGGGCGACGCCGAGAAGCTGCCCCCGTTCTTCACCCGGGGGGTGCTGCTCGACCCGCCCGCCCACCGGGGCCTCGACGCCTTGCCGGCGAGTGAGCCGGTGGGGGGAGAGGAGTTGGAGGCCGTGGCTGCGGCGCAGGGCGTCGAGGTGCGCCCCTGGGACGTGGTGCTGATCCGCACCGGCTATCTGAAGTACTGGCCCGACGCCGCCGCCATGGCGGAGCACCGGACCGCCGGCCCCGATCTGTCGGCGGCGGAGTGGCTGCTGGAGCGAGGCGTCATCGCCACCGGCACCGACACCGAGACCTACGAGGTGCAGCCGGCTCCCGATCGCGGGGTGCCGGCCAACCCGCAGCCGGTGCACGTCCGACTGCTCATCGAGCACGGGATCTACCTGATGGAGAGCCTCTACCTGGAGGAGCTGGCCCGGGAGCGGGTGTACGAGTTTCTCTTCGTGGCGCTGCCGTTGAAGATCCGCGGTGCGACCGGGTCGATGATCGACCCCCTGGCCGTGGTCTGAGGAGGGCCCGGAGGCGGAGCAGAGACGACCCCGGCGCCCCCGCGTCAGGGGACGGCGACCGGGTCGCTCTTCCGGCGGCGCGTTCCGGCGGCCATGGCGGCGAACAGCATCACCGCGGCGGCGACCGCGACCGCGGTCACGTACACCATCATTTCGGGCCGGGCGGCGGCGCCGTCGCCGTACAACTGCGCCACGATGAGGGGCAGGACGGTCGACCCGAGGCTGCCTCCTATCAGGAAGACGGCGGTGACCTGGCTGGTGATCGGCATGCGTTCACCGGCGTAGTTGATGCTGCTGGGGATCATCGAGGCGATGCTCATCCCCAGGACGATGGTTCCGACCCAGAGCGCCGCGGTCGAGCCGGGGAGCAGGGCGATGAGGGCGATGGCCGCGCCGGCGCCCAGGAGGTCGATCTGGAGCATCGCCCCCGCCCGCAGGCGAAGGGCCAGGGGCACGGCGATGATGCGGCCGACCACCAGCCCACCCCAGAACATGGAGTTCACCACCCGGGCGAGCGACTCCGAGTAGAAGAGGTCGTCGGCGTAGGAGGTGATGTAGGCGCCGAAGGCCAGCTCGGCGCCCATGTGCATGAAGAAGAAGGCGGAGATGAGGATGACCAGCAGGGCGTGGCCGCGCAGGGCGCGGCGGAGGCTCCCGGCCGCCTCCGCCGCGGCAGCCGGGCGGGGCGGGCTGGGCAGGCGCGCCAGCCAGAGGGCGACCGGGACCATAAGGGCGGCATACAGCCAGTAGGTATTGATCGCATTGCCGGTGGCGGCGGCGAAGCCGTTCATCACGAGGGGGCCGATGAAGGCCCCGATGCCGAAGCAGAGGTGGAGGGCGTTCATGTAGGGGGCGACATCGCCGCCGTACAGCCAGACCAGGAGGGTGTTGCCGCCGACGTCCATGATTCCCAGGGCCACCCCGACGAGGTAGAAGATGGCAATCAGCAGCCACAGCGCCCCCAGCCACGGGATGGTGACGGTGAGCAGGGCCATGGCCAGCAGCGAGGCGGCCACCACGCGGTGGCCTTCCAGCCTGCCGTAGAGGCGGCCCCCCACCACGGACCCCGACATGTAGCCGAGGGAGATCACCACCACCAGGAGGCCGACGGCGGCCTTGGTGGAGCCGGTCTGCTCCTGGAGGGCGTCCATGCCGGGCCCCACGGAGGTGAGCACCAGGCCGAGCAGCAGGTAGGCGGCGTAGTAGGACGCCGCGGTGCGGAGCCGGCGGTCCCTGGGAGCCGGGGACTGGTCGGCGGGGCCCTCGGTCATGTCGTTGCGCTCCTGTTGCTGGGTGGCCCCGGGCGGGGCGGCGGGGCCGGCGACGCTAGGGCCGGATGCCGGCCGCCAGTTTGTCGTAGAGGGCGGCCACGTTCTCCCGCTGGATGTGGTCCATCATGTACTCCTGGCCGACGTCCACCGGGTAGCGGTCGGCGAAAGAGATGCGGGCGAGGCACTCCTCCTTGCTCCAGCCCTGGGCGATCCCGGTGGCCACTGCGGTGACCCACTCCAGCAGGAAAGCCCGCTGCACGTCCACGTAGGCGCGGGTGGTCACCGGGCCGTGGCCCGGGACGATGTGGTCCACGTCGAGGGTGCGGATGCGTTCGAGGGCGGCCAGCCATTGGTCGACGTTCGACACGTAGAGCCAGGTCTGGCATTCGCAGAAGATGGTGTCACCGGTGAAGACCACCCGCTCCTCGGGGACGTGCACCGCGATCTGGCCCACGGTGTGCCCCGGGGTGAACAGCAGTTCGAAGGTGTGCCCGCCCACCCGGAGGGTGAGATCCTCGGTGAAGGTGATCGCCGGCCGGTTGGGATCCTGGAAGTAGGTGTCCTCGTCGGGGAAGATCGCCTCCCCTTCGGGATCGTCGGTGGGCAGGGCTTCGCGGGCGTAGTCGTAGGGGCTGGGGTGCTGGCTCTTCAGCATGAAGTTCCGCGCCACTTCGACGTGGGCGATCACCGGCCCCGCGCCGCGGAAGTAGTAGTTGCCGAAGATGTGATCGACGTGGTGCTCGGTGTTGATCAGGTAGCGGACGGGCCCGTGCGCTTCGGCCTGGCGCCGCATGGCCACCGCCCGGGTGGGCAGCTGCGGGGTGTCGATCACCACCACCCCATCCGAGGTGACCACGAAGCTGGGGTTGCATCCCCGCATGGTGGTGTCGGTGAAGACGCGGGGCGTCACTTGCTGCATGGTCGCCTGATCTCTCTTCCTACCGTTTCCGGCGCTCGGTTGCTCATTGGGTGGCGGTCAGGCCGCCGTCGATGTGCAGGATCTGCCCGGTGACGAACGACGAGGCGTCGGAGCAGAAGAACAGCACCGCGCCCACCAGATCCTCGGGCGTTCCCACCCGGGCCAGCGGGATGCGCGCCACCACGCCCTGCTTGAAGGCGGGATCCTCCAGCAACATGGCCACCTGCGGAGTATCGACGAAGGTCGGGGCGATGGCATTCACCGTGATGTTGTAGGGCGCCCACTCCGTGGCCATCTGCCGGGTCAGGGAACTGATGGCGCCCTTGGCCGCCACGTAGGCGGAGTAGCCGGCGTTGATCCCGAGGGCGGCGCGGACCGAGGAGATGTTGAGCACCCGGCCGCCGTTCCCGGCGGCGATCATGGCCCGCACCGCCGCCTGGGTGGGCAGCAGGTTGGCGCGGATGTTGAGCTCGAAGATCCAGTCCCAGGCATCACGGGGGTACTCGTGGGCCGGATAGAGCACCTTGCCCGCCCCGCCGCCGATGGCGTTGATGATGACGTCGAGCCGCCCGAGCTCGGCCAGGGTCTCGGCGATCGCCCGATCGGCGTCCTCCTCCTTGGTCATGTCCCCGGCTACGGTCAGGGAGCGGCAGCCCGCGGCGCGCACCTTCTCGGCGGCCGGCTCTCCCAGCTCACGGGTGCGTTCGATGATCACCACGTCGGCCCCGACCGAAGCCAGGCCGCAAGCCAGTACCGATCCGATCCCGCCGCCCCCGCCCGGTATCAGCACGACCCGGCCGTCCAGGCGGAACTTGTCCAGCAGGCTCATACTCTCTTCCTCTCGCCGTTGCTCACCTCATCTGCCACCCGGGCCCGGCGCCTCATGTCCGGCGGGCGCGCACGAAGGCCCGGATGGCTTCGGCCGTCTTGGTCACGGAAATCCCGTACTTCTCCAGGAGCGCCGCATCGGGGCCCGACTCGCCGAACGTGTCGGCCAGGCCGTGACGCCGCAGCGGCACCGGGAACCTCTCGCCCAGGGTCTCGGCCACCGCCCCTCCCAGGCCCCCGATGATGGTGTGCTCCTCGGTGGTCAGCACCAGGCCGGTGGCCTGCGCCGCCGCCACCACGGCGTCCTCGTCGAGCGGCTTGACGGTGGGGAGGTGCACCAGGTGCACATCGATGCCTTCCGCGGCCAGCAGCTCGGCGGCCTGGTAGGCGCGCACCGTCTGGGTGCCGGTGCCGAACACCGTGACGTCGCGCCCCGGACGAACCACGACCGCCCTGCCCAGTTCGAACCGGTAGGAGTCGTCGAAGAGCACCGGGGAGGCCTGCCGGGTGAGCCGCAGGTACACCGGACCCTGATAGGCCGCCGCCGCCCTGATGGCGTGCCGGGCCTCAATCTCGTCGGCGGGCGCGATGACGACCATGTTGGCCATGGCCCGCATGATCGCCATGTCGTCGAAGATGAGGTGGGTCTTGCCGGTCATGCCGGCGAGGAGGCCGGCGTAGCCCCCGACGACCTTCACGTTCAGGCGAGGCTGGGCGATGAGCACTCGCACCGAGTCGAGGGCACGCGCCACGGCGAAGCAGGCGAAGGTGGAAACGAACGGGATGAAGCCCACGGTCGCCATGCCCGCCGCCGCGCCGAGCAGGTTCTGCTCGGCAATCCCCATCTGGAAGAAGCGGTCGGGGTGGGCGTTCTCGAAGATGTCGGCCCGGGTCGAGCTGCCCAGGTCGCCGTCGAGGACCACGATGCGGGGGTCGGCAGAGCCCAGTTCGGCGACGGTCTCGCCGAAGGCGACGCGAAGGGCCTTGCCGTCGGCGAGGGTCACGCGGCACCTCCTCGGTCGGCGGCGGCGCCCGTCTCGCCGAGTTGGGCCAGGGCCTCGGCCAGCTCCTCGGGGGTGGGCACGCGCGTGTGCCACTCGTAGTTGCCTTCCATGAAGGAGACTCCCTTGCCCTTGATGGTATGGGCCACGATGGCCACCGGGCCGCCCCGGTAGTCGCGGGCCGCCTCGATGGTGGAGATGACCCGGGTCATGTCGTGGCCGTCCATCTCCATCACTTCCCAGCCGAAGGCCCTCCAGCGGTCGGCCAACTGCGTGCCGGTGTAGGGGGGCAGCCGATCGCTCGCGGTCTTCCCCCGCCAGCCGAACTGCTGCAGCTTGTTGTGGTCGATGATGGCCACCAGGTTGTCCAGCGCGTAGCGCGGCGCGACGTGAGCCGCTTCCCAGACTATGCCCTCGTTGCACTCGCCGTCGCCCAGCAACACGTAGGTGGTGAAGTCCCGGCGTGCCGCTCGTCCTCCCAGGGCTATGCCGAGGGCGCCGGAGAAGCCCAGGCCCAGCGAACCGGAGGCCATGTCCACTCCGGGGGTGAGGGCCATGTCGGGGTGGCCCTGGAGCCGGGAGTCGATGGCATCGAAAGTGGCCAGTTCCTCCAGTGGGAAGTAGCCCCGCAGCGCCAGCGCGGTGTACAGCGCGATGGCGCTGTGCCCCTTGGAGAGCACGAAGCGGTCCCGGTCGGGCCAGTCCGGCTCTTCCGGGCGTACCCGCATGATGCGGAAGTACAGGGCGATCATCATGTCCATGGCCGACAAGGGACCGCCGATGTGGCCCCCTTCGGCGTGAGCCACTGCCTTGATGACGTGGGCCCGGCCGCGTCGGGCCAGGTCCTCCAGCTCGGCCACACTGAGGCCGGCTGCTTCGGAGCCGCTCTGCACTGGCTGCCTCCTCGGCGTTCGCGCCGTCGCTACTCGACCTTCTTGTCCCACGATCCGGGTACTACGGGCGGGGAGAAGGAGGTGACCAGCTCCAGGTTCCCCGGTCCGAGCGAGACGGTGGCGTGGTGGACGCCGACGGGGATGTAGACGGCGGTGCCCGGCTCCAGAGGGACGCTGCCCTCGGGGCTCACCAGTTCGCCGCGTCCGGCCACGCAGAACACGACCTCTTCCTGGGTCGGGTGGACGTGTCCCGGGGGAGCGGAGCCCGGGGGAAAGACCGAATAGCCGACCGTCAGGTTCTGGGCCCCCACGCTCTCCGGCCCCACGTACAGGAGCCAATCGCGACCCGGGAGATGGACGACCTGGACCTCATCGCGCCGCACCGACTTGAGCATGCGTCCCCTTCTCGGCCCGTGATCGAGGGCTCGGGCAATCATCGATTATCGAGCGGTGCCACGATACGACGCAGGTCATGGCCCGTCAACTGAGCCGGAGGCCGGCGGGGCGCGGCGGCGAAGGCGCCGGGGAAGGCCGGTGCCTGCCGGGCTCAGGCCGGCGCAGAGGTGGGGGGTGAGGGCGCGGCCTCCCAGGCGGCGGCGACCAGCCGTCCCATTCGCCCTACGGCGAACTCGATCTGGCGCAGGCAGGCCTCCCGCCAGATGCCGCTCTCGATGAAACGGTGATGCTCCCCCGGCTGGGTGAAGTCGTAGCCGGTGAGCCGGCGGCAGTCTGAGGAGCCGAACTCCGCGGTGAACTCGGCCAGGAGCGCCTGGGCGACCCGGCGGGCCTCGGCCTTGGCCCGGAGGTGATCCGGGATCAGCCTCCCTGCCAGGAGGCCGGCGGCCAGGGCGGCACCGGTGACGGCCCCGCACATCCCCCCGCTGTAGGCGATGCCCCCGTTCAGGGCCATGGCGGCGGAGGAGTTCCCGGCGTCGGGGAGGGCGAAGTGCTCCTGCAGCACGACGAGGGCGGTCTCGGCACAACCGAAGGTGTTGGCGTCGTCCAGGAACAGGTCCCGGGCCCTTTGCTGCACGTCGCCCGCGGCCATCTCCGCTCTCAGCTGCCGGCGAAGTAGTCGAGCACCAGCAAGCCGTCGACGTGGGGCCGGCTCAGCGCGATGAAGGCGAGATGATTCGGGTGAGGGGCGTAGGCGTCCCGGTCGGCCTCCGAGGCGAAGGTGACTACGAAGCAGTGGGTGAAGCCCTGGCTCAGGCCCTGCACACTGACATCCCGGCCCCATTCGAATCCGGCGATCTGGGGGATCCTGGCGGGCAGGGCGCGGAAGGCGTCCTCGATCTCCTCGATCCTCTCGGGGGTGGTGCCCGGCTTCCAGCGGAAGAGGACCACGTGTCGCAGCATGCCTACCTACCCTCCTGTGACCGGGAAAGGCTAGCCGCTGCAGGCGGGGCCTCTCCGCTGCCCGCCGCCGGGGGATCCCCCCGTCAGGAGGCTTGTTCCCCCAGTTCGCGCTGGTAGGCCTTCCAGCCGGGGCACCACTTGGTGTGCCAGCGCCAGAGCCGGGACATGAGCTTGTTGGGCGCGGCCTCGGCCTTGCGGCGCATCGCGCAGTCGGCGCACTTGGATCGCATGGGACGCACACTAGGCCTTCCCGGCTTGTGTCGGCCGCCCGACGCCGCCATAGTGCCCGGCGCGTTCCTTCAGGAGGAGTCCGTGCGCACCAGCCTGGTGGTGGTCCTGGTCGTCGTCTTGGGCGTGCTGGCCGCAGCCTGCGGCGGCGAAGGCGGCACCGCGGCGCCCGCCGCGGTGATCGAGACCGTCTCCCCGGCCGACGCCGCGGCCCTGATCGATTCGGCTCCACCGGGCCTGGTGGTCCTCGATGTGCGCACCCCCGACGAGTTCGGCACCGGGCACCTGGCCGGGGCGGTGAACCTGGACTACTACGCCGCCGACTTCGGCGACCGGCTCGCCGCCTTCGACCGCCTGGCCCCCTACGTCATCTACTGCCGCACCGGCAACCGCTCCGGCGAGGTGCGGGAGATGATGCGCGGCATGGGCTTCCTGGGGGTTACGGAGATCGGCGGCGGCATCGTGGCCTGGGCCGAGGCGGGCCTGCCCTTCGAGACTCCTTGAGCCGGACCTTCTAGCCTGGCGACCGTGAGCCCGGCCTGCCTCATCGGCCTCGATGCCGGCACCCGTGAGGTGCGGGCCGGGGCGTTCGCCCTCGACGGCACCCTGCTGGCCCTCGCCCGCCGTCCGACTCCGACTTCCCGGCCTCGTCCGGGGTGGGCCGACATCGATGGGGAAGCCCTATGGGCGGCCGCCGCGGCCGCCCTTCGGGAGGCGGTGGCGGCGCTGCCGTCCGGGGTGGAGCCGGCGGCGGTGGCGGCGGCGACGGTGGGGGAAGCCGGGCTGCCGGTCGACGCCCACGGCCGGGCGCTGCGCCCGATCATCGCCTGGTTCGACATCCGGGCCGCGGGCTACGCCGAGTACTGGGAGAAGGCGCTGGGCAGCGAGCGCGTCTACGCCATCAGCGGGCAGACGCTCGACGGGCTGTTCGGGGCGAACAAGGCCATGTGGGTGCGCGACCACGAACCCGAGGTCTGGGAACACGCCGCCGCCTGGCTGTCCACCGAGGATTGGCTGGTCCTGAGGCTCACCGGGTCGCCCTGCACCGACTACTCGGTGGCGGCGCGCACCATGCTGTTCGACCGCGAGAAGCGGGACTGGTCCGCCGAGCTGCTGGCGGCCGCCGGTCTGGAGGCGCGCTTGATGCCCCCTGCCGGCCAGTCGGGGACCATGGTGGGGCGGGTGACCCCCGAGGCCGCCGCGGCCACCGGGCTGCGGGCCGGCACTCCGGTGGTGCTGGGAGGGCACGATCATGTGTGCGCCACCTTCGTGGCCGGTGGTGCCGAGGGAATGCCGGTGGACTCCACGGGCAGTGCCGAGGCGCTCGTGGCCTCGGTGGCCCGGGCGCCGGCGGGGGACGCCGGCCTGGCGGCCCACGTCAACTGCTACGCCGACGTGGTGCCCGGGCGCATGGTGCTGCTGGCCTCGGTGGGCCTGGCGGGGGGACTGGTGGACTGGCTTCGTCGCGAGGTTTGGCGGTGGCCCGATGACGAACCCGACGCCTACGGGCGCATGTTCGGTGAGATCCGCTCGCCGCTGCGGCCGACAGGGGCCATGTGCTTCCCGCAGTTCGGGCGGGGCGCCTCGCCGCGTTTCGAGCCCGAGCGAGCGCGGGGCGCCTTCGTCGGGCTGACCACCGGGCACAGCCGTGGCGACCTGCTGCAAGCCGTTCTGGAATCCTCCTGCTTCTCCCTGCGGCACAACCTCGTCTGGATGGCGGAGCACCTGGGGGTGGTCTCGCCACGGGTGCGCGTCCTGGGGGGTGCGGTGAACCTCCCGCTCTGGATGCAGATGAAGGCGACCATCACCGGAAGGGAGTTCGAGGTGGCCGGCGCCGGGGAGCCGGCCGCTCTGGGAGCCGCGGTGCTGGGCGGAGTGGGGGCCGGGGAGTACCCGGATCATGCCGCCGGCGCCGCCGCCGTGAGCGCCGCCGCCGTGGGCTCGGGGGTGATCGTCGGGCCCGATGCGAAGCTCGCCGGGGCCTACCGCGCCCTCTACGAGCAGGCCTGGCTGCGCCTCCCCGACCAACTGGGCCCGCTCGCCGGCGCCCTGCCGCTGCCGGAGGCTTAGTTCGGTCGGAAGCGTCCGGATTCGCGGTTGAGCGCGGCCAGCCTGTCCCGGCGAGATCGGGTGAGCCTTCCCGGCGGCAGCCGCCAGGACCAGTTGCCGCCCAGCCTACCGGGGGTGTTCATGCGCCCCTCCGGGCCCGCTTCGAGCGCATCCTGCATGGGGGCCACGGCGAGGAAGGCCGGCGAGGCCCAGGCTTCCCGCATCAGATCCTGGGCGATGTGGCGGCCGCGGCTGCCCAGGGCGGCGCGCACCATCCGACGCTCCGCCGGCCGGAGCGACCGATACCAGCCCACCGTGGTGTCGTTGTCGTGGGTGCCGGTGTAGACGACGCAGTTCTCGGTGTGGTGCTGCGGCAGGAAGGGGTTGCCCGGGTCGCCGTCGTAGGCGAATTGCAGGATCTTCATGCCCGGCAGGCCGAGTTCGGCCAGGAGGGCGGGGACTTCGGGATGCAGTTCGCCCAGGTCCTCGGCGACGATCGGCAGGCCCCCCAGGGCGCGGCGAACGTGGTGGAAGAAGGCGGCGCCGGGCCCCCAGACCCAGCGGCCCGACTCCGCCGTCGGAGAGCCGGCCGGCACCTCCCAGTAGTCCACGAAGGCCCGGAAGTGGTCGATGCGCACCAGGTCGGAGAGCCCCAGCAGGGCTCGGAGCCGGGAGATCCACCAGGCGAAGCCGTCCGCCGCATGATGCTCCCACTCGTAGATGGGGTTGCCCCACAACTGGCCCGTCTCGGTGAAGTAGTCGGGCGGCACTCCGGCCACCACGGTGGGCCTGAGGTCGCCATCCAGTTTGAAGAGGCCGGGGTGGGCCCAGAGGTCGGCGCTGTCCCCGGCGACGTACAGGGGAGCGTCGCCCAGGATCCTCATCCCCAGGCGCTGCGCCTCAGCCCGCAGCCGGCCCCATTGCTCGAAGAACAGGAACTGCCGGAAGGCCTGGCGCTGGCTCTCGGCCTCCAGGGAGGAGCGGGCCGAGGCCAGGGCGTCGCGACGGCGGTGGCGCAGAGGCGCCGGCCATTCCGTCCAGGGTCCGCCGCCGTGGGCTTCCTTGAGGGCCATGAACAGCGCGTAGTCGTCGAGCCAGTGGGCCTGGGTCTTCCGGAACCGGCGGTAGAGGTCGGTGGCGGCCTTCGGCGGAGCGGTGCGAAACCGCTCGAAGGCAAGATCGAGCAAGGCCAGTTTCCAGGGGATCACCTGGCCGAAGTCCACCCGGTCGGCGGGGAACGCCGGCGCGTCGGCCAGATCGGACGGCGTCAGAAGGCCCTCGGCCGCCAGTAGGTCGGGGCTCACCAGAAGGGGATTGCCGGCGAAGGCGGAGAAGCAGAAGTAGGGGGAGTCGCCGTAGCCGGTAGGTCCTAGTGGCAGGACCTGCCAGTAGGTGCAACCGGTCTCGGCCAGCCACGCCAGCCACCGGTATGCCTCGGGGCCGAGGTCGCCGATGCCGTAGGGGCCGGGAAGGCTGGTGGGGTGCAGCAGCAGGCCGGAGCGGCGGGTGCCGGACATGGCGGGCGCATGCTACGCCGGGTCGTGGTCGGCTGCCTCAGTCGGGAGCGGCAACTGCGGCGCGTACCCTCTCCACCAGCGCCAGGAGGCGGGCGTAGTGGGTTCCTCGCCAGTACAGGCGGCCGCACCGCGGGCAGTGCCGGTAGTCGGTGTGGCGGTCGGCGACCCCGGGCGGCACCCGGGCGGCCGCCTGCTCGGTGTCGGTGGACGCCAGCGTCTCGCCGCAGGGCAGGCAGCGGGCGAAGGGGTCGGTGCGGCCGGCCAGGTCGAAGTGCCGGATCACCTCGACCACCTGCTCGAAGGGGTCGGTGCGCCGAACGCGGTAGCCGCGGCGCACCACCCCTCGCTTCAGCAAGCCCAGGTCCCGGGTGAGGAGGACGCGGTCGCCGGTGGCGGCGGCTGCGGCCAGATCGGCGTCTTCCGTCTCCGGCCGGTGGGCCGCGTCGAATCCCAGCAGGCGGAGATGGCGGGCCAGGCGCCCCAGATGGCCGTCGAGGACGAAGCGCCACACGCCCGGCGCGGGCAGGTGGACGGGCGAGATGGCGCCCACCTCCAGGCGGCGGAACCGGGGGTAGGCGGCCACCCGGTCGCCTGGGGCCAGGAGGCGGTCGAAGCCAGCCGGTTCGCCGTTGACCAGGATCAGGTCGATCTCGGGGTGAGGCACTCCGGCGGCCTCCAGGGCGTCCTTGACGCCGGCTCTCGCACCGACCGAGTAGTCGAAGGGCCGCTGCCGACGGGCGGGCGCGAGGAAGTCGTTCAGTTCGGCGTAGCAGCGGATCTCGACGACGGCCACGTTGCTCCCGATCCACGCTAGCGGCGGCGGCGCCCGCCTGGCATAGTCCGGCTGCCCCCATCCCGAGGAGAGCCGTGCCCGTCCATAACTTCCGTCGGCCCAGCGGCCGCCTGGTCGAGATCGAGATCGCCTCCGCCGCCCTGGAGGGCAACCTCCTGGGAGATCCCACCCGCCGCCTCGTGGCGGTCTACCTGCCGCCCGGCTACGCAGACGACCCGGCGCGCCGCTATCCCCTGTTCGTCGACCTGGTCGGTTTCACCGGGAGCGGCCTCGCCCACCTCAACTGGAAGGCCTTCGGCGAGTCGGTCCCGCAGCGCCTCGACCGACTGGTCGAGGAGGGCTGCATGGGGCCGGTGGTGGCCGCCTTCCCCGACTGCTTCACCTCGCTGGGTGGGAACCAGTACATCGACTCGGCGGCCATGGGGCGCTGGGAGGCCTTCCTGATCGACGAGATGCTGCCCCGTCTGGAAGCCGAGTTCCGCCTCCTCCCGGGGCGCGAGCACCGGGCGGTGTTCGGCAAGTCCTCCGGGGGCTACGGCTCCATAGTCCACGGACTGCGGCGGGCGGAGGCCTGGGGAGCGGTGGCCTGCCACTCGGGCGACATGGCGTTCGACCTCTGCTACCGCGCCCACCTGCCCGCCACGGCGCGCTTCCTGGCCGCTAAGGGAGGGGTGGCTCCCTTCCTGGAGGCCTTCGCTGCGGCGCCCAAGACCACCGACGAGTGGCTGCACCACATGGAGATGGTGGCCATGGCCGCCTCGTACGACCCCGACCCGGCGGCACCCAAGGGCATTCGCCTGCCGGTCGACCCCGAGACGGCCGAGATGGACGAGGTGCGCTGGGCCGCGTGGAAGGCTCACGATCCGGTGGAACTGGTGAAGCAGGAGCAGTGCCGGGAGAACCTGAGGTCGTTGCGCGGCCTCTACCTGGATTGCGGGGTGAACGATCAGTACCACCTGGTGCACGGGGCCCGGGCCTTCGTGCGGGCCCTGCGCGCCGCCGGCATCCCGCACCGCTTCGAGGAGTTCGACGACGACCACACCAACGTCGACTATCGCATGGACACCTCCCTGCCCTTCCTCTACGAGTCCATCGCGGGTGCGGTGCGCTCCTGAACGGCGGGCGCAGTAGGCTCGGGTCGTGGAGACCCTCTGGGCCGGGTGGCGCAGCCGCTACGTTCGCTCGGCGGATGAGTGGAACGAGGCCGGGTGCCTGTTCTGCCGTCTCCCCGGCGAGGACGACGCCGCGGCTCTGATCCTGGAACGGGGAGCGCTGTCCTTCAGCGTGCTGAACCGGTACCCCTATACCACCGGCCACCTGATGGTGAGCCAGTACCGGCATGCTGCCGACCCGGCCGACCTCACTGCCGCCGAGGTCGAGGAGATCTGGCGCTTGCTGGTACGAGCCGAGCAGGCCTGCGGCGAGGCTTTGCGCCCCGAAGGGTTCAACCTCGGCTGCAACCTGGGCCGAGTCGCCGGGGCGGGAGTCCCCGATCACCTGCACCTCCACCTGGTGCCGCGGTGGTCGGGCGACACCGGTTTCGTCACCACGGTGGGGGAGACCCGGGTGATTCCGGAAGACCTGGAGGCCACCTGGGGGCTCCTGCGGGAGGCGTTGGCCGCCGGCCGTTGAGGCGGTGGAGCGCCATCGAGGCGGCGAGGCGGGCCGAGCGGACTGAGGTCGGGTGAGGCAGAGAGAGAACGGGAGGTAGTGATGCGGGTCAACAGGCTCTTGCTCCTGGTCGTGCTGGGCGGTCTGGTGGCGGCGGCGGCGCCGGCGGGGGCTGCCGGGGGGCCCAACTGCTTCGGCCTGCCTCCCACCCCCGGCCACCTGGGCACCGCCGGGGACGACGTCATTCACGGGACTTCCGGGGACGACGTCATCATCGGCCTGGGCGGCAACGACGTCATCTACGGCAAGGGAGGCCGCGATCGCATCTGCGGCGGCTACGGCGACGACACCATCTACGGGGGGCCCGGGGGGGACCTGCTCGACGGCGGCCCGGGCAACGACCGGATCTTCGGGCAGGAGGGCGGCGACGGCTTCCTGCTGGGCGGGGACGGGAACGACGTCATCTACCCCGGGCCCGGCGCGGCCAACTTCACCGGGACGGTCGAAGGAGGCGCGGGTCGCGATCGTATCGTCATAACCGCCTGGGGCGACAACGACATCTGGGGCGGTCCGGGGATCGACACCCTCGACCTTCGCTTGGCCCCTGTCGGGTTCGGCGTCGATCTGGCCTACGGCCACTTCGACTCCCTGGGCAGCCCGGCCATCGGCTCCCTGATCTGGGAGGTGGAGAACGTGCTGGGCTCGCCCTATGGGGACGTGATCTCCGGAAACGGCCGGTCGAACCGGTTGCTCGGGTACGGCGGGGACGACATCCTGCGCGGCCGACAGGGTGACGACTACCTCGACGGAGGAGCGGGGAACGACAAGCTCTACGGGGGGTTGGGGACCGACACCTGCCTGTCGGGGAGCGTGCTGGTCTCCTGCGAACTCCCGTAGAAGCGAAGAACCCCGCCGCGGCGGGCGGTTCGGGGCGCGGCGGCCCCGCTCACGACTCGCAGCGGAACACGGTTTCGGCGACGCAGATGTCGTTCGAACCCGGCCCCCCGTCGGCGACGTCGACGCCGGGGCCGCCGTAGAGGCGGTCGTTCCCTTCGTCACCGCACAGGAGGTCGTTGCCTCCCAAGCCTTTGATGGTGTCGTCGCCGGCGAGGCCGCTGATGATGTCGCGGCCGGAAGTCCCCACGATGTTGTCGGCCAGGGTGGTGCCGAAGATGGTCGGGGTCTTGCCGCGGCAGGTGGGGGCCGGCGGCATCGACAGGTTGATGTTGCCCAGGGGCGTGCCGGCGACGACCGTGAAGCGCTTCGCGGTGGCGAAAGTCACCGGGTCGGCGCTGGCGTCGTCGGGGTGCAGGGGGTAGCCCGAGGCCCCGCCTCTCCAGGTGTCGAGGTGGGTGGGCCCCTGCTCGCAGCCGCCGACGAACTTCCAGTATCCGGCGAGAGCAGCCCAGGACCCCGCCGGTGCCTTGCCGAGCAATCGCCAGGTACCGTCGGGTTCAACGCCGTTGAGAACCCCCATCGAGATACCGCTCGCCTCGAACAGCTCGACGAAGATGCAGCCGCTGGCGCCCAGGGGCAGCCCCGTCCCCCTTTCGGTGACCTTGCCCGAGACGGCGGCGCCGGCGAAGGTGGAGAGGCTCCCGTTGATGGTGACGGTGGCGCCGGTGCCGACGGTGACTGCGGTGGCGGCGGCAAAGGTCGGCCGGTTGTTGTGCCAGCGGTACCGGATCAAGCGGTCCGACCCGTCCCAGACCCGGAACCGCACCTTGTACTGCCCGGCGGGCAGGCCGGTGATCTGGTACTTACCGGCGGGATCCCCGATCCACACCCGGGTGCGGGCCAGGGTGCCGGTCTCGAAGACGTCCACCCCGACGGTGTAGCCGGCGGGGAAGGGCTTTCCGGTGACCGCGTCGGTCACGGTCCCCTTGATCACCGCCCCCGTCCGGATGGAGGCGCCGGCCGGCACGGCGAGATTGCCCACGATCAACAGGGCCAAGGCGCAGGCGACCTTGCTCCGCATGGTTCCTCCAGGTTGCTCTGCGGCTGATCCTACGCGGCGGCTTCACCGGATGCGGCCTGCCGGGATCAGGAGATGAGAGCCTCTTCCCCGGCGGCCTCCTCGAGGGCTGCCAGGCCGCCCACCGGGTCGTCGTTCAGGTCGACGCGGAGGACGCGGCGTCCTTTGGCGGCCAGCGCCCGGTAGTCCCCGTCGGCCTGGGCCCGGATGAGGCGGCCGAACGAGTAGGCGGTACCCGGTACGGGCAGGTCGGGAGCGGCGTCGTCGACCACCTGCAGGAAGAGGCCGGTGTTGGGCCCCCCCTTGTGGAGTTGACCGGTGGAGTGGAGGAACTGGGGGCCGAACCCCAGGGTGGTGGCCAGGCGCCGGTCGTCGCGTACCGCCCGGCGCAGGCCCTGGAGCGCGCCTTCGGCCTGCGGGGTGGGGGCGAGGAAGGCCTGGACCGCCAGGTAGTCGCCGGGGCGAGCCGACGCCAGGAAACCGTGGAGGGCTGCTCCCAGCCGGGGCGAGTCGGCAGCGGGGACGGCCGGGATGGGTTCGCCCGCCGCCTCACCGGCCATGGCGCGCGCCGCCAGTTCCTTGGCCAACTGCACGTCGGGTTGGTTGAAGGGATGGATGCCCAGGACGCTGCCCGCCATCGCCACTGCCACTTCCTGGCGGTACATCTCGGCGCCCAGTTCGGTCCGGTGGTTGAGGTGCAGACGCACCACCGGGTGCCCGGCGGCCTCGAGGGCGCCGAGCGCGGCCACCTGAGCGTCGTCCCGGTCGCCGGCCAGGGCGAGGTAGACGAGGAGGCGATCGTCGCCGTACGCCTCCGGCCCCGCCACGGGTTCGCCGGCCACGGGGAGAATGCCGGCCCCCTGCTTGCCGGTGCTTTCGGCGACTAGCTGCTCGATCCAGGCGGGCAGGGCGGCCAGGGCGGGGGAGACCAGGTAGGTGGCCTTGTCGCGCCCGGCGGCGGCGAGCTCCCCGAGCACCGCGCCGAGCAGGAGGCCGGGGTTGCCTCCCGGGTGGCGGCGGCAGGCGTCGGCGGTGGCCGCGGCGTGGTCGAGCAGGCGGGTGAGATCCACCCCGATGAGGGCCGCCGGGATCAGGCCGAAGTGGCTCAGGGCGGAGAAGCGCCCGCCCACGTCGGGTGGCGCCAGGAAGACCCGGCGGAAGTCCCGCTCCTCGCCCAGGGCGGCCAGCGAGGTGCCGGGGTCGGTGATGGCGACGAAGTGCTTCCCCGGGCGCGAGGCCGCCGCGACGACGCGCTCCCAGCAGTGGTGGAAGAACGAGTTGGGCTCGATGGTGGTCCCCGACTTGGAGGAGACGACGAAGAGGGTGGTGGTCGGATCGGCCTGCTCGTCCACCGCACGCACCGCGTCGGGATGGGTGCTGTCGAGCACCAGGAGAGTGGGGTAGCCGGGGCGGGAGCCGAAGGTGCGGGCGAACACTTCGGGCGCCAGGCTGGAGCCTCCCATACCGAGCAGTACCACATGGGTGATGCCGGCATCGGCGACCTCGGCGGCGAAGGCTTCCAGGACGGGTACCTGCGGCCGCATCGCGTCGGGAAGGCTCAGCCAGCCCAGGCGGTTGTCGATCTCCGGGGCAGGCTCCGGGATCCACAGGGCATGGTCTTTGGCCCACAGGCGGGCGACGGCGCCTTCCTCGTGCCAGCGCTCCAGGCGGGCCGCAACGGCGGGGGTATGGCCTCCCAGGGACCGGAGCAGGGCCGATGGCGTGTTCATGGTTCTCCCTTCGCCGGGGCAGACCCTAGACGCGAGGTAGAGGGGCGGTTGGCCCGGGCCGGTACGCGTGGCGGGGCGCTCCTTTGAGGCGACATGCCGGGGTTTGGGGCCTGGGTCGCGGCCCGGGCGATCTCCGACCGGTGGGCGCCGTCGTTCGATGGATCGGCCAGTTGACAGCCTGTTGCCGAGCGCCGAGACTCCGCGCAACGTCGAAAGGGGAAGCCATCGCCGGTCTTGTCGATCTCATAACGTCGCAGTTGGGCTCGGGCGGCATCAGCGCTATTGCCGGTCAACTCGGCATCGGTCAGGACCAGGCGCAGGGCGCGGTGCAGACCGGCCTGAGCGTGCTCACCGGCGCCCTGGCGGGCAACGCCGCCAAGCCGAAGGGCGCGGCGGCCCTGGACCAGGCGCTGGCCAAGGACCACGACGGCAGCATCTTCGGGCGTATCGGCGACTTCCTGGGGAACGCCGGGGCCGGTCCCGGGGCCGCCATCCTGGGCCACGTCCTGGGGAAGAAGCAGGACCCGGTAGCCGCCGCCATCGGGCGGGAGACCGGGCTGAGCCCGCAGCAGTCGAGCAGCCTGCTCGTGACGCTGGCTCCCCTGATGATGGGGGCGCTGGGCCAGTTGAAGCAGCAGCAGGGACTCGACGCTACGGGCGTGGCCGGGGCTCTGGCCGGTGAGCGCCGCCAGATCGAGCAGAGTGCTCCGGGCGGGCTGGCGGGGCTGCTGAGCCTGGTGGGGGGTGCCGGCGGTGCCTCCGGCTTGCTGGGCAAGCTCATGGAGTTCCTGAAAGGCCTCTTCGGCAAGAAGTCGTAGCGGGAGGGGAGCGGGAGAGACGTCGGCCCGGCGCCATCGCCGGGCCGACGTCGCGTCGAGAACCGGCCCGGCGATGGCGTGACCCGGGTGGGGGCGGAAGGTCAGGGAGCCGAGTCCAGGGCGGCCCGGATGGCCCGGGCGGTGCGGGAGCGGTGCACCTCGTCCTCGTAGCCCAGGCGCGGCCAGAAGAAGCCGCGCAGGCCGTCGCGGCGGCGGCGCGGCAGGATGTGGACGTGCAGGTGGGGGACGCTCTGGCTGATGCGGTTGTTCACCGCGACGAAGGAGCCGTCGGCCTCGACGGCCAGTCGCACCGCGCGACTGAGGCGGCGGGCGGCGTCGAAGAGCGGAGCGACGAGTTCGGGAGGCAGGTCGTCGAGGGTCTCCACGTGCCGCCGGGGCACCAGCAGCACGTGGCCGGGGAAGACCGGGCGCTGGTCGAGGAAGGCCACGGCTTCGGTCTCGTCGAGGACAAGGTCGGCGGGCCGCCCGGCGGAGATGATCTCGCAGAACAGGCACTCGATCACGAGAGGGCCACGCTACCGCACCGGAAGGCAGACCGTGGTTCGGATGGCATACTGGGCCGGTCCTTTCCACCCACAGGAGGCCCATGACTTCCCGGCGCGCGCCGCGTGTGCGCCCTGCGGCGATGGTGGCCGCCCTGGCGGCAGTGCTGGTATTGCCCGCCGGCGCTTCCGGACAGACGACGGCCGCTTGTGCCGGGAACCCGGCTACGCACCTCGTCACCCCCGGAGTCACCTTCGTGGGCACCCCCGGGGACGACGTGATCGTCGGGACTCCGGGACCCGACGTCATCTACGGCGAGGGGGGGAACGACCTCATCTGCTCCCGGGGGGGCAACGACGTGGTGTACGGCGGGCCGGGGGACGACGTGGTGTACGGCGGGCCGGGCAACGACGACCTCCACGGCGACCTTGGTAACGATCGGCTGTACGGCGAAGATGGGAGAGACGAGATCCGGGGGGGAGCAGGCTCCGATTTCCTCGACGGGGGCGCCGGTCGCGACTTGCTCTACGGCGGCCCCGGCAACGACACCCTCTTCGGGCGGACAGGAAACGACTTTCTCTTCGGCGGGGGTGGACGGGATCGGCTGTACGGCGGCCTGGGGGACGACGAGTTGCAGGGCGGTCCCGGGAACGATCGCCTCTACGGCGGCTCGGGGAACGATTTCCTCTGGGGGGACGACGGCGACGACCTGCTGGTGGGGGGCGCCGGCGACGACCTGCTGCAGGGCGGCCGCGGGTCCGATGCTCTCTACGGGCAGGACGGCTTCGACGAGTTGTGGGGTGGGGAGTGCGTGTTGGGCTCCCCCATGAAGTGCCGGTCGGTGCCCAGTGGTCGTCCGCCCTCTTCGTCGATTCCCGCGGAATCCGGCGACACCTACCAGGGCGGGCCGAAACTGGATGCCTGTAACCGGAGCGCCACGCTGCCCGACGGGTGCGACACCCGCCGAGGGTCGCGCGGGTACGGGTACCTCAAAGACACTTCCCGGGAGTGGTGGTGGCAAATTGGCCGGGCGTTCGACGAGCGGGCGCAGCGATTGCTTCAGGACGGCAAGCAGTGGGTGGCCGACCGGCTGCTGGCCGAGGTCGAGCACGCCAAGCAGATCGTGGCCTGCGAGAGCCTGGGAGATCCTTTCCAGATGACGCCGTCGTCTTCACCGGGGTATCCAACGGCCACCGTCGACGGCCTCTTCCAGCACAAGTCCATCCACTGGGCCTCGCGAGCCGCGGCCGCCGGGTACCCGGGGGCCAGCGTCTTCGACCCCCTGGCCAACTCGCGGGTGGCGGCATGGATGGTGGCGCGGGACATCGAGGCCGGCCGAGACCCGTGGACTCACTGGGCCTGCGACGAGGTCTTGAAGGGCAAGGAAGTCTGGGAGTGAGCCGGTGATCCGCCGCAACCTGCAGCGGGCGGCGGCCGCCTGGGAAGCCCGCCAGCGCGTCTCGGGGGAGCCGCGATCGACCAACGGCGCCTCGTCGTTCCACTTGATCTGGGAGGTCGACCCGGTGCCGTTGCGGGAGGTGGAGGCCACGCTGGAGGTAGTGGTGCCCCCGGCGGTGCCCCGCCTCTACTTCTGGGCGCTGCAGGCGTCCTTCGGCGCCGGCCCGCGCCTGATGGGAGGGGCGCACCTCGGGCTGCAGTGGCACCCCCGCCTCGCCGGGTCGACCGCGGTGAACTTCGGAGGATACGGCCCGGCGGAGCGAGGGACCCGGGTGCTCGAGGGAAGCACGTCGGAGCTGCCGGGCCCGCGGCGCAACCCCAACACCCGGGAGTTCCCCTGGAGGCTGGGGCACCGTTACCGCCTGACGGTGGCTCCGGCCCCGGCCCCGGAAGCCCCCGAGGGCCTGCGGGCCTGGCGGGGCACGGTGGAGGACCTCGACGGCGGCGAGCACCGGGTGGTACGGGACCTCTACACCCGGGGGGAGTACCTGCACTCGCCGATGGTGTGGTCCGAGGTGTTCGCCCGCTGCGAGCACCCGTCGGTGGTGGTGCGCTGGAGCGACCTGCGCGCCGTGTCCACCGCCGGGGAGGAACTGCGCCCGGCCCACGTCAGGGTCAACTACCAGGCGCGGGCCGAAGGCGGGTGCGACAACACCTCGGTGGCCCTCGACGAGTTGGGCATCCTCCAGGTCACCGCCGCGCAGCGCGAGGTTCTCCCGGGAGCGGTGCTTCCCGTGCCGGGGGCGGCCGGTGAGGTGCCTCCCCCTGCCGGGGGGGCTATAGGGGGCTAAGGGGGCCAGCGGATAGGCGGTGGGCTTCGCCCGCGGTTTGGTCTGTTCCGCCCGAAGAAGCTGCGCCTTCGGGCGGGGGTCCGGCGGATGGGGCTCGCTCCGCTCGCCCAATCCGCGCGGCCCCTAAGGGGGAGGGTTGCGGAGGGGGCGGTTTCTCCCCCTCCCGCTCCGGCGGGAGGGGGTTGGGGGGAGGGTTGCGGAGGGCGCGCGTGGGGCTTGGTCGCGCTCTTCGCTTCCCCCTCCGGCCCTGGCGGGCCACCTCCCCGGCTGGGGCGGGGGAGGAGAAGAGCCCGGCTCCCCCTCCGGCCCTGGCGGGCCACCTCCCCCGCTGGGGCGGGGGAGGAGAGGGTGGCACCCCCTCCCGCTCCGGCGGGAGGGGGTTGGGGGGAGGGTTGCGGAGGGCGCGCGTGGGGCTTGGTCGCGCTCTTCGCTTCCCCCTCCGGCCCTGCGGGCCACCTCCCCCGCCGTCGCGGGGGAGGAGAGGGTGGCACCCCCTCCCGCTCCGGCGGGAGGGGGTTGGGGGGAGGGTTGCGGAGGGCGCGCGTG
>VGBK01000012.1 GCA_016870535.1 Actinomycetota bacterium | reverse complement strand
CAACTCCTCGAAGCGCAACGTCGCGAAAGGGCCCGCGTCCGCTCCGAACGACAACAACGCTGGGGACGACCCCGCACCCACGCCGCATGACAACCAAACGCGCGAACGTTTGTGGTCAGAGCACTAGTCACTGTGCGCCGGCGAGATGATCCCCGGCCGCCACGGAAAGTGGTTGAGACGGCCACAGCACGGGCGTAGGGTGACGGCGGTTGCGCGGAGGAAGCCATCGCCCGGGGCGTCGGTCCCCGCCCGGGGCGAGGAGGGGGGTGAAGGCCGGTGTGCGAGCACCGGCCTTCCTCCTTTTCCGGCCTCCTATGATGGCCGGCACTATGGGTGAAGGACTCGATGGACCCGGCGTACGACCCGCAGCAGGTCGAGGCTCACTGGTACTCCCGCTGGGAGGCCGCCGGGGTCTTCCGTCCTGAGCAGAACCCGGGCGGCCCGCCCTACTGCATCGTCATCCCGCCCCCCAACGTCACCGGATCCCTGCACATGGGCCATGCCCTCAACATGGCCGTCCAGGACGCCCTCATTCGCCGCAAGAGGATGCAGGGCTACGCCGCCCTCTGGGTGCCCGGCACCGACCACGCCGGCATCGCCACCCAGAACGTGGTGGAACGGCAGCTGGCCGGCGAGGGCCTGACCCGGCACCACCTGGGCCGGGAAGCGTTCGTCGAGCGAGTCTGGGAGTGGAAGCGGCACCACGGCGGCCGCATCGCCGAGCAGATGCGCCGCCTCGGGTTCTCGTGCGACTGGACCCGGGAGCGCTTCACCATGGACGAAGGGCTTTCCCGAGCGGTGCGCACCGTGTTCGTGCGCCTTTACGAGAAAGGAATCGTCTATCGCGGCCGCCGGGTCATCAACTGGTGCCCGCGCTGCCACACCGCCCTGAGCGACATCGAGGTGGAGCACGAGGAGGTCACCGGCGAGCTGGTCTACATCGAATACCCCTTCACCGATGGTCCCGGAGGCATCGAAGTGGCCACCACCCGGGCCGAGACCATGCTCGGGGACACCGCGGTGGCGGTGCACCCCGACGACGAGCGCTACCGGGGGCAGATCGGGCGCACCCTGCGCCTCCCGTTGGTGGGCCGGGAGATTCCCGTGGTCGGCGACTCGGCGGTCGACCCCGCCTTCGGCACCGGGGCGGTGAAGGTGACCCCGGCGCACGACCCCGCCGACTTCGAGATCGCCGAGCGGGCCGGCCTTCCTGCCCTCACCGTGCTCGATGAGGAGGCGGTGGTCACCGCCGCCGGAGGGTCCTTCGCCGGCCTGGACCGCTTCGACGCGCGTACGGCAGTGAAGGAGGCGCTCGCCGCGGCGGGTGCCCTGCGCCGTACCGAGCCCTACGCCCACGCCGTGGGCCACTGCTACCGGTGCGGCACCATGGTCGAGCCCTACCTCTCGGAGCAGTGGTTCGTGAAGGTGCGGCCGCTGGTGGAGCCGGCCATCGAAGCGGTGCGGCGGGGTGAGGTGCGCTTCGTGCCGACGCGCTGGGAGAAGCATTACCTCCTCTGGATGGAGAACCTGCGCGACTGGACCATCTCTCGCCAGATCTGGTGGGGGCACCGCATCCCGGCCTGGTACTGCGGGGCCTGCGGTGAGGTCACGGTGGCCCTGGAAGACCCGGCGGCCTGCGCCTGCGGGTCTGCCGCCCTCCGCCGGGAGGACGATGTCCTCGACACCTGGTTCTCTTCGGCCCTCTGGCCCTTCTCCACCCTGGGCTGGCCCGACGACAACCCCGACCTGCGGGCCTTCTACCCCAACGCCGTCCTGGTCACCGCTTACGACATCATCTACTTCTGGGTGGCGCGCATGATCCAGATGGGCCTCCACTTCGTCGGAGGCCCGCCCTTCGGCGACGTGGCCATCCACGGGCTCATCCAGGCGCCGGACAAGCGCAAGATGTCCAAGTCGCTGGGGAACGCCGTCGACCCCCTCGACCTGGTGGCCGAGCACGGCGCCGACGCGCTGCGGCTGGCTTTGGTGCTCAACGCCGTCCCGGGCCACGACACGGTGCCCTTCCAGGTGGAGCAGGTGGAAGCGGCCCGCCGCTTCGGCAACAAGCTCTGGAACGCGGTGCGCTTCGCCCTGGGCCACACTGCGGCGGAGGGGGTGCCGCCCGCCGGCGGCTACCCCGGCGACCCCTCGCCGGAGGAGCGCTGGATCCTCTCCCGGCTCCACGAGGTGGCCGCCCGCTTCGACGAAGCGTTCGACGGCTACCGCCTGAACGAGGCCTACGGCCTGCTCTACAGCTTCGCCTGGTCCGAGGTCTGCGACTGGTTCCTGGAGTTGGCCAAGGCCCCGCTGCGTAAGGCGGACGGGGGGACGGTGGCTCGCACCCTGGGCGTGGTGCTGCGCGACCTGCTGGCCCTGCTGCACCCCATCATGCCCTTCCTGACCGAGGAGCTCTGGTCGCACCTGGTCGGGGAGGGCTTCGTGGCCGCCGCCGCCTGGCCGAACCCCCCGGAGTTCCAGGGTCCCGCCAACTTCGCCGCCTTCCAGGAGACGGTCGCCGCCGTTCGGCGCTTCCGGGCCGAGCACGGCCTGCCCCCGCGGCACCCCGTGGAGGTGGCGGTGTACGACCCCGAAGGGGTCGCCGCCCCCTGGTGGCAGGAGCAGTTGGCGAGCCTGGCGGCGGTGTCGCCCTCCTGGGCGGCGTCCGCCCCGGCGGGCGAGGGGCACACCCGCCTCGTCGCCGGGCCCGTGGAAGTGTTCGCCGCTCTGTCGGGAGCCGACGCCTCTGCCGAGCGGGAGCGCCTGCGCCGGGCGGCGGCCGACGCCGAGGCCGTCCTGGAAAGGGCTACGGTCAAGCTCACCAACCCGGAGTTCCGGCAGCGGGCCCCGGAAGCGGTGGTGGAGAAGGAGCAGGCCCGGGCGGCGGAGGCCGGGGCTCGCCTGGAGAAGCTGCGTGCCCAGCTGCGGGCGTTGGAGTAGCGCACGGACTACGCCGCCGCCCTCGCTTGCCTGGACCGGCACATCGGCCGGGGAGTGAAGCCGGGCCTGGAGCGGATCAGGGCCCTGCTCGCCCTGATGGGCGACCCGCAGCGCGGCTATCCCTCGATCCACATCGCCGGCAGCAACGGCAAGACCACCACGGCGCGCCTGGCGGCGGGCTTGCTGGCCGCCCACGGCCTGAACCCCGGCCTGTTCACCTCACCGCACCTGCAGACGGTGGAGGAGCGCTTTGAGGTGGGGGGCGAGCCCATGGCGCCCGAGGACCTAGGCCCGGTTCTCGAGGAGGTGCTGCCCTTCGCCGCCGCCCTGGAGGAGCGTACCGGCGACGGCATCACCTACTTCGAACTGACGGCAGCGGCGGCTTTCGCCTGGTTCGCCGCTCGGGCGGTCGACGCCGCAGTGGTGGAGGTGGGCCTGGGGGGACGCCTGGACGCCACCAACGTCCTCGACGCTGCGGTGGCGGTGATCACCTCCATCTCTCTGGAGCACACCGAGTACCTCGGGGACACGACGGCGGCCATCGCCGCGGAGAAGGCGGCCATCCTGGCACCGGGGAGGACGCTGGTCACCGGCCGCCTCCCTGCCGAGGCTCTCGAAGTGGCGGGGGCGCGGGCGGCGGCCACCGGTTCGGCCTGGTTGTGCTGGGATCGGGACTTCTCGGTAGCCGAGGCCCGACCCGCAGTGGGTGGCTGGCTGGCGGACCTCGAAGGGGTGTACCGGGCCTACCCGGGGATCCGCTTGCCGCTGCACGGCCGGCACCAAATGGTGAACCTGGCGGTGGCGGTGGCCGCGGTGGAGGCCTTCTTCGGCCGGGCGCTCGACCCGCAGGCGGTGGCCGAGGCGGCGGCGGCCGCCCGGTCTCCCGGCCGCATGGAAGTGGTCCGGCGCGATCCTCTCGTCCTGCTCGACGGGGCACACAACCCGGAGGGGACCGGGGCCCTGGCCGCCGCCCTGGCTGAGGAGTTCCCCACCCGGCGGTGGGCGGTCGTCTTCGGGGCGATGGCCGACAAGGACGTCCCGGCCATGCTGCGGCTGCTGGCGCCGGCGGCCGCCGGGTTCCACACCGCCCGAGCAGCCGGCAGCTCGCGGGCCCGGCCGTCGGGCGAGGTGGCCGCGCTGGCCTCCGGTGAGACTCCCGTGCCGGTAACGGAGCATGAGACGGTGGCCGAGGCGGTGGCCGCCGCCCTGGCCGGCGACGACCCGGTGCTGGTAACCGGGTCCCTCTACGTGGTGGGAGAGGCGCGGACCGCCCTGGGTCTGGGTCCGGGCGGCTGAGCCGGGAAGGCGGATCCGCTCCGGCAGGCGGTACCATCGCGCTTCGTCGCAGTGGAGTGAGGAGGGCCGGTGGCCGTGCAGCGGACGTTCGTGATGGTGAAGCCCGACGGAGTGCGCCGCGGGTTGGTGGGAGAGGTTGTTTCCCGCCTGGAGCGCAAGGGGCTGCGCCTCACCCGGGCTCGGATGCTCACCATCGACCCCGACCTGGCGGCCCGCCACTACGCCGAGCACACCCAGCGGGACTTCTACCCCGACCTGGAGGCCTTCATCACCGGCGGCCCGGTCCTGGCCATGGAATGGGAGGGAGAGGAGTCCGTCGAGGTGGTCCGGGCCCTCATGGGGGTCACCGATCCCAGGAAGGCGGCGCCGGGGACCATTCGGGGGGATCTGGGGCTGCTCGTCACCGAGAACATCGTCCACGGCTCCGACTCGCCGGCCAGCGCGGCGCGGGAGCTCGGGCTGTTCTTTGGTTGAGGCGGTAGACTCCGGGACAACCCAACGGGGGCGATTATGACGAGCTTCTCGTCGCTCACGAATCGCGACATGGCCATCGATCTGGGCACGGCCAACACCCTGGTGTACGTGCGCGGCCAGGGCATCGTGCTCAACGAGCCCTCGGTGGTGGCCATCGACACGCGGAGCCACCGGGCGCTGGCCGTAGGCTCCGAGGCCAAGCGCATGATCGGGCGCACCCCGGCGCACATTCAGGCGATCCGGCCGCTGCGCGATGGGGTGATCGCCGACTTCGACATCACCGAGCGGATGCTGCGCTACTTCATCAAGAAGGTGTCCCCGCGCCGCTGGGCCCGGCCGCGCATCATCGTGGGAGTGCCCTCCGGTATCACCGGGGTGGAGCGACGGGCCGTGGAAGAAGCCGCCTACCACGCCGGGGCGCGCCGGGCCTACACCATCGAGGAGCCCATGGCGGCTGCCATCGGGTGCGGGCTTCCGGTGCATGAGCCCACCGCCTCCATGGTGGTGGACATCGGTGGCGGCACCACCGAGGTGGCGGTGATCGCCTTGGGAGGCATCGTCGTGGCCCGCAGCGTGCGGGTCGCCGGCGACGAGATCGACGAGGCGGTCATCGATTACGTCAAGAAGGAGTACAACCTGCTCCTGGGCGATCGCACCGCGGAGCAGTTGAAGATGGCCATCGGGTCGGCCTGGCCCTACTCCGACGAGCCGAGCGCGGAGATCCGCGGCCGGGACCTGGTCACCGGCCTGCCCAAGACGGTGGTGGTCAGCGCCCAGGAGGTCCGGGAGGGCATCGAGGAGCCGGTGCAAGCCGTCGTCGACGCGGTCAAGTACTGCCTCGACAAGACCCCGCCCGAACTGGCCGCCGACATCATGGCCCGGGGCATCATGGTCACCGGGGGCGGGGCGCTGCTGCGCGGCCTCGACGTGCGCATCGCCAGCGAGACGGGGACGCCCGTGATCACCTCCGACCGTCCCCTGCAGACCGTGGTCCTGGGGGCAGGGGTCTGCCTCGAGGAGTTCGACCGGCTGCGGGAAGTGTTGTCCACCACCGGCCAGGAGTAGCCGTGCCCGCCGGGGCCGGCGCGGCGCGGCGAGGCCATTGATGTGGCGCCCTTCCCGTGTCGAGCGCAGCACCGCAGTGTTCGTGGGCCTGATCGTGCTCTCGCTGATGCTGATCACCGTGGACCTGCGGGCGTCGGGGGCCGGTCTGGGAGGAATCCTCCGCGATGGGGTGCAGGCCGCCTTCACCCCGGTGCAGAAGGCCGCCGCCTTCGTCACCCGGCCGGTAGTCGGGTTCTTCGAGGGCATCTCCGACATGGTGGGGCTGCGTGACGAGAACCGCCGGCTGCGGTTGCAGGTGGCCGACCTCGAGAGACGGCTCGCCGAGACGGAGAGCCTGCAGCGCCGTGTTGAGGAACTGGAGGCAATCCTGGCCGTGGAGCCCCCGGGAGAACTGGACGCGGTGGTGGCGCGAGTGCTGGCCACGGGCCCGTCCGACTTCGAGGGCATCCGGCTGATCGACAAGGGCCGGCGGCAGGGCATCACCGTCGACATGCCGGTGATCGACGAGGGAGGGCTGGTAGGCCGGGTAGTGGCGGTCACCGCCACCACGGCGCGCCTCCGCCTCATCACCCACCCCACTATGCGGGTGGCGGTGCGGGTGGAACGGACCGGCGAGACGGGCATTCTCACCGGTCGGGGCGGGGGCCCGATGCAACTGGAGATGTTCAACACCAACGCCGCCCTCGTGCAAGGCGACCTGCTGGTCACCGCCGATGGCCGCTTCCCGGCCGGGATCCCGGTGGCGCGGGTAGCCGAGGCGGCGCGAGCCGAAGTCGGCTTCTCGCTGCGCACCACGGCGACACCCGAGGCGGAGCTATCCCGGGTGGACTACGTGAAGGTGCTGGTCTTCACCAGTGATCGCGGCGGGTCGTCGGAAGAGGAGGGAGAGGAACCCATCGAGCCTCCGCGCGAAACGACCACCACGACCGGGTCCGGGCCGGGGACCACTCTCACCCCGTGAAGTGGCGCCGGACGGCGGTAGCCGTCGCCCTCGTGATCCTCGGGGTGGCCCTGCAGACGACCCTGTTCGTGCGGCTGCGGCCCTTCGGCGCCACCCCCGCGTTGGCTCTGCTGGTGGCGCTGGCGGTGAGCCGCCACCTGGGGCAGGTGCCGTCGCTGGCGGTGGGTTTCTGCACCGGGTTGCTGCTCGACTTGCTGTCGGAGACCGCCTTGGGCCTGTGGTCCCTGGTGCTCACTTGCGTCGCCTACGCGACGGTGCGGCTGCGGCGGCGCTTTGAGGATGACGCCACCCTGCTCATCCCCGGGGTGTTCCTGATCTCGCTCGTCGCGCTGGCACAGTACGCCCTTCTCGGTACGATCTTCGGGGAGCAGACCCTCGCCGACGCCCAGGTGGTGCGGAAGATGCTGTTGCCCGCGGTGTACAACACCGTCCTGTCGCCGCTGGTCCTGCCCTTGGCGACCCGCCTCCTGGGAGAGCGGGGGGGCGGGCGTCGGGGGATCGGCCGGTGAGACGCGCCTGGCGCCTGGCGGTGGTGGGAGCCATCTTCTCCGGCCTCTTCGCCGTCCTCCTGCTGCGCCTCTGGTATTTGCAGGTCTCCACCCTGGCGTCGGCCCTCGAGGTGGCCGAACAGCAGCAGATACGGGTGGTCACCATCGAGGCCCCACGCGGCGACATCCTCGACCGGACGGGGCGGCAGCTGCTGGCGGGCACGGTGGCCACCCGGCAACTGGTGGTGGATCGCAAGCTGCTGCCCGCGGAGCGGGAGGAGGGGTTGATCAACAACCTGGCCGCTCTGCTCGGGGTGCCGGCGGACGACCTGCGGGCTCGCTTCGAGGAGGCCGGTCCGGGGGCCCGCTTCACTCTCGGCGAGGAGGTCTCCGAGGCGACGTCGGTCTTCGTCCTCGAGCGCATCGAGGACTTCCCGGGCGTGGTGGTGGAGCCGGTGCCGGTGCGCGTCTACCCGCGGGGCGAGACGGCGGCGCATGTGCTCGGCTACATCGGCGCCCCGGCCGAAGAGGACCTGCAGCGTCCCGAGATCACCCCGCGGGACCGGGTGGGGCGCTTCGGCATCGAGAGGCAGTACGACCGTCAACTGCGGGGGACGCCCGGGCGGATCACCTACCGGGTCAACGCCGCCGGTGAGATCCTGGGGATCATCGACGAGGTTCCGCCCCGGGCGGGGGGGACCGTGGTCACCTCCATCGACCTGGAGCTACAGGACTTCGTGGAACGGGCGCTCTACGATGGCCTGTCGTTGGCGCGCCGCGATGGCAAGCAGCCGATCCGCGCCGCGGCGGTGGTCCTGGACCCGCGCAACGGGTCGGTGCTGGCGCTGGCCTCGGTTCCGGCTTACGACCCCAGCCTCTTCTCCACCGGCCGCATCAGCGAGGAGGAGTGGGCCCGCCTGCAGCGGACGGCGGCGCTGAACAACTTTGCCATCCAGGGCCTCTATCCCCCGGCTTCGGCTTTCAAGGTGGTGCCCTACACCCTCGCCCTGGAGCAGGGGATCTACCCGACGGTGGAGCAGGACGAGTACGCCCACCTCCTCGACCCCACCGATCCCACTTCCTTCTACGCCGACGGCGACCTGCAGTTCCCCAACACCCCCTTGCTGAAGGACTGGAAGGTTCACGGCCTGATCAACATCCACACCTCGCTGGAGGTGTCCTCGGACAACTACTACTGGGGCATCGCCCTGAAGATTTGGGAGAACTCGCAGAACCCCGACCTCGCCTCGAGCGAGAACCTGTTGCAGGACTGGGCGCGTGCGCTGGGCTTCGGGGAGCGCACCGGCGTCGACCTCCCCTTCGAGCAGGCCGGCATCGTTCCCGACCGGCAGTGGTTCCAGTACCACCAGTTGAACCAGACGGGCCTGGTGCGGGCGAAGGGCGGCTGGTCGGGCGGAGACCTGATGAACGTAGCCATCGGCCAGGGAGCGATGGTGTGCACCCCGCTGCAGCTGGCCAACGCCTTCGCCGCCCTGGTCAACGGGGGCACGCTCTGGCAGCCGCGGGTAGTGCTGGAGATCCGCGATTCTGCGGGGGCGCCGCTCTTCACCAACGTCAACAGCGTGGTCCGGAAGATCGACATCTCCCCGGCCACCGTCGCCAGCCTGCGCGCCGACCTGCACGGGGTGGTGGCATCGCCGAAGGGCACCGCCCGCGCCGCTTTCCAGGACTTCGGCGACTCGCTGGACCGGGTGGGGGGCAAGACCGGAACGGCGCAGATCCGCCTTCCCACCCGGCTGCTGGTGGTCGATCGCAGTCGGGTGCCGCCCTGGAGGGAGGAAGAGGTCATCTCCAACCTGGCGATCCTGGTCGGGATGACGGCCGCCGATGTCCGGGCCCGGTTCGACGCGGCCGGGCCGGACGGCCGGGTCGAACTGGGTGAGATCACCGGGGCCACCGAAGCCTACGCCGCCAAGCGTCCCGATGCCTTCCCCGGGGCGGTGGTGGAGGAAGTCTCCGAGATCGACACCGCCTGGTTCGTCGGGGTGGCGCCGCTCGACGACCCGCAGTTCGTGGTGGCGGTGGTCATCGAGGAGGGAGGGGCCGGCGGCCGGATCGCCGCGCCCACGACGCGTGCCATCCTGCAGTACCTGTTGGGCGAACCGGTGGGCGCCATCCGCGGCGGCGAGGAGACCGACTGATGACCGCCGCCGGCGTCTCCCTGCCGCACCGCCGGCGTCTCTCCCGGCCCGACTACCTGCTGGCCGCAGCCGCCGCCGTGCTGAGCGCGGTGGGGCTCTTGATGATCTACACGGTCACCGCCCCGCGCAACGAAGCCGCCGGTCTGGACCCGAGCGGTGACATGGTGCGCCAGGCCTTCTACATGGCCGGCGGGGTGGTGGTCTTCATCGCCGCCTCGCTGCTCAGCGATCGCCGGTGGAAGGCGTTGGCCCCCTATGCCTACGGGGGGGCGCTGCTGCTCCTGCTGCTGGTGCTGACCCCCATCGGGTCGATGCGTTCCGGGGCGCAGCGCTGGATCCCGCTGGGCCCCATCGACCTGCAGCCCGCCGAGGTAGCCAAGCCGGCCATGATCCTGGCCCTGGCCGCGCTGCTGTCCTCGGGGGAAGGGGGCCGGCTGGGCTGGCGGCGCATCGCGCAGACCATCACCCTGATGGCGGTGCCTTCGGCCCTGATCTTCGTGCAGCCCGACCTCGGCACCATGCTGGTGTTCGGCTTCGTGGCGCTGGCCATGCTCTTCGTGGCCGGGACCTCGGTGCGCCACATCATCCTGCTGCTGGTCGGCGCGGTGATCGCCCTGGTGATCGCTTTCCAGGTAGACATCCTCAAGGACTACCAGTTGGACCGGCTCACCGGGTTCTTGAACTCCGGCGAGGCCGAGCTGACCCTGAACTACAACCAGACCCAGAGCCAGATCGCCATTGCCAGCGGCGGGCTCTTCGGTCGCGGTCTCTCCCAGGGCTTGCAGACGAACGGGGCCTTCGTCCCGGCGCAGCGCACCGACTTCATCTTCACCGCAGTGGCCGAGCAGTTGGGCTTCGCCGGTTCGGCCGTCGTGCTCGGCCTCTTCGCGCTGGTGGTGTGGCGGCTGCTGATGACCGCGGCGGCGGCGCGCGACCGCTTCGGGTACCTGCTGGCGGTGGGCGCCGCGGCCCTGGTCGTCTTCCACGTGTTCGTCAACGTCGGCATGGCCCAGCGGCTGATGCCCGTCACCGGCCTGCCGCTCCCTCTGATGAGCTACGGGGGCTCGTTCTACGGCGCGGTGGCTCTCACCCTGGGAATGGCGCACGCCGTGTGGCTGCGCCGCTCTCCCGTGCCGGGGGAGCGCTTCCTGCTCTGAGCGCCCGGCCGGGCGGGCAGGGGGGCGGCTACGCTGTGCTCATGGATCGGCGCGACTCCCGGGGCTGGGTCGAGGTGATCTGCGGCCCCATGTTCTCCGGGAAGAGCGAAGAACTGATTCGCCGCATGGTGCGCTACCAGATCGCCCGGATCCCCACCCAGACCTTCAAGCCGGCGATCGACGATCGCTACTCCCAGGCTCAGGTGGTGTCGCACAGCGCCCTGTCGGTGGCTGCGGAGCCGGTGCCCGACAGCGCCACCCTGCTGCGGGCGGTGCAGGAGCGCACGGTGGTGGTGGGGATCGACGAGGGGCAGTTCTTCGACGAGGGACTGGTTGAGGTGGTGGAGTGGCTGGCCGCCGCGGGGAAGCGGGTGATCGTGGCCGGCCTGGACCTCGATTACCTGGGCCGGCCCTTCGAGCCCATCCCAACGCTCATGACCCGCGCCGAGTACGTCACCAAGAGCCTCGCCGTCTGCCACCGTTGCGGGGGGGCAGGGATGTTCACCCAAAGGGTCATCGCCTCCGATGAGTTGGTCGTCCTCGGCGCGGAGGGAGCGTACGAGGCGCGTTGCCGCTACTGCTACACCCCGGGGGAGTTCCGGCAGGAGCGTCTGGCCCTCTGAGCCGGGCGGCCGCCCCTGGCGCCCGTCCGGCGGCCATGCGCCGGGTTGGGGGCCCCCCGTGGTAACCTCGCCCGGCCGGCGGCGGAGCGGGAATCGGCCGACCGACGGCATCCGACCCGGACCGAACGGAGCCCAGCGGTGCCTCAGCCCGGCTTCTCTTCCCGGCGCCGGCCCCCGTCCCCGGCCCCGGGCCCGGTGCGGCCGCACGGCGGCCGCACCCGGTCGCGCTCCGTCTTCCCGGGTCGGCAACATCAGATTCGGGTAGGGGCGCCCCCTGTGGCGGGCGCCGGAGGAGTTCATCCATGGGTTTGCTGCGTCGGAGCCGTCCCGAGGTCGTCCGCAAGGGTGTGGGCGACCAGGCCGTTGAAGAGAAGGTGGTGCGCCGTCGCGGACGGCGCACCGTCGAGATCCGTCGCGTCCGTGCGGTAGCGCCGGCGCCCGAGCCGCGTCCCAAGGCGGCCCGTGCGGTGCGCTCGCGCCCGTCGCGCGGTGAGAGAGGAGCGTCGCGCCACCTCCCCCGCGTCGAAGTGGTGCTTCCCGTCCCGGAGACCGAGCGCAAGCAGATGCTCATCCGCCGCACGCCTCACCAGACCCAGCTCGTGGTGCTGGAGGGGGCTCTCCTGGTGGAGCACTACGTGGCGCGGAGCGACCGCAAGTCCCTGGCCGGAAACATCTACCTGGGGAAGGTGCGCAACGTCCTTCCCGGCATGGAGGCCGCCTTCGTCGACTTCGGGGAGGCCAAGAACGGGGTCCTCTACGCCGGCGATGTGCAGGCCGACCCTCACTCGAACGGCGGCCGCCACCCGCGCATCGAGAAGGCGCTGAAGGCGGGCGACGAGATCCTGGTGCAGGTGACCAAGGACGCGATGGGAAGCAAGGGAGCGCGGCTCACCAACCAGGTCAGCCTGCCGGGGCGGTACCTGGTGCTGGCCCCGGACTCCGAGGTGCGCGGCATCAGTCGGCGCCTGCCCGACCCCGAGCGGGAGCGTCTGCGCCGCGTGGTGGCCGACTTGAGCCCCGCAGGCTTCGGTGTCATCGTGCGCACCGCCGCCGAGCAGGCCGGCGAGGACGAACTGCGGGCCGACGTCGAGCGCCTGCGCCGGGCGTGGGAAGAGATCACCGCCCGGATCCCCGAGGGCGGCGCCCCGCGCCTGCTCCACGAGGAGCCCGATCTGGTCATCCGGGTGGTCCGGGAGCACTTCACCGGCGACTTCCGGCGAATGCTGGTCGATGATCCGGAGATCCACCGTGGGGTGGTGGAGTACCTGGAAGCCACCGATCCCGACCTGGTGCCCCGGGTCCACTTCTACGGCGACGAGGCCCCGTTGTTCGAGCGCTTCCACGTCCAGGACCAGTTGCGCAAGGCTCTCGACCGCAAGGTGTGGCTCCCCAGCGGCGGCCACATCGTGATCGACCGTGCCGAGGCCCTCACCGTCGTCGACGTCAACACCGGCCGCTTCGTGGGCCACTCCTCGCTCGAGGAGACGGTGCTGCAGAACAACCTCGAGGCGGCCGAGGAGATCGCCCACCAACTGCGGCTGCGGGACATCGGGGGGATCATCGTCATCGACTTCATCGACATGGAGGTGGCCCGCAACCGCGAGGCGGTGCTGCAGCGCCTGCGGGAAGCCCTCGCCCGGGACAAGACCCGCACCCAGGTGTTCGATGTGTCCCACCTGGGCCTGGTGGAGATGACCCGCAAGAACGTGTCCGAGGGCCTGCTGGAGTCGTTCTCGCGGGTGTGCGACGAGTGCGGGGGCCGAGGGGTGCTCCTCTTCGAGGAGGCCGCCACCTCGGGCGGGCCGGTGCCCTGGATGGCAGAGGAAGAGGGGTAGGCCACCGCCCGGTGTGCCGTCTGCCTCCGGGCCGACGCTAACATGCCGTGGCGTCCCCCCGTCCCGAAGGGCTGCGAACCATGTACGCGATCATCCGCACCGGCGGCAAGCAGGCGAAGGTGCGCGAAGGCGACGTCATCGACGTCGAGCACCTGCGCGTCGAGGGTGAGGTGACCTTCACCCCACTGCTCGTTGTCGACGATGCCGGGACGGCCTTCTCCCGCCCCGAGGTGCTGAAGGGAGCCCGGGTAGTCGCCCGGGTGGTGGGGGATTCGGCCGGCCCCAAGGTGGACGTCTTCAAGTACAAGGCCAAGACCGGGTACCGGCGCCAGATGGGGCACCGTCAGCGCTACACCGCTCTCGAAGTGACCCGTATCGAGGGCCCCGAAGGGGCCCAGCGCAAGGAACCCGCAGCCGAGAAGCCTGCCCCGGCGGTGCCGGAGACGCCGCGGGCCGACGCGGCGGCCGCCCGGCCCGACGCGACCATCGAGTCGAAGCCCGCCGCCGCGCCCAAGCCGAAGCCGGCCCCAACGCCCAAGCCGAAGCCGGCCGCAACGTCCAAGCCGAAGCCCGCTGCGGTGTCCAGGGCGAAGCCTGCCGCGGCGGCCTCGGCCGAGAAGACGGCGGCGAAGCCGGCATCCCCGAAAGCGAAAGCCCCCAAGGCGCCGACCACGAAGAAGGAGTCCTGATGTCGAAGACCAAGGGTGGAGGTTCCACCAAGAACGGCCGTGAGTCGGCTGCCAAGCGCCTGGGCCCCAAGGTCTTCGACGGCCAGCAGGTGAAGTCCGGCGCCATCCTGGTACGCCAGCGCGGCACCCGCATCCATCCCGGCGACAACGTGGGCCGCGGCGGGGACGACACGCTGTTCGCCACGGCGAGCGGCCGGGTGTCCTACGGGCAGCGCCGCCGCCGCCGACTGGTCAGCGTCGTTCCCGAGGACTGACGCCTAAGGCCCCGGGAGGGCCGTGTTCGTCGACGAAGCAATCGTTCGTCTGCGCGCCGGTGACGGCGGGGCCGGGGTGGCCTCGTTCCATCGGGAGCGGGGCCGGCCCCGCGGGCGCCCGGAGGGCGGCTCCGGGGGCAGGGGGGGCTCGATAGTGGTGCTGGCCGACTCCGAGGTGGCCACTCTCCTCGAATACCGGCGGCACCCGCACCGACGCGCCGGAGACGGCACCCACGGTCGAGGCGACCTGCAGCACGGCCGGCAGGGAGCCGACCTGGTGCTCGGCGTGCCGGTGGGCACGGTGGTGCGCGACGCCGCCGGGGTGGTGCTGGCCGACCTCACCGAGCCCGGGGCGCGGGTGGTGCTGGTCGAGGGGGGCCGGGGGGGGCGGGGTAACGCCGCGCTGGCCGGCCCCCGGCATGTGGCCCCCACCTTCGCCGAGCAGGGGGAGTACGGCGAGGAGGCGGAATTCACCTTCGAGCTCAAGCTGCTGGCCGACGCCGCCATCATCGGGTTCCCCAATGCCGGCAAGAGCACGCTGATCGCTCGGGTGTCGGCGGCACGGCCCAAGGTGGCCGACTACCCCTTCACCACGCTGGAGCCGAACCTGGGGGTGGTGGAGGTCGACGAGCGGCAGTTCGTGCTGGCCGACATTCCCGGGCTGGTGGCAGGGGCGGCCGAAGGGCGGGGCCTGGGCCACGCCTTCCTGCGTCACGCCGAGAGGGCCCGGGCGCTGGTGCTTCTCCTGGATCCTTCGCCTCTGCAGGAGGTCCCCGTGGCCGCCCAGCACGGGGTGCTGGTGGAGGAGTTGCGGCGCCACGACCCGGCACTGGCCGCCCGGCCCCGGCTGGTGGCGGTGAACAAGGCGGACCTGTCGGGCGCGGCGGAGGCGGCCGCCGCCCTTGCGGCGGCCCTGGACGGCGAGGTGCACCTGGTGTCGGCGGTCACCGGCGCCGGCCTCCCCGCCCTGATGCATGCCGTAGCCGATCTGGTCGACCGGGCGGTGCGGGAGGCCCCGGAGCGGCCGGGCTACCTGCTCCACCGGCCTGCGCCTCCCGGCTTCAGCGTGCACCGGGAAGGGGAGCGGTGGGTAGTGCGGGGCAAGGCGGCGGAGCGGGCGGTAGCCCTCGACGATCTGACCGTGCCCGCCGCCGCCGACTTCGCCGCCCGGCGGCTCACCCGGGCCGGGGTGGATGAGGCGCTGCGTCGGGCGGGTGCCCGTCCCGGGGATGAGGTGCAGATCGGGGATCTGGTCTTCGAGTTCCAGGACGAGGCGGAGCAGGGAGGGAAGGACGGCGAGGGGGCCGTTTGAACCGTCAGGCGTTATAGGTGGTCGAGGAGACCGGCCCGCCGCGGCCCGTCCAGTCGGTGTGGAAGAACTCGCCGCGGGGCCGGTCGGTCCGCTCGTAGGTGTGGGCCCCGAAGTAGTCGCGCTGCGCCTGAATGAGGTTGGCGGGCAGCCGGGCACAGCGGTACCCGTCGAAGAAGGCGAGGGCCGATGCCATGGCCGGCAGGGGGAGGCCCCATTCGGCGGCGCGAGCCACCACCCGCCGCCATCCGGGCTGGCAGTGGTCCACGGCCGAGCGGAAGAAGTCGTCCACGAGGAGGCTGGGCAGGTCGGCGTGCCGGGCGAAGGCGGCGCGGATGTCTCCCAGGAAGCGGCTGCGGATGATGCAGCCGCCGCGCCACATGTCGGCGATGCCCCCGAAGTCCAGCGCCCAGCCGTGTTCGTCGGCGGCGCTTCGCATCAGCATGAACCCCTGGGCGTAGGAGACGATCTTGGCGGCGTAGACCGCCCGGCGCACGTCCTCGACGAAGGCGGGAAGGTCGCCGGAGAAGGCGGGCACGGGGCCGCCGAGCACCCCGGCCGCCGCGGTGCGGTCCTCTTTCAGGGCCGATAGGGCCCGGGCGAAGACCGCTTCGGCCACCAGGGTCATGGGCACGCCCAGATCGGTGGCCGACTGCACGGTCCACTTGCCGGTGCCCTTCTGACCGGCGGCGTCCAGGATGGTGTCGAGGACGTAGCGGCCCTCCCCGTCGCGCCCCGCCAGGATGTCGCGGGTGATCTCGATGAGGTAGGAGTCCAGGTCTCCCCGGTTCCAGTCGGCGAAGATGCGGTGCATCTCGCCGTTGGGGAGGCCGAGGCCGTCGCGCAGCAGGTGGTAAGCCTCGGCGATGAGCTGCATGTCGCCGTACTCGATGCCGTTGTGCACCATCTTGACGTAGTGGCCCGCTCCATCGGTTCCTACCCAGTCGCAGCAGGGCTCGCCGTCGGGGGTGCGGGCGGCGATCGCCCGGAAGAGGTCCCGCAGGTGGGGCCAGGCCGCCGCCGACCCGCCCGGCATCAGCGAGGGGCCGCGGCGCGCCCCCTCCTCCCCGCCGGACACCCCGGTGCCGACGAACAGCAGACCGGCCGATTCGACCCGGCTGGTACGGCGGATGGTGTCGGCGTAGTGGGAGTTGCCTCCGTCGATGATGATGTCCCCCGTGTCGAGCAGAGGGACCAGGTCGTCGATGAGGGCGTCCACTGCGGCGCCGGCCCGCACCAGCAAGAAGACCCGGCGGGGAGGCCGCAGGGCGGCGACGAGCTCCTCCAGGGACCGGGTGCCGATCACCCGGGTGCCCGACGCTGCCTCGGCCAGGAAGGCGTCGACCCGGGAGACGGTGCGGTTGAACACCGCCACCGTGAAGCCGTGATCGTCCAGGTTCAACACCAGGTTCTGGCCCATCACCGCCAGGCCGATCAGGCCGATGTCCGCCGGTGCTCGGTCCATTCCTCCCCGACTCCTCGCGATGAGAGGTGAGGTTACCGACTCACCCGGCTCAGCCCTGGGCGGCCAGCATGATGGCATCGCGGGTGGAGAAGGCCTGCCACCAGTCCCCAACCGGACCGGCGGAGCGGACTATCGCCAGCATCAGGCCGTCCTCCACCGTCACCTCGAAGCCGGAGATGCGCTCCGACCACGGCTGGCGAGTGGCGGCGGGCCCGCCCTCGGCGAGGAGGCGGCTCACCTCGGCGGCGGCGGCCTCGGCGGTCGCCGCGCCGTCGTGCACCGCGGCTATCACCCAGAAGGGCCCGGCCTCGTCGCCGCCACCCCCGGCCCCCAGGGCGAGAGCCGAGGCCGCGGCGTCCTGGAGCAGAGCGCGGTTGGTCAGCACCGCCGAGTAGACGCCGGCACCGGCGAGGGCGCCGGCCACCCGGGCGAGCGCCGCATCATCGGCGAGGGTGGGCACGGTGCCGGCGCCGGCATCGATGAGCCCTTCCATGCCGGCCGTCCAGGGCGCCCAGTACAGGTGACCGTCGTCGACGGCGAGGCGGCCTCCCCGGCCCAGGCGGCGAGCGGGGGTCACGCGGCCGACATCGACCGCGAAGTCGTCGCCCCAGGCGAAGTACGGCACGCCCTCGTACTCGGCCGCAGTCAGGAGGTCCGCCCACACGGGGTCGGTGCGCACGGCCCGGTCGATGGCGGCGGCATCGAAGTCGCCCTGCAGGACCTGGTAGGTCTCCGGAGGCGTCCCCGCCGTGATCGCAGCAGTCACGAGAGCGGGGTCGATGCCCAGCTCCCGGGTGAGAGCGTCGAAGTCGGGGAACGGGTCCCGCAGGAGATCGGGGATGAGGGCGTCGCGCGGCAGGCCGGCCAGGTAGTCGACGATCTCGTCCTCGGAGGCGCCGGGATCGGGGACGGAGATGCCGGCCGCAGCGGCGGCCGCGGTCAGGTCGACGACGGTGACGTCGGCCGCGCGGTGCGCGCCCTCGGGGACCCGGGCCAGCAGGTCGACGATCCAGTTCCCTTCGTCGGCACCGCCGCCCCCGCCGCAGGCCGTCGCCGCCAGGGCCACGACGACCAGTGCCGGGATGGCCTTCCACCGGAGAACGCGCACATGCCCTCCTTGGTCGCCGGCACCTTAGCCCGGTCCGTGCGCCTGGTTTGGGCCGGGGCCGACGGACTCGCGGCCGACAGCAGGCTCGTCCCGGCGAATCCCCGGGTGGCGGCGTGGGCGGGGGCGCTCCGCTCTCAAGCAGCCGACCGCTCCTGACGATGATTAGGTGAACGGCGGGGTTGCCGTTCGTGTGGAGAGCAGGAGCGTGCCGGTGGAACGGGTGCTGGTGGTCGAGGATTCGGCGGTCATCCAGCGTCTCATCGCCGTCTGTCTGCGGCCGGCGGGGATGGAGGTGGAGGCCCGCGCCGACGGCCCGGCCGGACTGGCGGCGGCCCTGGCCTCTCCGCCGGACCTCCTGATCCTCGATGTGGGCTTGCCGCACATGGATGGCTGGGAGGTGCTGGATCACGTGCGCGCCGACCCGCGCACCCGCCGGGTGAAGGTTCTGGTGCTCACCGCCCACTCGCAGGAAGAGACCCGGGAGCGTGCCGGGCGCGGCGGGGCCGACGCCTTCATCACCAAGCCCTTCCGGCCCGACGACCTGCGGCGCCTCGCCCTCGGCCTGCTCCGCGAGGTCGAGGCCGGCGTCGGCCCGGCCTGACCGCCGGGCCGGAAGCGGCGACCCCGAGCGGGCGTAGGCCAGACCCCCCGGGGATGCCTCCCTGGTTCCGGTCGCACCGGCCCGCTAGGTTGTGCTGCGGGCGCGGGCTCACACATGCTGTACGTTCTCGCCCTCGCCCTGATACTCGGGCCGGTTCCGGCGGCCTGCCCCCCGGTCCGCCCCGTGCCGGGCGTTGTCGTCCGGACTTTCGCCCCGCAGAGCCCGTACGCGGGCCACTGGGGGGTCGACCTGGCGGCCGAGGCGGGCGCCCCCGTGGCGGCGGTGGCGGCCGGGGTGGTCACCTTCGCCGGGCCGGTGGCGGGGCGCCTGAGCGTCACGGTGCACCACGGGGGGGAGGTGCGCACTTCCTACTCCTATCTCTCCTCCCTGGGCGTGGCCGTGGGGCAGTTTCTGGTGGCCGGGACGGCGGTGGGGGCATCGGGCATCGATGGGGGGATCGAGGCGCTGCACCTGTCGCTGCGCATCGGGGAGCAGTACGCCGACCCGCTGCGCTGGCTCGAGTGCCGCCTGGGCCCCCCGGCGGTCGCCGGGCGCCTCGCACCGGCCCTGTCGCCCTATGCTTCCTCTCGTGCGCCGCGGCATCCTGGGCGGCACCTTCGATCCCCCGCACCTCGCCCACCTGGTGGCCGGCGAGTCGGCCTATCGCGAGTTGGGCCTGGATGTGATCACCTTCCTGCCGGCCGGCCGGCCCTGGCAGAAGGCGGGGCGGGGAGTGAGCGCCCCCGAGCACCGGTGGGAGATGACGCGGCTGGCGGTTGCCGGTGTGGGCTACTTCGCCGCCGACGACCGCGAGGTGGCTCGAGACGGCTGGACCTACACCGTCGACACGCTGGCCACGTTCGCCCGCGATGAGGATCTGGTGCTGATCCTGGGAGCCGACGCCGCCGCCGGCATCCCCACCTGGCACCGTCCCGACGCCGTGATGGAGAGGGCGCGGCTGGCCGTCATGGAGCGTCCCGGGACGAGCCGGGAGGCGGTCGAGGCGGCGGCCGGGGCGGTGCACTGGCTGCAGACGCCGCGGCTCGAACTGAGCGGGACCCTGCTGCGCGCCCGGCGGCGGGCCGGCCTCAGCCTGCGTTTCCTGGTGCCCGACCCGGTGGCGGCCTACATCGACTCGCACGGGATGTATGCCTCCGGGTAGTCGCCGCCGGGCAAGGTGGTGGTGGGCGGTGGCCGCGGTCGCTCTCGGAGCACTGGCCGTCGGCGGGTGGGCGGGGCGCCGCTCCCTCGGCGAGGCCGGTTCGTGGGCGGCGGCGAAGTGGCTCGTCGCCGCGGAGACTGTGGAAGGCTGGGCCACGCGGCTGCGGGCTCTCGCCGCCACCGTCCCGGAAGGTGACACCGTGGAGCGGGTCGTGATCCCCGGCTCGCGGTCGGTTCTCGTCGTGCTGGGCGAGGAGCCGGGCGCTTGTGCCTTCGCCCTGGCGGCCGCCTCGCCAGATGGGGCGCTCAGCCTCACCCTGCTGCCGCCGGGGCTGGCCGTCGTGATTCCGGGTTACGGGGACTTCACCCTGGGCGACTCCCTGGCCTTCGAGGGCCCCGGCCTGGCCGCCCTCACCGTCACCAACGCGCTGGGAGTGCGGGTCGACTTCATCTTGCCACTGGTCGCCGGCGACCTGGCCCGGGCGGTGAGCGGTCCGCTGACCCTCGACCTGCCGGTGGCGCTGTTCACCATCGAGAGCGGGGGGCCGGTCCAGGTGCTGGGGGCCGGGCGGCAGCAGGTCTCTCCTTCGACCCTGGAGACTCTCCTGGTGACCGCGGGCACCGGTGACGCTTTCGAGTGGCTGCAGCGGCAGGGCGCGGCCTGGCGCGCCCTCCTCGACGCCGTCGCGGCCGATCCGACCGCGGCCGGCCGTCTGGCGGCCCGTCTGCCCGTCGGGGGACAAGAGACGGCCGATCTCCTCTCGGCGGTGGCCGGGGCCGGCGACCTGGCGCTGGGAGCGCTGCCGGTGGAGCGGGTGGCCACCCCCGCCGGCGAGGCCTTGGCCCTCTCCTCCCGGGCAGAGGCGGAGTTCGTGGCGGCCCGGCTGGGCCACCTGCTCTTGCTCTCCGGGGAACGCCCCCGCGTCGAGGTCCTCAACGGGAACGGGAGGATCGGCGCCACCCGGGTGGTGGCGGAGGCGGTGGTGCGGCGCGGCTTCCGCGTGGTGCGCACCGACAACGCCGACCGCTTCGACTACGCCGCGACGCTGGTCGTCGCTCACGGGACGGAGGCCCAGGAGGCCGCCCGCCGGGTGGCCGGCATCGTGGGGGTGGGAGCGGTGTACCTCGAGGAGGCCTCTCCCTCCCCGGGGGTGGAAGTCAGTATCATCGTGGGCCTGGACATCCCGGCCGGGGAGGCGTAGGCCCTGCATCCCGAAACGACGACCGCAGCGCGGACGGCGGCCGCCGCCATCGATGACAAGAAGGGCCTGAGGATCGTCCTCCTGGACGTGTCGGCGCTGCTGGTCATCACCGACGTGTTCGTCATCGCCTCGGGGACTTCGCGACGGCACCTGGCCACGCTGGCTGAGGTGGTGGAGGAGCGCCTGCGCGACCTCGGGCGGCGCCCCCTGCGGCGCGAGGGCCTCGATGATGCCACCTGGGTGCTGCTCGACTACGGGGACGTGGTGGTGCACCTATTCGACGAGCCCACCCGCCGCTTCTACGACCTGGAGCGGCTGTGGGTAGATGCCCCGCGGACCGACTTCAACCCGGCCGCAGCGCCGGCCTGAGCCGCCGCCGGGACCGGGCGGTCTGGGGCTACCGACTGATACAATGCCTGCCGGTCTGGGGGCTGTAGCTCAGCTGGCAGAGCACTTGCATGGCATGCAAGGGGTCAGGGGTTCAAATCCCCTCAGCTCCACCCTACGAAACCCCTGCTCCGGCGGGGGTTTCATGCTTCCCGGGGTAGCGACGGTACGGGGGCCGGCCGCCTCAGGGTGCCAATCGGGGTGCCTAACGGTGTTCGACGCACCGAACAGGAGCTGAGAGAACGGCACGTCAGGGGTCTTCCATCGCCCTGGCCGCCGTGGCACGTCGTCGCCGGAGGACGACCGGCAGACGCGCACCATCGCCACCAGGTAAGGTAACAGAGGACGCCCATTCGGGCGGGAATCGGAAGACGGGGGTGAGTCATGCGAAGGTCGAGTCGGCTGATGATCGTGGGCGCCATCCTGACGCTGGCGCTGCTGTCGTCGGGCGCGGCGGTGGGGCTCACGGACTGGCAGCAGTTCGGGACCGGAAACGCCGTCGGTCGCGACAAGTACGGCAATCCCAGCCTTACCATCCAGAGCACCACCAAGCTCAATCCGAAGGCGCTGCGGTTCGTCATCACCGCGCCCAGCAACCCGATCAAGACGTACGGCAGCTGGAGTCTCACCTGCTGGAACCAGGGCAGCTCGGATTACACGACGGCGAGCGCCTCCTTCACCGCGGTGCCCCCGATCACCAAGACGATCACCGAGTTGGACGTCCGCAAGTTCAACTTCTGCGAGCTGCGGGTGCACACCTACACCGTCAAGACGGGTTCGCTGAAGCTCTCTTTGCAGGCCAAGTACCCGTAGCCGGATCGTCGGTAGCGGCGGGTACCACGAGAGGGGAGACCGACTGCCGGAGGGGAAGAGCCGGCCCTCTCCCCTGAGAGGGCTGGGGCAGGCCGGCCTGCTTCCCCATGGGCCGACAGGGTGCTCCCACCCCGTGAGCGGCGGCGTGGCCCCTGAGCGGCCGAGGGTTGCGCATGGGTGACGGCTCCGACCGCCTGCGGCGGCGCCCTCCCGCCGCGCCACGCTCCGGAGCAGCGCACCGGCCTCTCAGCCCTCCGGCGGTATCCCGGCCAGGCGGCGGGCCAGGGCCTTGCGGGCTTCCAGGTCCAACTGGCGCCGGATGACTACCCGCTGGGCCTGGGGCGATCCGGCGCCGTGCAGCGACTCGGTCAGGTACCCCACCGCGTTGCGACCCAGGGTCAGGTTCTCGATGAGGCGCAGCACGCGGAAGCGGTGCTCGGTGGGGACGTCGGCACGGCCCCGCAGGTACTTGTCGAGCAGGGGCCCGACCTCGGGGTGGTGGAGGTCCTGCTCCGAGGGCAGGGTGACCACTGCTCCACCGGCCAGGTCCTGCGCCAGGCGGGCGATCTCGTACGGGAACCGGGTCACGTGCTGCTTGCACACGTTGGCCAGCAGGTGATCCGGCTCCCAGTTCCCGGCAGCGGTGGGGTGCCCCTGGTGAGAGGCGGCGATCCCGGTGGCGTAGATGGTCTCGTTCAGGTGACCCATCTCGACCAGTTTGTCCCGCACGTGCGAGGCCTCCGGTACCCCGTGGTAGTCGGCGATGAGAGCGGCGGCTCCGATGAGCACATCTCCTACTCCCGCCTTGCAGACATAGGACCGGCGGTGGTAGGCGGTGAAGCGCTCCACCAGGTCGGCGGCGAACTCGGTCTCCCCGTCGAGGAAGACGCGCTCGTGGGGAACGAACACGTCGTCGAAGACCACCAGGGCTTCCTGGCCGGCGAAGCGGGCGTTGCCCACATCGAGGTCGCCCTCCAGGCTGCGCGAGTCGCTCGACTGGCGGCCGAGCACGAAGGTGAGGCCCGGGGCGGCCACCGGGACGGCGCAGGCCACGGCGTAGTCGTGCTCCTCCGGTTGCAGGCGCAGCCCGGGCATGACCAGGAGCCAGTGGGAGTTGACCGCTCCGGTCTGGTGCGCTTTTGCCCCGCGCAGGACGACCCCGTCGGGGCGCCGCTCCGCGACCCGGACGAAGAGATCGGGGTCGGCCTGCTGCCCGGGGCTCTGGCTGCGGTCGCCCTTGACGTCGGTCATGGCTCCGCCCACCACCAGGTTCTGCCTCTGCACCGCGGCGAGCCACGCGACGAACCGGGTGTGGTAGGGCGTCCCCCGGGCGGCGTCGACGTCGAAGGTCAGAGAGAACAGGGCGTTGATGGCATCCATCCCCACGCACCGTTGGAAACAGGTGCCGGTGAGTTGGCCCAGGCGCCGCTGCATCTGGCTCTGGGCCACGAGGTCGGCCGGGCTGCCCGCCAGGTGCAGGAAGCGGTTCACCCGTTCCCCGGTGAGGCCCGACTCCGCCGTGGCCAGGTCGAGGTCCTCGGGGGCGGCGTCGTAGGTGGCCGCTACCGCGTTGATGGAGGGTCGGATCACGGGATGGTCCACCGGCTCTTCGACCCGCTTCCCGGACAGGTAGACCGTCAAACGGCGGCCGCGCAGGCTGGCCAGGTACTCCTCGCTGCTGCGGATGGGCGCTCCGATGCTCCGGTCGCTCGCCGCCACGCTGCCCTCCCTCGGCATGCCGTCCGATCGGCCGGAGCCTACCGGTACCGGATCCCGGAGGCCGGCGCCGGCCCGGTGCTGTCGCGCACCACGACCTCGGCGGTGGCCAGTACCCGGGCGGGGGGAGCCTCGTCGGCCAGGACGGCACGCATCATGGCCCAGACCTGCCGGCCCAACTCGAGACGGGGGATGCGGGCGGTGGTCAGAGCCGGAAGGGTGTGGCGGGAGAAGGGGATGTCGTCGAAGCCGGTCAGCGAGACATCGCGGGGCACCTGGAGACCCACCTCGCGCAGCCGGGTGAGCACCCCGATGGCGCACAGGTCGTTGGCCGCGATGAGCGCGGTGGGGGACAGGGCGAGGGCGGCATCGGTGGCGGCGTAGCCGGCGTCGATGGAGGGCCCGGCCTGCACCCGAAGGGGATCCAGGCCCAGGGCGGCGGAGTGCTGCACCGCCCGCCACCGCTCGGCGTTCACCCAGGAGTAGGGCGCCCCGGCAAAGTACACCACCCGGCGGTGCCCCTGGGTGGCCAGGAGCCGGCAGATGTCCAGCATGGGCGAGAACATGTCGCAGGCGATCCCGGGGGGCTGCCCGTCCCGGGCGATGCGATTCACGCAGAGCAAGCGGGGCCGCCCCAAGGTGACGCGTTCCAGGTCGTCGTCGGCCATGCGCGGCGAGCACAGGATCACGCCGTCGGCGTGGGCGTAGAGCGAGGCGGCCAGGTCGGGCTCGTCGGCCACCCGCTCGTCGGACTCCAGAACCAACATGCGGTAGCCGTCGTGGTCGGCTCCAACTCCAATTGCCTTGATGAGTTCGTGGAAGTACGGGTTGGACAACTGCGGGACCAGGATGCCCACCATCCCGGTGGAGCCCGTTGCCAGTCCGCGAGCCATCGGGCTGGGGCTGTAGCCCAGATGGCGGGCCACCTCCCGGACGCGCCGGGCCAGATCGGGAGAGACGGAGGGGCGACCTTGCATCACCCGGGAGACGGTGGCGATGGAGACCCCGGCCTCGCGGGCCACCTCGGAGATCGTGATCTTGCCCGACGCCATCGGTTCCTCCCTGCCGAGGGCGCACCAGTCGGGGCGACCGGCGGCCTCCAGGCTCTTCCGGGCGGTCCCTTCTGGGGGGCGGCAGATGGTACCAGGCGCGCCGGGGCCCTTTCCTCGCCGATCGCCCGGAAGGCCACCGGACGCCCGGTGGTACGCTGCCGCTCCCCGTGGCGAGAGCGGCATGAGCGCGTACGACCATCACACCATCGAGGCCAAGTGGCAGCGCCGCTGGGCCGAGCAGGGGACTTTCCGGGTGCCCAACCCCGGTGAACCGGGCTTCGACTCCTCCCGCCCCAAGCTCTACGTCCTGGACATGTTCCCCTACCCCTCCGGAGAGGGCCTCCACGTGGGGCATCCGCTGGGGTACATCGCCACCGACATCTACTCCCGCTTCCAGCGCATGCAGGGCCGCCTGGTCCTGCACCCCATGGGCTTCGATGCCTTCGGCCTTCCCGCCGAGCAGTACGCCGTGGAGACGGGGGTGCATCCCCGCATCACCACCGAGCGCAACGTGGCCACCTTCACCCGCCAACTGCGGGCCTTCGGCCTCTCTTACGATTGGGACCGCACCTTCGCCACCACCGACCCCGGCTACTACCGCTGGACGCAGTGGATCTTCCTCCGCCTGTTCGGCTCCTGGTACGACCCGGAGCAGGGCAAGGCGCGGCCCATCGCCGACCTGGAGGCCGAGTTGGCGGCCGGCACCCGCCTCGCCGACGGCCGGGCTTGGGACGACCTCACCCCGGCGGAGCGTCGGGCCTACCTCGACGGCCGGCGCCTGGCCTACCTCGATGAGGTGCCGGTCAACTGGTGCCCCGGATTGGGGACGGTGCTGGCCAACGAGGAAGTCACCCGGGAGGGCCGCTCCGAGCGCGGCGACTTCCCCGTCTACCGCCGGCCCCTGCGCCAGTGGATGCTGCGCATCACCGCCTACGCCGAGCGCCTGCTCGACGACCTCGACCTGGTCGACTGGCCGGAGTCGATCAAGGCCATGCAGCGCAACTGGATCGGGCGCAGCGAAGGGGCCCGGGTGCTCTTCCCGGTCGAGGGCCGCAATGCGGTCATCGAGGTGTTCACCACCCGCCCCGACACCCTCTTCGGAGCCACCTACATGGTGCTGGCGCCCGAGCACCCCCTGGTGGATTCCATCGTGCCCGACACCTGGCCGGCCGAGACGCCTGCCTCCTGGACCGGGGGGGCCGTCGCTCCTCGGCAAGCGGTGGACGACTACCGGCGGTGGGCGGCCGGACGGTCGGAGTTGGAGCGGCAAGCGGAAGCCCGGGAGAAGACCGGGGTGTTCACCGGCGGCTACGCCCTGAACCCGGCCAGCGGCGCGCCCATCCCCGTCTTCCTGGCGGACTACGTCCTGATGGGCTACGGCACGGGGGCGATCATGGCGGTCCCCGGAGAGGACGACCGCGACTGGGAGTTCGCCGAGGTCTTCGGCCTTCCCATCATCCGCACGGTGCAGCCTCCCGACGGGTGGGAAGGCAAGGCCTACACCGGCGACGGGCCGGCGATCAACAGCGGGTTCCTCAACGGCCTGCTGGTGGACGTAGCCAAGCCGCGGATGATCGCCTGGCTCGAGGAGCAGGGGAGCGGCCAGGGGGCCGTCACCTACAAGCTGCGCGACTGGCTGTTCAGCCGGCAGCGCTACTGGGGCGAGCCCATCCCCATCCTCCACGGCCCCGGGGGCGAGTTGCGCCCGCTGGGCGACGATGAGCTCCCGCTGCTCCTGCCGGAGGTCGAGGACTACCGGCCGCGCACCGACCTGGCCGACGATGCCGAGCCCGAGCCGGCGCTGGGGCGGGCGCCGGAGGCGTGGAAGACGGTGGTGCGCGACGGGGTGGCCTACGGTCGCGAACTGAACACCATGCCGCAGTGGGCCGGGTCCTGCTGGTACTACCTGCGCTTCTGCGACCCGCACAACGCGACCGCCCTGGTGGGGGTCGAGGCGGAGCGCTACTGGATGGCGGGCCGGGGCGTCGACCTCTATGTGGGTGGGGTGGAGCACGCCGTCCTGCATCTGCTGTACGCCCGGTTCTGGCACAAGGTGCTCTTCGACCTCGGCCGCGTCTCCACCCCCGAGCCGTTCGGGCGCCTCTTCAACCAGGGCTACATCCTGGCCGACGCCTTCCAGGACGAGCGCGGGGTGTACGTCGCCGCCGCCGAAGTCGAGGAGCGCGCCGGGGTGCACCTCCACCGGGGCCGCCCGGTCGTCCGCAGCTTCGGGAAGATGGGCAAGTCGCTGAAGAACTCGGTGAGCCCCGACGAGATCTTCGCCCGGTACGGGGTGGACACGCTGCGGCTGTACGAGATGTTCATGGGGCCTCTGGACGCCTCGAAGCCCTGGACCACCCGGGACATCGTGGGGGTGCATCGGTTCGTGCTCCGCCTGTGGCGGGCGCTGGTGCATCCCGAGACGGGAGCGCTGCTGGTGAGCGAGGATCTCCCGGAACCCGAGCTGGCCGCCCTCACCCATCGCACCATCGCCGCGGTCACTGCCGACCTGGAGGGGCTCCGCTTCAACACCGCGGTGGCCCGCTTCTTCGAGCTGAACAACGCCCTGGTCGGCCGGGAGCGGATACCGCGCTGGGTCGCCGAAGCCTTCGTGCGCCTGCTGGCTCCCTTCGCCCCGCACCTCTGTGAGGAGCTGTGGGAGCGCCTGGGCCACCCCGGCTCGGTGGCGCTTGCTCCCTGGCCGGAATACGACCCCGCCCTGGTCGCCGAGGACACGGTGACCCTGGTGGTGCAGGTGAACGGCAAGGTGCGTGACCGCATCGTCGTGTCGGCCGCCATCGGTGAGGAGGAGGCCCGGGCGCGGGCCCTGGCCTCCGCGAAGGTGGCTCCCTATCTGCAGGGCTCGGCACCGACGCGGGTGGTGGTGCGCCTGCCGCACCTGGTCAACATCGTGGTGCCGTGACGGCGGAGGCGGCCGGGGGGCGGGACGGCCGGTGGCGGGTGCGGCATGCCGTCGCCGCGTTCGGCGCCGGCCTGGCCGCTTCCATCCCGGCCACGGCGGCCGTCTGGCGGGGAGGGGTCACTCCCTTCGAGGCCTTTGCCGTGGTCGGAGCGGTCCAGACCCTGGCCACCATCGGGGTGGTGGCGCTGCTGCGGCGCCGGCCGGGCCGGGAGCCGCTGGGCCTGCGCCCGGCCTCATCCGACCTGCTGGCCCCGTTCCTGGGCGTCTTCCTGGCGGTGGCGGCGTCGTGGGCCACCTACGTGGTGCTGCAACTGCTGGGGATCGAAGCCCCGTCGCAGAGCGTCGTCCGGGTGGCCGAGGGGGCCGTCGGCTGGGGGACGCGCGCGGCGGTGGTGATCGTGGCGGTGCTGCTCGCCCCGGTGGCCGAGGAACTGGTCTTTCGGGGGATCCTGCTGCGGGCTCTGCGGCACCGCTTCTCGGCCGGGTGGAGCGGGCTGATCTCGGCCCTCGCCTTCGCCCTGGCCCACCTCGCGCTGGATCCCGACGCCGTTGCCGCCGTGCCCGCCCTCTTCGTGGTGGGACTGGTGCTCGCCGCCATGGTCCGCGCCACCGGGCGCCTGAGCTTCGCCGTCGGCGTCCACTTCGGGTTCAATCTGGCGGGAGTCCTGGCGCTGCTCCTCGCCTGAGACGGCGAGGGCACGGGGGCCTTCCGCGGGGCGCCGATTCGTGGTAGTTGGAGAGGCGCTCGTCGTCCGGGAGCCGCCTTGGATCGTCGCCAGTGGGCTGCTGCTGCCGCCGCGGTGGCGGTGGCCGTCGCGGGCGGCGTCTGGTTCTCGGGGCGGTCCCCGGCCGCGCCGCCCCTGGTGGTGGACCCGGGCCCGGGCGGCGGCCGCAGCATCACGGTGCACGTCGCCGGGGCGGTCCTGGTTCCGGGGGTGGTGCGGGTGGCCGCCGGGGCGCGGGTCGGGGAGGCCATCGCCGCCGCCGGCGGGGCCCGCTCCGATGCCGACCTGAGCCGGGTGAACCTGGCCGCTCCCCTGGCCGACGGCCAGCAACTGCTGGTCCCCACCTTGTCGCCCGAGGGTGGGGGCGAGGCGTTGGGGAGCGACGGGCGGGTACGGGTCAACCTGGCCGGCGTCGAGGAACTGGAGACCCTGCCCGGGGTAGGGCCGGTGCTGGCGGCGCGCATCGTGGCCTACCGCACGGAGCACGGCCCCTTCGCCGTGGTCGAGGACCTGCTGGGGGTGCCCGGCATCGGTGAGGGGAAGCTGGCCGCCCTGCGCGAGGCGGTGCTGGTCCCCTGAACCGGCCGCGACCCGGCGTGGCCTCGGGCCCGGAGCCGGCGGGCGCCGGGGCGACCGGCTTGCGGCTGCCCTCGGGCGCCTCCGCCGGAGCCTGCGCCCTCGCCGCACTGGCTTGGGGGGGAGCCGCCGCCGGGAGGCGGTTCTGGCTGCTCGTGCCGCTGCTGGCCGCCGCGGCGGGAGCGGCCGTCGGGTGGCGCCGCCGGCGTTGGTGGCTCCCGGCGGCGGCGGTGGTGGTGGCGGCGGGAGTGTCGGGGGCCCTGGCCGCCGGGCGCGAGCAGGCCGTCCTGGCGGCGGTGCTGCCCTCCGGCCGCCTGGTGGCGGCCGGAGTGGCCTCGACCGATGCCGTCCCGGAGCGCGAAGGGGAGCGGTTCGTGCTGCGTCCCGGACACCTGGCGGTGCCCGGGGGGTGGCAGGCCTGGAGCGGCCCTCGCCTGGCGGTCATCGGTCCCGCGGCCGGCATCGTCGCCGGCGAGCGGGTAGCGGTGGAGGGAACGTTGCGCCCCGGGGGCTTCTTCACCCGCTCGGGGCCGGTGGCCGCGACCGTGCGGGCGCGGAGGGTGGAGCGTCTCGGCCCGGCGACCGATCCTCTGTTTGCCACGGGGAACCTCCTGCGGCGCCGAGTGCTGGCCGGGGTGGACGCATACGGGGAGCGGCCGGCGGCGGCGCTGCTGGCCGGGTTCCTCATAGGGGACGAGAGCGGCCTGAGCGATGGCGACGCCGAGGCGCTGCGCCGCTCCGGGCTGAGCCACTTCGTCGCGGTGTCGGGCAGCAACGTGGCCCTGTTCCTGGCCGCCTGGTGGCTGGCGGCGGGGCCTCTGGGCTGGGGCCCGCGCCGGCGGGCGGTGCTGGGCCTGGCGGGCCTGGCGCTGTTCGTGGTGGTCACCCGCTGGGAGCCGTCCGTCGTCCGGGCCGCCACCATGGCCGCCCTGGTGCTCGGCGGCCGCCTGGTGGGCCGGGCGGTCGACGGATGGTTCGCTCTGGGCGGCGCGGTCACCTCTCTCCTGCTGGTGTCGGGCGAGCTGGCCGTGGATGCCGGATTCCAGTTGTCGGTGGCGGCCACCGCCGGGGTGCTGGCCGGAGGCGGCCTGTGGCGGCACCGGCGTCCCCGGTGGGCCTGGGTGGCCCTGGGCGCCACGGTGTCGGCGCAGGCCGCGGTGGCGCCCCTCCTGCTGGTCCACTTCGGGGCGGTGCCGCTCTTCGCCCCTCTGACGAACGTGGTGGCCGCGCCGCTGGTGGCAGCGGCGACCTCCGTGGGAGGGATCGGGGTGGTGACCGGGGCGACCCCGCTCACCGGCGTGGGGCTGCTCCTGGCCGATGGGGTGCTGTCCGTGGCCCGCTTCGGGCGCGACCTGCCGCAGCTGGGGTGGGCCGGGGTGGTGGTGCTGGGGGCGACGGCCGTCGTGTCGGTCGCCCGGCCGGGGCTGCGCCCCGTACTGGCCCTGAGTGGTGCGCTGGCGGTGGCCGCGGTGACGCTGCCCAGCGGGGGCCCGCCGGAGGGGCCCGAGGCGATCTTCCTCGACGTGGGACAGGGGGACGCCGTACTCCTGTGGGGCCCGGCGGGAGAGGTGATCCTGGTCGATGGGGGCCCCGACCCGGCCGTCCTCCGCCGATCCCTCCTCGATCGCGGGGTGCGGCGCATCGACCTGCTGGTGGTCAGCCATCCCCATGCCGACCACCTCTCCGGCCTGGCGGGGATCACGGGGTGGGCCGCGGTGGGCCGGCTCTGGCACGGCGGCCGGGAAGGAGAGGCGGTGGAAACGCTGCTGGGCGAGATGGCCGCCGCCGGGGTGCCGGTGGAGGTGCCGCGAGTGGGATGGCAGGCCCGGGTGGGATGCTTCACCCTCGACGTGCTCGGGCCGGTGCGGCGGTATGAGTCGCCGAACGACGCGTCGCTGGTGCTGCGGGTGACGGCGGCCGGGACCACCGTGCTGCTGCCGGGAGACGTGGAGGCGGTGGCCCAGGCCGACCTCGGCCCGCTGCCCTCCGATGTGCTCAAGGTGCCTCACCAGGGGGCGGCCACCAGCGACCTGCGCTGGCTGGCCGCCTCGGCTCCGGGGCTCGCGGTCGTCAGCGTCGGCCCGAACAGCTTCGGCCATCCCGCTCCCGAGGTGATCGCCGCGCTGGAGGAGGCCGGGGCGGCGGTGCGCCGTACCGACCTGGAGGGGGACGTGGTGATCCTCCTGGGAGCAGGAAAGGGTGGTGCGGCTTTCGCCTCGCTCCCGGCTAGCCGCTGCTGGCTGCCACTGCCTGGTCCATGGCCGTCGAGAAGGCCGCCACCAGGCGGCACACCTCGCCGTCCTTGAAGAAGGCCCGGGCGGCCCGGGGCCCGCGCGCCTCGAAGAGGGCGGTGAGGGTCACTGCCTGGAAGGCGGGGATTTCGCCCCAGGGCGCAGCCAGGGTGGCCAGGGGGTAGGCGGGGTCGGGGAAGACCCAGCCCCTCTCCGGGGAGTAGGTGGCGCCGGCGGCGGCGTAGACCTGCTCGAGCCGGAACGCGAGTCCGTAGAGGTCGGCCTGCATGCGGTACAGAGCCGAGGCCACCGGCTCGCGCGCTCCCCACCCGCGCGAGAAGTCACCCACGGCCTCGACGGAGCTGCCCAGGCGGCGGGCTCCCTCGGCAAAGGCGGTGGTGGCGCGGTGGAGGCGCATCATGTCGGGGCCGAAGCGGGAGTCGCGGGGCAGGGCCTGCGGCAGGGGGCACGGCTCCGGGGCGACCGTGGTGGTGGTCGTCTCTGGGGTAGTCGTGGTGGTGTCCTGAGAGGTGGGAGTCGTAGCCTCGGAGGTCGTGGACTCGGCCGGAGCCGTGCCCGAGGTGTCGCCTTCGGCGCCCAGGGAGACCACGTCGCTGGTCTCGGTGAAGGAACGCGGGTCGGGCTGGTCGGGGATGCCGCCGTCGGCGCCGCACGACGCAGCGAGCAGGCCCAGCAGGGCGATGGCCAGGGCCAGGCGGCGCGGCGTCCCCGCCGGCGGAAGGAGCAGACTCGGTCTCATCTTGTTCCTCGCTTCGGTGTGGGGGCGGCTCATGGGGTGCTCAGTTCCACGGCGGCGTCGACTGCAGCCGAGAAGGCAGTGGCGAAGCCGCAGACCCCTCCGCCCTCGAAGATGCGCAGGGCGGCGCCCCGGCCGGCGGCACGGAAGAAGGCGGGTAGCACCACCGCCTGGAAGGTAGGGATGCCTTCCCAGGGCTCGGCCAGGGGAGCCAGGGGATGGTCGGGGGGGAGGTCCCAGCCCTGCCCGGGGGCGAAGGCACCGCCGTCTTCGATGAAGGCCCTCTCGACCCGGGTCGCCAACGAGAAGAGGTCGGTCTGCATGTCGTAGATCGCCGCCGCCATGGGTTGACGGCCTCCCCAGCCGGGGGAGAAATCGTTGATGCTGCGCAGGGTTCGGCCCACGGCGGTGGTGCTGCGGGCGAAGGCGGTGGCCCAGCGGTGGATGTCCACCAGGCGCCCATCGAGGGTCACCCCGGCAGGCATCGGGGAAGGGGCTAGGCACTCGCCGAGTGGCACGGTGGTGGTGGTTGTGGTGGTGGGGGGCTGGGTGGTGGTGGTTGTGGTGGTGGTTGTGGTGGTGGGAGGCTGGGTGGTGGT
>VGBK01000011.1 GCA_016870535.1 Actinomycetota bacterium | reverse complement strand
AGACCCGTCGGGAGCCGGGGCCCGGCTAGTCGCCTTCGGTGGTGCCGGGAGGCGGCCAGGCCACGGCCAGGATCGGACAGGGGGCGCCCGGGTCGCGATGGCGCCAGCCGTCGGGGCCGAAGACCACCACGCCCGCGCAGTTGCGGCACACCAGGAGCAGCACGGGGAAGGGCATCGGCGGCGGGACCGGCGGCCCTGAGGGGTTTGCCCGGGGCGGTCCCGGCCGACGGTAGCCTCACCCCGTCGAGGAGGGCCGTGCCGTTTGATGCCTTCGCCGAAGCCGACCGCCTGAGCGCCGCCCTGCGCCGTCTGGCGCCGGTGCCGGTGGACCCGGCGCCGGTCATCCGCACGGCGCGGCCCTTCCACGGGGCGCGCCTGGGCGAGATGGAGGGCCTGGCGCGCGCCTGGCATCGGGAGCACCCCGGCAGTGCTGCCGAGGAGGTGCTCTCTCTGGCCGACGCCCTGTGGCGGCGCGCCGTTCGAGAGGAGATGGTGCTCGCCACCATGCTGGTGGGGCGCCACCGGGAAGCCGGGTGCGCCTTCGGGCTGCGCCGCCTGGATCGCTGGGCGGCGCTCCTCGACAACTGGGAGACCACCGACAACGTCGGATCCCGGGTGCTGGGCCCTTGGGCGGCGGCCGACCCCGGGACCCGCCTGGCGGCGCTGGAGCGCCTGGCGCACCGCCGGAACCCATGGCTGCGCCGCCTGGCCCTGGTGGGCTGTGTCTACCCGGCGCGGCGCCCCGACGCCGTCTGCTGGTGGCCTCAGGTGGCCGGGATCGTGCTGGCCCGGGCGGACGATCGGGAGGCCGCCATCCCCAAGGCGATCTCGTGGGTGCTGCGGGCCTACGCCCGGCGATGCCCGGCCGAGGTGACCGCTTTCCTGGAGGAACACGGCCGGGCCCTGCCCGCCATCGCGGTGCGGGAGGCCCGTCACCAACTGGCCACCGGCTACAAGACGGGCCGGCCCGGCCGCCGGGCGGGGGGGCCGGCCCAGGCCGGGTCGGCGAACTCCTGAACCTCGATCAGGTGGCCGTCGGGGTCGCGGTAGAAGGCGTGGTGGATGTGGTACTGCTCGCTGAAGGAGGGAGGGGCCACCACCTCCACCCCGGCGGCGGTCAGGCGTTCGTGCCAGGCAGCCACCGCCGGGCTCACCAGGGTGACGATGACCCCGGCGGCGGCCGCCGCGCCGGAGCGCTCGCAGACCCCGAGGTAAGCCGCCCCGGCCACCCGGTAGATGCGGCAGGTCCCCTGGTCGACGACCAGGGCCAGGCCCAGGGCCCCTTCGTAGAAGGCGGCGCTGCGGCCCAGGTCGGCCACCGGCAGGAAGGTGATCTGGGCGTCGACGGGGAGGGCGGCCACCAGCGGATTCAAGCAGCGCCGGGACGGCCTAGGGTGGCGGCCGCGTTACCTCGGGAGTAGGACACATGCGGGGCTTCTTCGAGCCGGAGACGGTGGCGGTGGTGGGGGTCTCCAACGAACCGGACAACCTGGGCAGGACGATCTCGATGAACCTGCTCGCCTTCGACTTCCGGGGGATCGTCTACGAGGTGGGCCCCAAGGGCGGGTCGCTGTACGGCCGGCGCATCTACCGGTCGGTCGAGGACATCCCCGACCAGGTCGACCTGGCGGTGATCCTGACCCCGGCGGCGGCGATCCCCGGCATCATGGAGGAGTGCGGCCGCAAGGGGGTGCGCCGCGTGGTCGTCGAGACCGGGGGGTTCAGCGAGTTCGGGGAGGAAGGGCGGCGCCTCGCCGAGCGGGTGAAGGAAGCGGCGGCGCGCTGGGGCATCCGCTTCATCGGCCCCAACGGCCTCGGGGTGATCAACCGGCGCCTGGGCCTGGCGACTTCCTTCGGCATCCTCGACCCCTCCGTCCCGGCGGGGGGCATCTCGGTGCTCAGCCAGAGCGGCGGGGTGATGCTGAGCATCCTCAACACCCTCACCAGCGAGGGCCTCGGCGTGGCCAAGCTGGTGTCCATGGGTAACAAGCTGGATGTGGACGAGAACGACCTGCTCGAGTACCTCATCGAAGACCACGAGACCCACATCATCTGCATGTATCTGGAGGGGATCAGCGACGGGCGGCGGCTGATGGAACTGGCCCGGCGCACCGACAAGCCGATCCTGGTGCACAAGGCGAACATCGGCGCCGCCGCCGGCCGGGTGGCGGCCTCGCACACCGCCGCCCTCGCCGTCGACGATCGGGTGGTCGACGCCGCCCTGCGTCAGGTGGGCATCGCCCGCTTCCGCTCCACCGAGACCCTGGTGCACTACCTCAAGGCCCTGGCCCTGCCCCCGCTGCGGGGCAACCGCCTGGCGGTCCTCTCCCGCTCCGGGGGCCACGCCGTCATCACCGCCGACGACTGCGACTCGAACGGGTTCGAGTTGGCCACCCTGCCCGCCGACTTCCTGGAGGCGGTGCAGGAGCGCTTCCGCGCCAAGGTGGTGCGGCTCACCAACCCCATGGATCTGGGCGACCTGTTCGACCTCGAGGTGTACGGGGACCTCGCCGAGGCCACGCTGGGGATGCCCGGGGTGGACGGCATGGTCTTCCTTCACACCTACGTCAGCGGGTACGAGGGGCCGAGATCCGAGGAGTTGTTCCGGCGCCTGCATCGCATCTCCCTGGAAGCCGACAAGCCCATCGCGGTCTACGCCAACACCGCCGCCGTCGAGGTCACCCGCCTGAAGCGGATCCTCCCCGGCCCGATCTTCGACGAGCCCTTCGACGCGGTGCGCGCCCTGGCTCTGCTGCGCGACTTCGGGCGGGGGATGGCCCCCAGCGCCGGGCGGCCCGACGGGCCTTCCGACGCTGCGGCCGTACGGACGGTATTCGAGCGCTGCCGCCGCGAGGGCCGGGATCCCCTGCTCCAGGAGGCCATCGCGGTGGCGGCCGCCTACGGCATACCGGTGGTGGCGGGCCGGCTCGCCGTCGACGAGGCAGGCGCGGTGACCGCCGCGGAAGAACTGGGCTACCCGGTCGTCCTCAAGGTGGTCAGCGGGGAGATCGCTCACAAGTCGGACTTCGGCGGGGTGCAGCTGAACCTCCGTTCGGAGGAGGGGGTCCGCGCCGCCTACTTCGAGATCATGGCGGCGGCGTCGTCCCGGGCCAAGGGAGCGGCGGTCTCCGGGGTGCTGGTGCAGCCGATGGCCCCGGCCGGGCGCGACCTGATCGTGGGGGCGAAGCACGACCCCAACTTCGGCCACGTGATCCTGGTGGGGATGGGCGGCATCTTCGTGGAGTTGCTGGGCGACACCTCGCTGCGGGTGGCCCCCTTCGGGCGCCGCACCGCCGAGGCCATGCTCCGCGAGTTGCGGGTCTTCCCCATCCTGGAGGGACGCCGGGGGCAGGCTCCCTCGGATCTCCCCGCCCTCATAGAGGTCATCCGCGCCGTGACCCGCCTGGTCACCGACTTCCCCGAGATCATCGAGTTGGACCTGAACCCGGTGCGGGTCCACGCCGTCGGCGAAGGAGCCGCCGCTCTCGACGCCCGGATGCGGCTGCGTCCGGCAGCGGGGTGAGGCTCCGGCCATATACTCCCGGCCGTGCACGACAAGGTGGCCATCCTCGGGGCCGGGGCTATGGGCGAACTGCTCGCCGGTGGCCTGCTCCGCGCCGGCTGGGGACGGCGTGAACTCGTGCTGGCGGCGCGGCGCCCCGAGCGCCAGACCGAGATAGAACTGCGCATCGGAGTGCGGACGCTGCTGGACGCCGCCGAGGCGGTCCGGGGCCATCGCGTGGTGGTGGTCGCGGTGAAGCCCGGCGACGTCCCCGCCCTGCTCGAACAGATCCGGCCGGCCATCACCCCCGACCAGGTGATTCTGTCCTTCGCCGCCGGGGTGCCCACCCGCCGCTTCGAGGACGCCTTCGGCGAGGTGCCGGTGGTGCGGGCCATGCCCAACACGCCGGCCCTCTTCGACGAGGCCATGAGCGCCTATTGCACGGGCCGCTACGCCTCTCCGGAGGCGGTAGGGGCGGCGGTAGGCGTCCTCGAGTCGGTGGGCCAGACCATCGCCCTCGACGAGCATCTGCTCGACGCCGTCACTGCGGTTTCGGGGACGGGCCCGGCCTACATGTTCTTGCTCGCCGAGGCCCTCATCGAAGCGGCCATCCGGGAGGGCATCCCCCGGCATGCCGCCGAGCGCCTGGTGAAGCAGACCGCCCGGGGGGCGGGGATGCTCCTGGCCGATCTCGACGCCGGGCCCGAGCAGTTGCGGGCCCAGGTGACCTCCCCCGGCGGCACCACCGCCGCCGCGGTCCACGTGCTCGAAGAGCGCGGCTTCCGGGCCCTGGTGGCCGACGCGGTGCGGGCGGCGGCCGAGCGGTCCCGAGAACTGGGGCGGCGCGCCGTGGAGCAGCCTTGAGGGCTCCCCGAGGGGAGGCCCGTTGAGCCTCCTGGGCCGCCTGGTGCTGGCGATCACCCGCCGCCGCCTGGTGCGCCGCGTGTTCACCGCCGGCGGCTGGGGCCGCCGGGTGGCCACCCGCTTCGTGGCGGGGGAGGCCCTCGAAGATGCGGTGGCGGTGGCGCGGCACCTCAACGACCGGGGCTTCCTCGTCTCCCTGGACCACCTGGGGGAGCACGTCTCCGATACCCGCCTGGCCGTCCAGGCCCGCGACGACTACCTGGCCTGCATCGACCGGATCGGCGCCGAGGGCCTGCAGGCCAACATCTCGGTGAAACTCACCCAGTTGGGCCTGGGTCTCGACGACGCCCTGGCCGAGGAGTCGCTGCGCGCCCTGGCGGTGCGGGCGGGGGCGGTGGGGACCACGGTGACGGTGGACATGGAGGAGAGCGCCCTGACCGAGGCCACCGTCGCCCGGTACTGCCGGGTGCAGGCGGATCACGGCAACCTGGGGCTGGCGCTGCAGGCCTACCTGCACCGCACTCCGTCCGACCTGGCCCGGGTGCTGCCCCTGGGCGGGCACCTCCGCCTGTGCAAGGGGGCCTACGACGAACCGGAGGCGGTGGCGCTGCGGCGGCGGGCCCAGGTGGATGAGGCTTTCCGCTCCCTGCTCGCCATGCTGATGGCCGCTGAGGAGGTGCGTCCCGCGGTGGCCACCCACGACCACCGTCTGGTGGCCGCCGCCGCCGACCTGGGGCGCTCGCGGCAGGCGCCGTTCGAGTTCCAGATGCTCTACGGGATCCGTCCCTCGCTGCAAGCCGACCTCGCCGCCGCCGGCCACGCCGTGCGGGTCTACCTTCCGTACGGCGAATCGTGGTACCCCTATCTGACCCGCCGCCTGGCCGAGAGGCCGGCCAACCTCTGGTTCTTCGCCCGCGCGCTGTTCGGACGCTGAGAGAGCGGCCGCCCGGCGCCGGCCGCCGGCGGCGGTCCCGCTTCCTGAGGCCTGACATCTAGAGTGGTCGCCATGATGCGGCGTCTGCTCCTGCTCGTGGTCCTCGTGGGCCTGCTCGTCGCGGTGGCGGCTCCGGCGGGGGCCCAGACCCCCGACCAGGTCGCCGCCCGGGTGGGCGACAACGGGTACTGGATCGATCCGGGCCTCCCGGCCGACGAGGGCCGGATCTCGGCGGCGGTGGCCCGGGCGGGCAGCGCCGGGGTGCGCCTCTTCGTGGTGCTCCTGATGGACGACCCTCCGGGCGGGGCGACCACCTTTGCCGATGCGGTGCTCGATCGCCTCGGCGACGGCACGGTGCTGGTGAAGGCGGAGACGACGGCCGGGTGGGCCACCTGGGACCAGGACCCGGCGGCGCTGGCACGGGCCCTCGACGCCGGGTTGGCCACCCCGGGCGGCGATGTCGAGTTCGTGGAGGGGGTGGTGGCTTCCCTCATCGGGGCGCCCGTCGACGGCGGGCAGGACGGCGGGGCCACGACCGGCGGGGGAGGCGGCAAGACCGGCCTCGTCGTGCTGCTCGTCCTGGTGGGGGGCCTGGTCCTGCTGGTGGTGTGGGCGGCGCGCCGCCAGTCGAAGAGCGCGGCGCAGAGCAAGGCCCGCGCCGTCGAGGAGGCCCGCCGGGAGATCAAGGTTCAACTCGACGCCATGGCCAACACCATCCTCGAGATCTCCGACGAGGTCGCCGCTTCGGAGACGCGCGAGGACAATCAGTATCTGGAGGAGGCGAGCCGTACCTTCACCGAGGCCGCGGAGTCCTACGAGGGCGCTGCCGAACTGGCGCGTCTGGAAGAGATCAGCGCCCGCCTGGACGAGGCCCGCTGGCAACTCGACGCCGCCGCCGCCCTCGCCGGGGGGAAGCCGGTGCCGCCGCGCCCCGCCAAGGAGGAGCGGCACGCCTGCTTCTTCGACCCCACGCACGAGGGCCCGTTCGAGGAGGCCGAGGTGCGCACCGCCGCCGGCAACAAGACGGTGCGGGTCTGCGCCGCCGACGCCGCCAAGCTGCGACGCGGCGAGCAACCCGATCCGCGTATGATCGAGGTGCAGGGCCGGCCGGTTCCTGCCCCGGCGGCCCCCCGCTCATACGGGGGCGGCGGCTTCTCCTGGCTGGATGTCTTCGCGGTGATCGTCGGGGGCATGGGCCAGCCGCGTTCCTACGACTGGGGCCCGCGACCCACCTCGGGGAGTTGGGGCTCGGGATCGGGCGGGGCCCCGGCCCGGCCGAGGATGGGGGGATCCGGGTCGGCGGGCCGGCCGAGGATGGGGGGATCCGGGTCCGCGGGCCGGGCGCGGGGGGGCCGCACCGGCATCCAGCGGCGTCGCTGACCGCGGCGCCGTCGGCACCGGGGCGCGGAGGGGGCCCGGGGGCTGTAGCGGGCGCGCCCGGCGAAGTGGGCGCGCCTTCGGCGCTGGGGAGCGGCGATTCCCTACACTGAGCCGGCAATCTGCCGGCAATCTAGAGAAGGATGATCATGGGCTTCTTCAAGCGTCTCTGGGGCTACCTCAAGACCCTCTTCCGCACCAAGGCCGAGAAGATGATGGACCCGGAGATCGAGATCGAGCAGGCCATCACCGAGGCGCGCAAGCGTGATCAAGAGCTGCGCACTCAGGCGGCCAAGGTGGTGGCGCACCGCACCCAGTTGGAGAGCCAGATCGAGCGGGCGGCCACCCAGGCCGGCGAGGCCCGCGAGCTGGCGAAGCAGGCGCTGCTGAAGGGCCAGGAGGCCACCGCCGCCGGCGACGGCGCGGCCGCCGAGAAGTGGACCCGCACCGCCCAGGGGGTGGCGATGCGCCTGCAGGCCGCCGAGAACAACCTGGCGTCCCTCAAGAGCCAGTACGAGACGGCGGCCTCCCAGGCCGAGGCGGCCAAGCGGGCGGTGCAGCAGAACGCCATGCGCTTGCAGGAGCTGGCGGCCCGGCGGATGGAGCTGCTGGGCGCCTTGCAGCAGGCGAAGATGCAGGAGTCGGTCAACAAGGCCGTGGAGTCCATGTCGGCCACCTTCGACGACGAGGCGGTCAGCCTCGACAAGGTGGAGGACAAGATCGAGGCGCGGCGTGCCGAAGCCATGGCGCGTGCCGAGTTGCGCGAGGCCACCCCGGAGGGGGCCGAGGTCGAGCTGCGCGAGGCCATCTCGGTCTCCCAGGCCGATGCCAAGCTGGAGGAGCTCAAGCGGGAACTGGGGATCACCGGCTAGGGGCCCCGGCCCTCGTTGCTGGCACCTCTCCCGGCCGGTTGGCCGGGAGAGGCGCGTTCGGTGTAGCCGCGGGAAGAGGGGGACAGAGAGCATCTCCTCCCGCGTGAGCAGGAGAGGGGCCGGCCGCCGGCGGGCGGCCTCGTGGTGCGGGCAGGCCGGGAGGGGGCGGCGGTCCTCGCTCCCGGCCCTCTCCCGGCAGGCCGGGAGAGGGAGCAGCCGCCGGCCTCTACCATCCCCCGATGCTCCGCAGCCCTTCCTTTCGCCGGGGGCTGCGCGACGGCCTGGTGCTGTTCGTCGCCGTCGGCGCCTTTGGGGTCGCCTACGGGATCCTCGGGGTACAGGCGGGCCTGGCGACCTGGCTGGTGATCCTGGCCTCGGCGCTGGTGGTCTCCGGGGCGGCGCAGTTCGCCTGGGTAGGGCTGGCCGGGGCGGGGGCCGGGCCCGTTCTGGTGGCCGCCTCGGGGCTGGCGCTGCGCCACATCCCCATGTCGGCGCGCCTCGCCGGCCTGGTGGGGCCCCGGCCGCCGCGGGTACGCCTCGCTCTGGCCTGGGTCCTGGTCGACGAGACCTTCGGGCTCACCGTGGCCGCGGCGCGCCGCGGCGAACCGGACCTGGTGGCCTACAAGGCGGCGGCGGACCTGCTGCTGCTTTCCGGGTGGCTGGCAGGCACCGCGGCCGGAGCGGCCTTCGGGGCCCGTCTCGACCCGGCTGCCTGGGGGGCGGAGGTGTTCTTCGCCGTGCTGTTCGTGGGCCTGGCGGCCCCGCTGGTCCGCAGCCGGTGGGATCTGCTGGTGGCCGCCCTCGCCGCGGGAGCGACCTTTGGTGCCGCGATTCTGCCGAGCGCCTGGCGGATCACCGCCGCCGCCGTCGTGGCCGCGGCCGTGGGGGCGGTGCTTCCCGATGACTGAGCTGCTCGTGGTCCTGGGCATGGCTGCGGTCACCTACGGCTGCCGGGTGTCGTTCCTGGCTCGGGCGGGGCCGGCCCCCGCCGGACGCCTCGCCCGCTTCCTGGAGCGGTTCCCGCTGGCGCTGTTCGTGTCCCTGGCGGCCGCGACGCTGCTGGTCCCCGGGGGCTTGGAGGACCCGGTGCCCGGGTATGCCGCTCTCGGCGGGGCGGTGGGCGGGGGCTGGTTGACCCGCCGGTCGCTGCCGGGGGTGCTGGCGGGAGGGGTGGCCGCCTACTGGCTGGCGCGCGCCCTGGCGGGGTGAGCCCGGGCGGCACCGGGTCGAGGGGAGGGGCCCTAGCGGCCGCCGGTGCCCCACTACGGGGCAGGCTTGGCCGCCCCGGCAGCGAGGAACGCCGCTCCTACGGTGGTCAGCGCGCGGAGAGGACGCTCGGCCGGTCCCATGACCCGGGCGAGGAAGGGGAGCGGAGGGTAGTAGATGGCTCCCCGCACCCGCTCCGGCACCAGCCCGGAGTCCCGGATGAGGCGGGCCAGAGATCGGGGTGAGCGGAACGAGGCGTGCCGCCACCGGGGCGAGCCGAAGCGGGCACGCAGGCGCCGCCAGGCGGCCCAGGTGCTCCATCGATTCAGTTCTCCGATGACCAGCCTCCCGCCGGGGGCCAGCACGCGAGCCATCTCCCGAACGGCCGAGCCGGCATCGGGCACGAAGCACAGCACGGTGACCGCAGTGACCAGGTCGAAGGTGCCGGTGGCGAAGGGAAGCCGGGTCGCATCGGCGCGGCAGAACTCGACGGCCACTCTGAGGTCTCGAGCCCGGAGGCGGGCGGCGTCGATCATCCCGGCCGACCGGTCGACGGCCGACACGACGGCCCCGCGGCGGGCGGCCGCTATGGCGTAGGTGCCGTCGCCGCAGCCGACATCCAGCAGATGCCGGCCGGCGAGCGGCCCGGCGGTGCTCAGAACCAGGGCTATCTCGCGAGCCTCGGTGAGAGCCCCCAGCGGGCGGGCGCGCCAGCGCCGGTAGTCCTCCGGAGCAACGGTGATCGGTTCGTTTTCCACTTGCCGGCTTCAGAACACCAGCACCCGGTCGGCCTGCTGGGTCCACTCGGCCAGTCCTTCCAGGGCGCCGCGCCCGCATCCCTCGGCCGGCTTCTCGTCCCGGATGCCGCGGATATCCAGGCGCAAGCCGTTGTAGCTGCGCTCGGTGCCGTAGGGAGGGTCGTTGAGGATGAACAGGGTGGTGGCCATGGCATCTCCGATCCGGCGGCAGCGCTCGCGGAGGGTAATCCGGTGGCGATTCCGGGACGGGGTGGCAGCCCGCCGGTCTCGGCCGAACCTAGCGCGCGCCGGCTCCGTACCATGACGAGGCAGCACTGTGCCCGCTCCAGTGGAGGGAACTCGTGCCCGAGACCGAGCCGATCTATCTGGACCACAACGCCACCACTCCCCTCTTGCCCGAAGTGCTGGAAGCCATGCTTCCCTTCCTGACGACCCACCACGGCAATCCCTCCAGCAGCCACGCGCCGGGGAAGAGAGCCCGGTCGGCGGTCGACGCCGCCCGGGAGGAGGTGGCCGCACTCATCGGAGCGCTGCCGGCCGAGGTGGTCTTCACCTCCGGCGGGACCGAGGCCAACAACCTGGCGATTCTCGGGGTGGCGGCGGCCGCCGCCCGGCGCGCGGTGGTCACCACGGTGGTGGAGCACCCGGCCACCGCCGAACCGTGCGCCTGGCTCAACCGGGAGGGCTGGAGGGTGGATCGCCTGCAGGTGGACGGCGACTGCTTGGTGTCTCTGGACGAGGCCGCAGCCCTCCTGGACGACGGGCCCGCGCTGCTCACCGTCATCCTCGCGCAGAACGAGACCGGCACCCTGCAGCCGGTGCGAGAACTGGCGGAGATCGCTCGCGCCCGGGGAGCGGTGACGCACGCCGACGCGGCCCAGGCCTTGGGCAAGGTGCCGCTGCGGGTGGACGAGTTGGGGATCGACCTGCTTTCGATCGCCGGGCACAAGATGTACGCGCCGAAGGGGGTGGGCGCTCTCTACGTGCGCCGGGGCGTCCGTCTCGGCCCGGTGCTGCGCGGGGCGGGGCAGGAGCAGGGGCGGCGCCCGGGAACGGAGAACGTGGCTTCCATCGTGGGCCTGGGCGCCGCCTGCCGGCGTGCCGGGGCAGATCTGGAGGCAGAGGCCGCCCGTCAGGCGCGCGAACGGGACCGGCTCTGGGAGCGCCTGCGCGCCGCCATTCCGGGGTTGCGCCGCAACGGTCATCCGCGCCGGGTGCTGCCCAACACCCTCAACATCTCGTTCCCCGGAGTCGGCGGCAGCAGCGTGCTGGCGGCGACTCCGCGGGTGGCCGCCACCACCGGTTCGGCCTGCCATGAGGAGGACCCCAGCCCCTCGGAGGTGCTGCTCGCTATGGGCCTGGAACCCGCGATCGCCCTGGGCAGCGTACGGCTCAGCCTCGGGCGGGGGAGCACCTCGGCGGTCGTGGATGCCGCCGCCGCGGCGTTGATCGAGGGGTATTGGGAAGCGGCGGCCCGGGGCACCTCGCGTCGCACTTGACGCGCGCCCGCGCGGCCGGGGCTGAGGCGAGGGCCGCCACCGGCGCGCCGGGTGCGCTCGCCGCCGGCGAGGTGAAGCCCGGTTAACACTCCTTTAGACTCCGGGGCAGCCCCGAGGGAAAGGCCCATGGAGAAGCGCCGCCTCACCGTCTCCCGTCTGCTGCTCGCCCTGGCCGTCGCCATGCCGTTGGTGACGCTCGGCTTCTGGGCGCTCAGCCTGCTGCCCGCCAAGCCCAAGTTCGACATCGGGCGCCACATCTTCGGCAACATCCCGGAGCCGCTGATCATCCTCTTCTACGTCGCCACCGGCCTCGCCCTGGGCGTGGCGGTGTACCTGTTCTCGCTGCGGGCGCGCAACTGGGAGCGGGGGACGAAGGACCGGCGCCTGGGCATGTGGGCTCGCCGGGCCAAGGAGTTCCTGCGCGGGGTCACCATGGCCTCGGTCCTGGAGGACCGGGTGACCGGGGTCTTCCACGCCATGATCTTCTACGGCTTCGTGGTGCTCTTTCTGGGCACCGCCACCCTCGAACTGGACCACCTGCTGCCCAACAACCTCAAGTTCCTGGAAGGCGGGTTCTACCAGGGCTACTCGTTCGTCCTCGAGATCGCCGGCCTGGTGTTCATCGCCGGAGTCGTCGGAGCGGCGGCGCGCCGCTACCTGTTCCCCCCGCTGCGGCTGCGCACCAAGACCAAGCCGGAGGACGCCTGGATCCTGTTCCTCCTCTTCGCCATCGGGGTCACCGGCTTTCTCACCGAGGCCGCCCGGCTCAGCCTGGAAGGGCGGCCGCCCTACGAGGTGTGGTCCTTCGCCGGCTGGTACCTCTCCTACCTCTTCTCCGCCGAGTCCGCCCGGGTGGCGCACCAGGTCGCCTGGATTGTCCACGCCGTCTCGTTCGGTGCTTTCGTGGTGGTGCTCCCGGTGACCAAGCTGCGGCACCTGATCACCTCGCCGGTGAACATGGCCCTCTCGGCCCGCACCCGGCCCAAGGGGGCGATGCGCGAGATGCCCAACCTGCTCGAGGCCACCGACATCGAAACGGTGGGCGCGTCCAAGGTCGGGGAGTTCACCTGGAAGCAGCTATACGACACCGACGCCTGCACCATCTGCGGCCGCTGCACCTCGGTGTGCCCGGCCAACCACACCGGGAAGCCCCTGGACCCGCGCGAGATCGTGCTCAAACTCGGCGAGGTCATGACGCGCACCGGCTCCCCCGTCGTCTCCCCGCCGGTGGGAGTCGACGCCGAGATCACCGTCGGCTCGGATTCGGTGTTCGAGCGCATCACCGCCGCCGAGTTGTGGGCCTGCACCACCTGCCGGGCCTGCGAGCAGGTCTGCCCGGTGGACATCGAGATCCTCGACAAGATCCTCGACATGCGGCGGTACCTGGCCCTCATGGAGGCCGACTTCCCCAGCCAGCTGGGGAACGCCTTCATCAGCATGGAGAACTCGTCCAACCCCTACGGGATGAGCCAGCAGGAACGGGCCGCCTGGACCCGTGAGGTGGACTTCCCGGTCAAGGTGCTGGGGGAGCCCGGCGTCACCGCCGAGTACCTGTACTGGGTGGGCTGCGCCGGGTCGTTCGACGACCGGAACCGCAAGGTGACCCTGTCGACCGCCCGCCTGCTGCATGCCGCCGGGGTGGACTTCGCCATCCTGGGCCCCCGGGAGCTCTGCACCGGGGACCCGGCGCGACGGGCGGGAAACGAGTACCTCTTCCAAACGCTGGCGTTGCAGAACATCGCCACCCTCAACGAGGCGGGCGTGACCAAGATCATCACCCAGTGCCCGCACTGCTTCAACACCCTGGCCAACGAGTACCCGCAGTTCGGCGGGCACTACGAGGTAATTCACCACAGCCGGTTCCTCATGGACCTCATCAAGCAGGGCCGGCTCAAGCCGAACGGCAAGGCCGACGGCAAGGTGACCTTCCACGACCCGTGCTACCTGGGCCGGCACAACGACGAGTACGACGCCCCGCGCCGGCTGCTGCGGGCGGCGGGCGGACGGCTCGCCGAGATGGAGCGCACCAAGCAGCGCTCTTTCTGCTGCGGAGCGGGTGGCGCCCAGATGTGGATGGAGGAGCACACCGGCAAGAAGGTCAACGTGGAGCGCACCGAGGAGGCGCTGGCCACCGGAGCGGCCACCATCGCCACCGGATGCCCCTTCTGCTACGTGATGCTCGATGACGGGGTGAAGGACCTGGGCCGAGACGAAGAGGTGGCCGTCAAGGACCTGGCCATGATCCTGGCGGAGCGGGTGCTGAGAGGCTGAGGCGGCGCGATCGGCGCGGGGGGCCGGACCGTCAAGTTGGGCCGCCCCGCTGCCGATTGACCCTCAGCCGACACCCGAGGAGAAGGCCCATGCGGTGCTCCCGTTGCGGGGCCGACGCGGTGACCACCCGCGACCGGCAGAACTTGTGCGGGCGGTGCGCCCTGGCGCACGACTGGGAGGAGATCATCGCCATCGCGCAGCAGGAGACGGCGGCGTCTGCTGCTGCCCCCGGGCAGGCTCCCACGCCGGCCTGAGGGTCGAGCGGGCGGCGGCTCCCGGCTACCCCTTGACGGCGCCGCTGAGGCCGCCGACGATCCGGTCCTGCAGGGTCCAGTAGATCACCAGGATCGGCATGGTGCCCAGCACCGCGGCGGCCGACAGCTGGCCCCACTTGGCGGCGTACTCGCTCTCCACGAACAGCGCCAACCCGGTGGCATAGGTGAACTGCTGCACGTCGCGGATGAGCACGCTGGCCAGGATGTACTCGTTGTACAGGCCCACGAAGGTGAGGATGAAGACCACGATCAGGATGGGCCGGGCCAGCGGCACGATGATCTTGGAGAACACGTCCCACTCGCTGGCCCCGTCCACCTTGGCCGCCTCGTCGAGCGAGGTGGGGATGGAGTCCATGAAGCCCTTCAGCAGCCAGGTGTTCACCCCGATGGCGCCGCCCAGGTAGACCAGCACCAGGCCGGTGTGGGTGCCCAGGCTGATGCGGGGGAAGATGGTCACCTGGTAGTTCGCCACAAACGGCCAGACGGTGTCGGCGAACTGCCCGATCAGCGCCCAGGCCAGCACCGCCCCTCCCACCCCGGCGGCGATGTAGGCGCTGCGCTTGGCGGAGCGCTGCCAGTCCGAGCGGCTGGCGACCAGGGCCACCAGGGCGGTGATCGCCGCCAGGGGGACGGCCACCACCCAGAGGCTCACCTGGGTGGCCGTCCCGAAGGTCTGCCCCAGGGTGTCGAGCAGCAGGAAGAGGGCCACGAAGGCGAGGAACTGGGGGAACATCTGGATGAGGAGGATGGCGATGAGGCCGATGCGGCGGCCCCTCCAGCGCAGCCGGGCGAACGAGTAGGCGGCCAGGGCGGACAGGGCCAACTGGATGGTGGCGGCGATGAGGGCGATCTTCACCGAGTTCCACAGGAAGATGGGCATGGGGGTGGTGTTGGCGCACTTGAAAGGCGGCAGGCCGGCGTCCCAACTGCACCCCTCGAACAGCTTTGCGTAGTTGTTGAAGGTGGTCGACTTGGGGATGAAGCGGGCCGTGGTGAGGGTGTCGACGGTGTTGATCGAGGACGAGATCACCCAGGCGAGGGGGAACAGGGCGAAGGCCAGGGCCACCAGCCCTACCAGGTGCCGCCAGCCGATCTCGCGGAAGTAGCGGCGCGGGCTCATGTGGCGACGCGTCTTGCCCACGCGAGTGAGCTCCACCGCAGTCGTTGCGCCCGGATCAGAGGCTGCCATAGATCTCCTCCAGTCTCCGGGTGAAGCGGAAGCTGATGGCCGAGATGGTGGCCACGATGAAGAAGATGAAGAAGGTGGCCGCCGCCGCCAGGGCGTACTGGCCGCCCCGGCCGCTCTCCACCGCCAGATTGAAGACGAAGGAGATCAGGATGTCGGTCTCCCCAAAGGGCACGGCATAGCCCGCGACCGGAGGCCCTCCTGCGGTGAGCAGGAAGATGTTGACGAAGGCGTTGAAGTTGAAGGCGAAGGAGGCGATGAGCAGCGGGGCGATGCCCACCATGAGGAGCGGGAAGGTGACCTTCCAGAACACCTGGAAGGGCGAGGCGCCGTCGACCTTGGCCGCCTCCTTCATCTCGGAGGGGATGGCCTGCAGGGCGCCGGTGCAGATGAGGAAGAAGTAGGGGAAGCCCTGCCACATGGTGACCACGATCACCGCCACCTTGGACCAGAACCAGTCGCCGGGCTGCACCCAGGGGATGCCCACGTTGCGCACCGCGAACCCGGGGCCGAGGATCTTGTAGACGAACCAGGCCACTACGGCCGCCCCAACCAGTGAGAAGAAGGTGGCGAACCAGCGGCGGCGGCGCAGCATGCCCGACGCCATCCAGATGAGGACGGCGGCGCAGGCCACCAGAGCCACCGCCACCAGCCAGCGGGGCCAGGTGGAGCGGGACAGGTCGGCCAGCCAGCGCGCCTCCAACTGGTTGTTGACCGGCCCGAAGGAGGGATTGAGCAGGCCGCGCCACACCAGGATCACGATGAACCCGGGGGCGGCCCAGGGGATGAGCAGCAGCGAGCGGTACAGCCCGCGGCCCTTCATGCGCCGGTCGTCGAGGGTCAGTGCCAGGGCCATGCCCAGGCTCAACTGGAGCAGCACCACCGCGGCGGCGAAGATCACATTCCATACGAAGATGCGCAGGAACGGGGTGCGGATGCGCTCGTCGCCGACGATCCGGGTGAAGTTGTCGAAGCCCTGGAACTCCCGCCATCCGGGGTCGACCCGGCGCTCCGCGCAGACGAAGGACGCCCCCTGGGCCGGGCAGAGAGCATCGTCGTTCAGGCGGTCGATCAGGGCGTCCCGGGCCCGGTCGTAGACGAAGCGCTGCTCGGCGAGGACCGCGGAGGAGAAGGTGCGGGCCCGGGCCTGGCCGCGGCCGGGGACGTCGAGTACCAACTGGTCCAGGACGCCGCTGACGGTGCCGATGTCCAGCAGCCGGAGCTTGGCGTGCCCTCCGATCGTTTCGGGGATCCCGTCGCCGTCTTCGTCCACCGCGTTCAGTTCGGCCAGGCTCTCGGCTCCCAGGCGTGCGGCGTGCTCCTCGTCGACTCGTGGGGAGACGCAGCACTCCAGTTCGGGTTCGTCGGGGGCGGGGGCGGTGCGCAGGCGAGGGGATCCGTAGAAGAACTCGCCGAGGTCGGTGACGACGAGGAGTTTGAGATCGGCGATGGGGTCGAGCCGGGTGGTGGGGATGCTCGGGTCCCGATACAGGTACATGGCGGCGAGCGGCGAATCCTCGGTCTCGATGAGGTAGGCCCCGCCCTCGGTGAGACGGTCGATGGCCTGGTCCTTGGTGATGAAGTTGCCGGTGGACCAGTTGGTCAGCGCGATGTACACCGTGAACACGATGGGCCAGAGCATCATGAGCGCCAGGAAGAAGAGGCCCGGCACCAGCCAGCGGATGGGGATGGTGCGGCTGGAGAGGAAGATGTAGTTGATGCCGGCCGCCCCCACCAGGATGCAGACGAGGGCGACGGTGGCGCGCTGCTCCCACAAGGTGGGGATGAGGGCGATCACGATGCCGTCGAGCAAGGCCAGGCCGAAGAAGCGGATCCACCAGCCCGGCCCGTGGCGCCGGAAGAAGCTCACCTCCCTGTGCCCTTCCTCTCGGGTTGGCGGGGATGCTAGTGCCGTGGTGCCGGCCCTCGCACGCGCTGCGGGCGGGGCCGGAGCCCCGCCCGCAGCGTTCAGTCGTGGTGGCTGCGGCTCAGCCGATGGCTTCGCGCACGGCCGCGGCGGCCGTGGCCAGCGCGGTGGCGGCATCGGCGCTCTGGGTGTAGATCGCCTGAACGGCGTCGCCCAGGGCACCCCAGACCGAGGACATCTCGGGGATGTTCGGCATGGGGTTGCCGGCGGAGGCCGACTCGCCGAAGGCCTGGACGTCGGGGTCGGCGGCGACGGCGTTGAACGCGTCGATGTGCGCCGGGGCGCGCAGGCCGACCTCGTACAGCTGGGTCATGACATCGACGGTGGCGATGTAGTCCAGCACGAACGTCTGGGCCAGGGCCTTCTGCTCGCTGAAGGCGTTCACCATGAAGCCCTGCACCCCCACGAACGGGGTGGCGGTGTTGTCCAGGATGTCGGGCAGCGGGCTGGTGGCGTAGCCGGACAGCGTGCCGGCCGCGACGGCGGCCTTCACGTCGGGCAGGGCCCAGGGGCCGGTCCACATGAAGGCGGCCTGGTTGTTGTAGAACAGGTTGGTCATCACGCCGTAGTCCACGGCGGGATCGATGTACCCGTCCTTGACGAGGCCGTCGAAGAACTCGAAGCCGGCGATGGCGCCTGCGGTGTCGAGGCCCACGTCGGCCGGGTCGTACGAGGTGCCGTCCCAGGCGAAGATGTACCCGCCGGTGGAGGCCAGGAAGGGATAGTGGTGATAGGCGTCGCCGCCGGCCGGGAGGGCCAGGCACTGGTCGACGGTGTCACCCAGCTCGTCGCAGATGGCGAGCAGGTCCTCGAAGGTCTCCGGGGCGTCCGGCACCAGGTCGGTGTTGCGGTACAGGCCGATGGCCTCGATGGCGTAGGGCAGGCCGTAGCGCTTGCCGTCGTAGCTGAAGGCGTCGAGCGCCACGTTGAAGAACTCCGCGGCGCGGCCGCCGAGCTCGATGGGCTCCACGACGCCGTTCACCACGAGTTCGCCGATCCAGTCGTGGGCGCCGATGAAGACGTCGGCACCCTCACCGAGCGGGGCCTGCTGGACCATGTTGGCGCGGATGTCGCCGAAGCCGACCAGCTCGACCTGCACCGGCACGCCGGTAGCCGCCTGGAACTCGGCGGCGACGGCCTCGATGATCGGCACGCGGGTCTCATCGGCCCACACCAGCAGGGGCGCCGCGGCCGCGGTGGTGGTGGGGGCCGCGGTGGTGGTGGGGGCCGCGGTGGTGGTGGGGGCCGCGGTGGTGGTGGGGGCCGCGGTGGTGGTGGGGGCCGCGGTGGTGGTGGCGGCGTCGTCGCCGCAGGCGGCGGCTACGAGACCGAGCACCAGCACCAGGCCTACGAGCACCTTCCAGTGCTTACGCATTCGTGCTTTCCTCTCTAGGGGATCACTGCCCGCCGAAGCCGGCGGGCTAGCCGGGGCGAGAGGAGTCGTGCGCGACCCCACGCGCCTTGAGCCGCCGGGACTATACCCGCCGGGCGGGGCCTATTCCACTCGGGCCGGCCCCATCTGCTGCGGTCCTCTCGTAGGCTGGCGCCGTGATCGGGCAGTGAGGCGCGGGACTCCCCCCGAGGGAGACCCGGGTGCCGGCGCGGCGGACGCCGTGGTGGTGCTGGGTGCCCAGGTGCTCGGCCCCGGGCACCCGGCGCCGGCGGTGCGGCGCCGGGTTTCGCACGGGGTGGAGGCGCTCCGGAGAGACCGGGCGAGGTGGCTGGTGCTCACGGGCGGGGTGGGGGCCGCCGGGGTCTCGGAGGCCTCGGTCATGGCCGATCTGGCCCGCCGCCTGGGGGTGCCCGAGCACCGCCTGCTTCTCGAGGAGGAATCCACCAGCACGCTGGCGCAGGCGGCGGCAGTGGCTCGCCTGGCCCGGGCCGGGGGGTGGGACCGGGTGGTGGTGGTCACCGACCGCTATCACCTGCCCCGGGCGCTCTTCCTCTTTCGCCGCATGGGACTGACGGCGGGGGGAGACCCGGCCCGTGGGCCCGGCGGGGCCGATCGGTGGCGGTGGCTGGGGGGCGCGGTGCGGGAGGTGGCCGCCTGGGGGAAGGTAGCCCTGCAGGCGGCGTCGGGGGGGCTGCGGCGGGCGGCCGAGAAGGCCCGCGCCGAGTAGGCCGCGGCGATTTCCGCGGGTGCTGTGGATAAGTCGGCTACGGTGACGCCCGGTTCCGGAGGTTCAGGCGCGCCATGTCCACGGAGACGGCCTCATTCGGTGCGGGCAAGCGGGAAGGGCACGACGCCCGCCGCTTCTATTCCCGCCGCATGGTGGCGTCGGCCGCGCCGCCCCGCCCCGGGCCCCCGGTGGCGCCTCCGCCTGAGGTGCTGGACACCCTGATCTGCCGGTCCTCGGAGGCCATGGAGGAACTGCCCGACGACTGCGTGGCGCTGATGGTCACCTCGCCCCCCTACAACGTGGGCAAGGACTACGACGCCGACCTCAGCCTCGACGAGTACCTGGGCCTGCTCAAGCGGGTGCTGAGCGAGACTCACCGGGTGCTCGAGCCGGGGGGCCGGGCGGCGGTCAACGTGGCCAACCTGGGGCGGCGCCCTTACCTGGCCCTCAACCACCGGGTGGCGGCCCTGCTGGAGGACCTCGGGTTCCTGCTGCGGGGAGAGATCGTCTGGCAGAAGGCTCAGGGGGCCGGAGGCTCGTGTGCCTGGGGGTCGTGGCGCTCGGCCCGCAACCCCACCCTGCGTGATGTCCACGAGTACGTGCTGGTGGCATCGAAGGGGTCGTTTCGCCGTCTCCACCAGGGCGTGGACACCATCTCCCGGCAGGCGTTCATGGAGGCCACCGTCTCGGTGTGGAACATCCCCCCGGCCTCGGCCCGCCGCATCGGCCACCCGGCTCCCTTCCCGGTGGAGTTGCCGCGGCGCCTCATCGAGTTGTACACCTTCAAAGGTGATCTGGTGCTCGACCCCTTCATGGGATCCGGCTCCACCGCCGTGGCGGCCGTGGAGACCGGGCGGCACTTCGTCGGCTACGAGACCGAGGCCGCTTACCTGGAGATCGCCCGGGACCGCGTCGCCGCCGCCCGGGGATCGGCCTAGCCGTTAGCCCGCCTTGACGCCCGTCGTTCTAGGGTGGGACCTCGTGGAACCGGTCATCCGGCTCGAGGGCCTCACCAAGTACTACAGGAAGAACCTGGGGGTGGACGGGCTCGACCTGGAGGTGTACCCGGGGGAGGTCTTCGGCTACCTGGGGCCCAACGGGGCGGGCAAGACCACCACCATCCGCCTCCTCCTCGACCTGATCCGGCCGACTTCGGGGCGCGCCCTGGTGCTGGGGCAGGATCCCCGGTCGGGGGGCCCCGCCGTGCGGCGGCAGATCGGCTACCTGGCCGGCGATCCCGCCCTGTACCGCAAGATGACCGGCCGCCAGTTGCTCGTCCACCTGGGCCACCGGCGCGGCCTCGACGGCCCGGGCTCGGCAGAGGCCCTGGCGGATCGCTTCGAACTCGACCTGGACCGCCCCATCGGCGACCTGTCGCGCGGCAACCGCCAGAAGGTGGCAGTGGTGCAGGCCTTCATGCACTCCCCGCGGCTGCTGGTGCTCGATGAGCCCACCAGCGGCCTCGACCCTCTGATGCAGCGGGAGTTCTACCGCCTGGTGGCCGAGGCGAAGGCCGAGGGGCGTACCGTCTTCCTGTCGTCGCACGTGCTCGGGGAGGTGGAGCGCATCGCCGACCGGGTGGGCATCGTGCGGGAAGGGCGCCTGGTGGTGGTCGAGGGCCTGGAAGCCCTGAAGGCGAAGGCGCTGCGCCGCCTGGAGATCCATTTCGCCGGGCCGGTGCCGGCGGGCGAGTTCGCCGCCTTGCCCGGAGTGCAGGACGTGGTGGTCGAGGACGGGTTGCTCACCGCCACCACGGTGGGGTCCATCGACGCCCTGGTGAAGGCGGCGGCCCGCCACGAGGTGGTGAACGTGGTCAGCCACGAGGCCGACCTCGAGGACCTGTTCCTGCGCTACTACGAGGGGGCGGGCGATGCTGCGTAGCGTGTTCGGTGCGGCCATCTGGAGCCGGCGGCGCGCCCTGGCCTGGTGGGTGGGCGGTTCCTTCGTGTACCTGCTCTTCCTGGGCAGCGCCTTTCCCACCTTCTCCGACAACGCCGCCCGGTTCCAGGAGGTGTTCGAGAGCTACCCCGAGGCGCTGCGGGCCATGTTCAACATGGTCGAGGGGATCTCGCTGGGCACCGGGCCGGGGTTCCTGCACATGGAATTGTTCTCGCTGGTGCTCCCGCTGCTCCTAATGATCTTCGCCGTCGGCTTCGGGGCGCGGGCCGTAGCCGGCGAGGAGGAGGAGGGCACCCTGGACCTGATGCTGGCCGGGCCCCTGTCGCGGCGCCGGTGGCTGGGGGAGCAGTTCGCCGCCATGGCCACTCTCACTTCTCTGATCGGCCTGGTGAACTACCTGGCCATCCTCGTGGCCGGAGCCGCCTTCGGGATGGGCCTCGATCCCGGGTACCTGGCGGCCGCCACGCTGGGGGCGGTGCTCATCGCCCTGGTGTTCGGCTCGCTGGCGCTGGGGGTGGGAGCCGCCACCGGGCGCCGCGGGATGGCCATTGCGGCGGCGTCGGCGGCGGCGCTGGCCGCCTACCTGGTGTTCTCGCTGGCGGACATCGTTACGTGGCTGGGAACCTTCCAGAAGGCCTCTCCCTGGTACTACTACGCCGCGGCGGCGCCGCTGCTGAACGGCATCGAGTGGGCGCATGCCGGGGTGCTGGCGGCGGTGGTCGTGGCGCTGCCCGTGCTCGGCGGGATGGCGCTGGAACGACGCGACCTGGCGGTCTAGCGCCGCCGCCGGCGGAGGAGGAGCAGGAAGGCCGCCGCCGGCCAGACCCAGGCCAGGTCGTCCGGTCCCCCCGGGCCGGTGCGAGCCGCGGTGCGTCGCAGGTGGACCAGGCGGTACCCGGTGGAGATCTCGGCCAGGCGCTCGTCGGGGAGGCGGGGGCTGATTCCGAAGGCGTAGGCGGCGAAGCCGCTGCCCACCAGGACGGCTCGCAGGATCCGCAGCCGCTCGGGATGGTCGCTCGCCTCCTCGGCCACCGCCTCCCACCACCCGTCGGGCATCCACACCTCCACCTGGGGTCGGGCCTTGACGTTGCGGTACCAGTCGGAGACCGCCCCGAAGCCGGCGAGCACGTAGAGGTCGCCGTCCACGCAGGCGAAGTTGAGGGGGGTGCGCCGGGTGACGCCGGTCTTCCTCCCGCGGTGCACCAGCACCAGGATCTGCCCCGTGACCCGCGGCCAGAACTGCAGCCGGCGTCCCAGGCCCAGGCGGAACATGAGCACCATGAAGCGGTTCAGGTGCTTGAAAGCCTGCCGCAGGCGGTCCTCGGTCTGCGGGGAGAAGGTCATGCCGGAGAGCAGCCTGCCCGGCGGGGGGGGCCGCCGCCAGGGCCGAAAGAAGGGGGGAGCCGGACCCGGGACGCCCGGCGAGCAACGACGGCGGACGGGGAGGCCGCCGGGGCGCGGAGAGGGACCGGGGCCGAGGAAGGCGCTCCGGCGCGGACGGGCTCGGCGGCGAGTCGCTTCAGCCGCGGCGCGGCGATGCGCAGCCGGTGGTGACGATCTGCCGGGTCCACAGGAAGGGCGCCAGCAGCCCCGGGGGGAACGGCTGGCGCACGGTGACGCAGATCCGGGCCGCGGTGGCGGCCGCCGCGGCGCGACGGCCCGGGCGCGGGCGAGCCGCCAGGGCGGCGGCCACCGCCTCTGCCTCGGCGAGCCGAGGATCGAGGCGGATCCGGCCCTCGTAGGCCTGGGCGGGGTCGAGGACCGCGGCGCCGGCCTCCGCCGCGGCGTCGGCGGCGAACGAAGCCTCGCGCCAGGCGGCGGTGGCGCGCCCCACCTCGACGGCGAGAGCCACCGCCAGGGCGCCGCCCACCATGAGCAGGGCGAGGACGGGCAGCACGGTGCCGCGCTCACTCACGGCGGCTCCGGTAGGGGCTGACGCCGACGACCGCTCGTCCCACCACCAGCGGCGCCACCTCCCCGCCCGGCCCTATGAGGGGGACGCGGCGGCGGATGACCACCGACACTCCCTCGGGGACGAAACGGAGAGCCACGCTGTCGGCGTCGGGGGCGAGCGCCTGCGCCAGGGTGAGGCCTCCCGCCCGGTCGCCGTGGCGGGCCGTCCAGGCCGCGGCGGCAACGGCCGCCTCCTGCACCTGCTCCCCGGCCGCCTGGAGATGGGCGGCGCCGGCCGCCACCTGCAGCAGCAGGGCGGTGACGAAGGCAGCGACCAGGGTGTCGACCAGGGCACTGCCCCGGCTCATGGCGGCACGACCCGGGGCACGGCGGCCCGCACCGCGATGGTGAAGGGCCGCCAGTCGGGGCCCGGGGGCCGCCAGCGGAAGCTGGCGGTGGCCAAAGCCAGGCGGGGGCGCAGGTCCACGGACACCCGGACGCCGGTGGCACCGGGCAGGGCGGCGGCCAGGTCGGCGGCGAGGCGGTGCTCCTCTTGGGCGGCCACCGCGCCGGGGCGGGCGGCGCGGCGCGCCCCGGCGCTCACCGCCGCTTCGGCGGTGTGGCGCGCCACCGCCGCCCCGGCGACCTGGACGATGAGGGTGAGCAGCACGAAGGCCAGCACCATGCCGGCCAGGCCTTCGATGATCGCCGAGCCCCGGTCTAGGGGAAGATGCCGGAGAGGTGGCCGGTGACCGACTGCCAGATGTCCCGGGCGCCGCTGCGCACCTGGGGGAGAAGGAAGGCGACGATGATCACCGCGATGGCGGCCATGCCCAGCCATTCCACGGTGGTGACGCCCCGGTCGTCGCTGCGGTGGGCGGCGATCCAGGCGAATAGTGCGAGCACGGGTTGCTCCTTTCACGGGTAGGGGGACGACAGGGCGCCGAGCCCTGCCAGGGTCGGATACATGAGGAAGAGCAGGGTGACGGGGACCATGAGGGCCAGGATGGGGCCGTAGGAGGCCAGGGCCCGGCGGCCCCCCTCGGCGGTCAGGTCGCGCGCCAGGGCGGCGCGGTAGTCCACCGCCAGGTCGGCCAGCGCCTCGGCGAGGCGTCCTCCCGTGCGGTGGGCGTGGCCGAGCAGGTCGTAGAGGCGCCCCGCCTCGGGGTGCGCCGCCTCGGCCGAGGCCCGGGCGAGGGCATCGGCCAGGCCGTCGCCGGCCCGGTGGGCCGCCAGCACCACCGCCAGTTCCTCGGCGGCCATCCCCCGGGAGGCGGCGGTGAAGCGCTCGACGGCGCCGCCCACCGACTCGCCCGCCAGCACCGACAGGGCGAGGGTGTCGGCCACCGTGGGCAGCTCCCGCAGCAGGCGGGAGGCCCTCTGCTCCGCCGTCCGCTTCCGGCGGATGCGGTGGAGGAGCACTCCGCCGCCGGCGCCCAGTCCGATGAGAGCCGGGGCCTGCGCCGGTGTGGCGGAGATGAAGAGGTGGCCGGCGGCGAGGAGCGCGCCCACCCCGGCTCCGGCGCCGGCGGCGGCCAGGCGGGCTACCCCTTCGGGCCCGAGCCTCCGGCGCGGGACCTCCTGCGGCGGGGGACCGGGGGCCGGGCTGAGGAAACCGCCGACCCGTTCGCCGAGGGTGAGGGGCCGGCGCCTCACCGTCACCAGGAAGAGGCCGGTGCCGGCGAGCAGGGCGGCGGCGAGGGCGGCCGTCATGTGAAGACCCTCGGCATCAGCGAGAGGCGCGCTGCCCGGCGCGACAGCCAGAAGCCGGCCGAGGTGGCGCCGAAGCCGGCCAGGACCACCAGGGTGCCCGTGGGGGTGGCGTAGGCCGCCGCCGCCTGGGGGTTGGTGGCCGTGGTGAGGAGAAGCAGGGCCCAGGGGGCGGCGAGCGCCACCCCGGCGGTGAGGCGCTGCTCGGTGAGGGCGGCGTGATGGGCGCGACGGAGGCGCAGTTCGTCGGCGACCGACCCGGCGAGGCTTCCCAGCACGGCGCCCACCCGCTCCCCGCCGATGCCGGCGGCGGCGGCCAGGGTGGTGAGGACGCGGTCGGCCAGGGGGTCGGCCCACTCGGCTCTGACCTCGGCCAGGATGGCGGGGAACGACCGGCCGGCGGCGGTCCCTTCGTTGAGGTGCCGCGCCAGGGCGGCGAGGCGGTGGCCGGCGGCGGCGGCGGCAGCGGCGACGGCGTCCGGGAGGGACTCGCCGGCCGAGAGGCGGCTCCGGAGGGCGGCGAGGAAGTCGGGCCACCGGCCCGCCGCCTGCTCCACGGCGCGGCGGGCCCGGCCTCGGGCGATGAGGGCGGGGACGACGGCGCCCATGACGCCCAGCGCCCCGGCGACGGCGGGGCTGCCGCCGAGGCCGAGGGCCAGCAGGGCCGACCCTCCGCCGGCGGCCAGGCCGCCGGCGGCGGCGGCGGGGCGGAGGCGAGGCAGGCGGCGGAGTTGGGGCAGGGGAAGGCCGGCCAGGACGGCGGCGGCGGCGGCGGCGAGCAGCACCGCGGCGCCCCTCATCGGCCCACCTCGGCGGCGGCGAGGGCGGCTTTCGCCGGGGTGGCTCTCCGGTGGCTCCCTCCGCCCTGGCGGGCCCACAGCACTTCGGTGGTGAAGACCCCCGCTTCGAGTTGCGAGGGAACCCCCACTATCTCCTCGACGTGCCTCCCCGCCGGAGTGCGGCGGAGGAATACCACCAGGTCGGCCACCGCCGCCACGGCGCGCCGCACGAACGCCTCGGCCACGTTCTCCCCGGCCAGCATGCAGTAACCCACCAGTTTCTCGAGGGCGTCGCGCGCCGAGTTGGCGTGGAGGGTGGCGAAGCCGGAGCAGCCGGCATTCAGGGCCATGATCATGTCGAGGGCCTCCGGGCCGCGGACTTCGCCCACCACGATGCGATCGGGGCGCTGGCGCAGCGCCTCGCGCACCAGGTCGCGCAGGGTGATGGCGCCGCCGCCGTCCAGGCCGGCGGGCCGGGTCTGCATCTGGGTCATGTCCGGCAGGTCGGCCTGGACCTCGAAGACCTCCTCGCAGGTCACCACACGCCGTTCCGGGGGGACTTCGGCGAGGAGGCAGTTGACCAGCGTCGTCTTGCCCGCCCCCGGGGACCCGGCGACCAGGATGGTGCGGTCGGCGCGCACCGCTTCGGCCAGGAGGCGGGCGGCGTCGGGCGCGAGGGCGCCCCGGCCGGCCAGGTCCTCGAGGCGGGCGGCCCGGAGCACGAACTTGCGCACCTGGATGTTGAGACGATCGGCATGAGTCACCGGTGGCCCGGTGAGGTGCACCCGGCTCCCGTCGGCCAGCTGCGCCGAGACGATGGGGTCGGCCAGGTCGAGGCGGCGTCCCGTGCCGGCCAGCAACTGGTCGGCGATGCGGCGTACCTGCTCGGGGTCGGCCACCTCGGGCAGCAGTTCCTTGGTCCCGCCCCGCACCACGAAGGTCCGACGGCCGCCGAGCACGATGATCTCCTCGACGTCGGGATCGTCGAGCAGGGAGGCGAGGAACCCGAACCGGTGCTGGCTCACCCTCGGGGCTCCAGGCGACGCAGGGCCCGGTGCAGGGAGCGGGCGGGGCAGCGGGCGGCGCGCGACGCGGCGGTGATGGCGGAGCGCTCGGGGACGACGGCCGCCGGTTCGAGCCCGGTCCAGCGCCGGGCGGCGGCAACTACCTCGGCGGCCTGGGAGGCGCGTACCCGGTTGAGCACGAGATGCGGCTGCGGGCCGGCCCAGTCGGCCACCTGGCGGGCGGCGCGCACCAGTCCTACGGGGGAGGCCTCGGCCACCAGGACGGCGAGGTCGGCTCCCTTCACCAGTGGGTCGTCACCGCCGCGGGCGCCGGCGTCGAGCACCACGACCTCCGCCAGGGCGGCGGCCGCAGCGGCGACGTCGGCGGCGGCGTGCGGCGGAAGGAGGCCGTCGTCGCGTCGGGTGGAGCCCACCACCACGCCCAGCGGCCCGAACGGAACGACCAGGCGCGGGGGCAGGGCACCGGTCTCGTGGACCGCCTCGGCGGCGTCGAGGAGGTCGGGGCGAGGGGCCCGTCCCAGGCGCACCGCCAGCCCGGGAGCGTCGAGGTCGAGGTCCAGGAGCAGGGTGCGCTGCCGGGCGGCCCAGCGCAGGGCGAGGGCCAGGGCGACCTCGGTCCTCCCCGGGGCCCCGCGAGGGCCGGTGACCAGGGCCACCCGGCCGGCGGCCGGGGCCGGGGCCACGGCGGTCGCCGGCTGCAGCAGGCGGATGACGCGCACCACCTCGCCGGCCGGGGTGTCGTCGGGGAGCACCCGGTCGGCTCCGCCGGCCACCAGGCGGCGGCGAGCGGGGTCGTCGCCGCAGGGGAAGATGCCTACCACCCGCAGGCCGCGACGGCGCCAGGCGGCGAGGCGCGCCGGCGTCACCCAGGTGGTCTCGGCTCCCGCCACCACCACGTCGAGGCGGTGGGCCTCCTCCTCCACCTCCTCCGGCCGGTAGGCCCGCAGCACCAGACGCAGTTCGGCGGTCTCCTTGGCCTGCACCACCAGGCCGCTCTCCCAGTCGCGGGCCGACAGGACGGTGGCGACCCGCGGGGTCACCGCGACACCCGCACCAGGTCGAGATCCCCCTGGGCGCGGGCGGCGACCAGGACGGCGGCGAGCGCGTCATCCACCGCCAGCAGGAGGTCGACGCGCGCCTCGCCGGCCAGGCCCGAGACGGGCGCCCCCACCGCCACCACGTAGACCGCCTCCGCCGCCCGGCGGGCTTCCGGGGGGCCCGCGTCGCCGGTGACGGTCACGTACACGTCCACCAGGTCGCCGGCCTGAAGTTCCCCGAGGACGGCGCGGTCGCGCTCCAGGGAGAGGGCCAGCACGAAGGGCCGGACGCCGCGCTCGGGGGAGCGCAGCAGGGAGGGGAGCAGAGGCTCGCCGGCGGCGAGGGGGGCGGCCAGCGTCCACCCTTCCAGGTCGGCGGCGGCGTCCTCAGCCACCAAGCCGGCCGCGTCGGCCACCCGGCGCACGCCGACGGGCAGGTCACCCAGGGGGATCCCGGCGGGCAGGGGGCCATCGGCGACCAGGACGGGGATGGTGGCCGGGGGGCGGGTGATCGAGAACACCAGGATGCCGGCGACGAGGGCCAGGCCGAGGCCCAGCGCGGTCCGGCGGTCGAAGTGCAACGGCAGCGCCTTGAACTTCACGGGAGCACCTCCACCGCCACCACGTGGGCCAGGGCCAGAACCCGGGTGCCGTCGGCGGAGGCCAGGGCGACGTGATCCACCCCCACCGCCTGCACCCGGCCCCGATAGCAGCGGCCGTCGAGGGCCCACACCGCCGCGAGGTCGGCGCGGTCTTCGAGGGTGAGGAAGAGGTCGCGCAGGGTGCGGCGACGGCGGGCGGCGGCGCGGGCGGCGCTCTGCTCGGCCTCCAGGGTCTCGTCCATCTCGCGGCGCAGGCGGCGGCCCAGGGCGGCCAGGTCGGGGTGTCCCAGCGGCTCCAGCGTGCTCCCTCCCGATGCGGCCGCCGGGGGAGTGGGCCCGCACGGGCCGGGCGGCAACGTCTAGGTATCAGCCGGGGAGGCGCGACTCAAGAGGGCCGTCGAGGGGATGTTTCGCGCTCCGGAGGCGCCGGCTCAGCGCGGCCCGGCGGACGGGGTGAGAACCCGCGGGTCGGAGTGCAGGGCGCGGGGGTCGGGGAGGAGCGAGGCCGCCGCCCAGCGCGGCCAGGGGCCGGAGGCCACCGCTCCGATCACCCGGTCGCGGCCGGCTTGCTTGGCCTTGTAGAGGAGGTCGTCGGCGGCGGCCAGCATGGCATCCACCGATTCGGGGGGGTAGCGGAAGGTGGCGATGCCCGCCGACAGGGCCGCCGGGTAGCCGGCGGCGCGGGCACCGGAAGCCGCCGCCGCCCGCACCCGCTGCACCACGTTCATGGCCTCGCGGGCGTCGGTCTCGGGCAGCAGCAGCACGAACTCGTCGCCGCCCACCCGGGCCAGCAGGTCGGTGCCGCGCACCGCGCCGGTGATGGCCCGGGCCACCGCGGCGAGCACCCGGTCACCGGCGTGGTGCCCCAGGCGGTCGTTGGCCGCCTTGAAGTGGTCCACATCCAGGTAGGCCAGGCTCAGGGTGGTGCCGTGGCGGGCGGCGCGCAGGCGCTCCCGCTCGGCGGCGATCTCGAAGGCGCGGCGGTTGAGGACGCCGGTCAGGGAATCCACCGCCGCCAGGTGGCGCTGGTGCTCCACGGCGCGATGCAGCGAGTCGAGCAGCACCGCCACCAGGACGAGCACCACCAGGTCGGTGAGGGCGTTCCAGATGATGGGGAGGGTGAGGGCGACCGCGGTGCCGTGGACGGCCTGGGCGGCCAGTCCCTCGGCGGCGGCGAGCAGGGCCACCAGGATGGCGTGGCGCCGGCACCCTACCCAGGTGACCGCCATCACCGCCAGCACATAGAGGAGGCTCACCGAGACCTCGGCGCCGGTGAGGTAGTCGAGGCCGCCGACGGCGCTGACCAGCACGACGCCCAGGGTGATGGGCAGCCGGCCGCGCCGGCGCTCGCCGGCCCCCGTGGAGGGAGCGCGGCAGCCGGGACGACGCGGAGCGGTGCTGGTGGTCACGGACTAGTGCATCGGCACTAGTCACCGGGGCATTGAGCGGTTCCGGCTGAGAGGCCCTCAGGCGCCGGGCAGCGGGCAGTCGGCGGTGGCCGGACCGCGGAGCCGGTAGGTGGTGGCGAACTCGGCCACCGCCGGATCGTCGGCCGAGTCGAAGGCCAGGCGCCGCCCCCAGGACACCCCCAGCACCGGACGGTTGAGGCGATCGCTGGGGGCTATCACCAAGTGGGACTCGTAGGCATTCGCCAGGGCCTCCAGGGCGGCGAGGGTGGCCGCGTCGTCGGGACGGTGAAACAGCACCACGGCTCCGGCTCGCAGGTCGGCCAGCAACTGCTCAGCGGTGAGCACTTCCGCCACGCCGCAGACCGGGCCGGGGAGGGAATCGACCGGCACGGCGACGTCCGGGTAGCCCAGGGCGGCCATGATGTCCGCGGTGCCCAGTCGCTCCACCCCGGTGACTTCCTTGTCGGGCCGGAAGAGGAAGACGGCAGCCACCACCACCCCCAACCCCACCAGCACGGGCAGGGCCAGGCGGCGGGCCCGCTTCTTCAACCGGCGGCGACGCTCGGCCGCCTCCTGTTGGCGGCGGCGCTCTTCGGCAGCGCGGCGGCGGGCCTCGTCGCGCCGCGCCGCGGCCTCGCGGCGCGCCGGGTCCGAGCGGGAACGCCGCTTCTTCTTGGGCTTGGGCGGAGCCATGGCGCCCGGAGTGTAGGGGGCGAGCGGCGGGAGGGCTTCCGTACGGGCCGCCCACCCCCGTTGTCGTGACCCTTGCCAGCGGCCCTCGACCCCCATACGCTGGGGGCGATGGACAGGATCACGGTCGACCTGGGCAAGGAGTGGCTGTCGGTCGCCGACATCTGCGAGTACATGGGGGTGTCCACCTTCGTGGTCACCCGGGTGCTCCGCTCGAGCGAACTGCCTGCGGTCAAGTTCGGGCGCGAGTGGCGGGTGGCCCGCGGGGACTTCGAGGACTGGCTCAACGCCCGCCGTCTCGAGGCGCACGAGCGCGTGCCCCGTCCGGGCTCCTGAGGCGGCGGCGATCGCTATCGCCGTGCCCGCCCCGAGGCCGGGCAGCCTCAGCCGAGGGGTGCCGCGGGTCTCGACTCGGAGCCGCCGCCCCGGGATCGCCCGCCGCCGTGTCGCCGCCCGGCGCTAGCCGAGGACGGTCGCCGGGTCGGCGAACTCCATGGCCAGCGAGTCGGCCACGGCGCGGTGGGTCACCTTGCCCTGTGCCACGTTGATGCCGCCGAGCAGTTCGGGGTGCACGGTCACCGCCTGTGGGAGGCCGCCGGCGAGGGCCACCACGTAGGGCAAGGTGGCATTCGACAGGGCCCAGGTCGAGGTGTTGGGGACCGCCCCGGGGATGTTGCCCACGCAGTAGTGCAGCACCCCATGGATGCTGTACACCGGGTCGTGGTGGGTGGTCTCCCGGGCCGTGGCGAGGCAACCGCCCTGGTCGATGGCGATGTCCACGATCACGCTGCCGGGGCGCATCGAGGCTACCTGCTCCTCGCTCACCAGGACTGGGGCGCGGGCGCCGGCCACCAGCACCGCTCCGATGACGAGATCCGAGGAGGCGACGTACTCCCCCACGCTGTGGCGCGAGGAGTGCACGGTGAACAGGCGTCCCCAGGACAACTCGTCTAGGTGGCGGAGGCGGTCGACGTTGATGTCCATGACGACGACCTGCGCTCCCATGCCGGCGGCCATCATGGCGGCGTTGGACCCGGAGGTGCCGGCGCCGAGTACGGTTACCCGGGCCGGGGCCACCCCGGGCACACCGCCCAGCAGCACCCCGCGTCCGCCGTGGGTGCGCTCCAGGTGATGCGCCCCGGCCTGCACCGCCATGCGTCCGGCGATCTCGCTCATCGGGGCGAGGAGGGGAAGGGAGCCGTTGGGCAGCGCCACCGTCTCATAGGCGATGGCGGTCGCTCCCGACCCGACCAGCCCGCGCGCCTCGTCCGGGTAGGCGGCCAGGTGGAGGTAGGTGAAGAGCACATGGCGGGGCTCCAGCATGGCGATCTCGCTCGGCTGGGGCTCCTTGACCTTGACGATGAGGTCGGCGGCGCCGAAGACCTCGGCGGCGCCGGGCAGGATCTCCGCCCCGACTGCTACGTAGGCGGCATCGTCGAAGGAGGAGCCGCGCCCGGCGTCCTTCTGTACCACCACTCGGTGCCCCTGAGCCGTCAGCTCGCGCACCCCGGCCGGGGTCATCGACACCCGGTACTCATCCGGCTTGATCTCGGCGGGAACCCCGACGATCACGGCGACCAACCTCCTGCGACGCGTCCCGCATAGCCTGGCACCTCAGGGGGCGGGGCGCCAGGGGCCATCGGTCCCTGCCCGGCCGGGACCACGGGGGGCCTCTGGCCGAATCGGCCCACTCGGCCCCCATTAGGCTTCGGGCACCGAGAGCGGGAGGTGTCTTGCTCGATCGAAGCACCGTCGAGCGCCTGCGCGGCGCCGACACTGCCGGCCACCCCGTGGTCTCCCTCTACGTGGGCCTGGGGCCCGACCTCGACCAGAGGCGGGCCGTTCCCACCCGGCTGAAGGCGCTGACCCACCCGCGGCGGGAAGCAGCCGCCGAGTGGGGAGAGGAGGCCGTCGGGGAGATCCGTCGGGATCTCGACCGGGCGGTCGCCATGGCCGACCAGATCACCGCCGACCTGGGACGGGGCGCCGCCCTGTTCGTGTGCTCCGCCGTCGGCCTCGAGGAGCACGTGAGCCTGCCGGCCCCGGTGCGCGACCGGGCAGTGGTGGATACCTCCCCCTACCTGGGCCCCCTCGAGGCGATGCTGGCTCACTTCCGGCGCTACTGCGCGGTGGTCGTCGACCGGCGTCTGGCCTCGATCTACCGCTTCTGCATGGGGGCCCTGGAATCCTGGGAGGTGATGGCCGAGGAGGAGGTGCGCAAGGGCAACTTCGGCGGTTTCGCCGGCTATGCCGAGCATGGGGCGAGCCGCCGGGCGGGTGAGGTGGCGCGGCGGCATTTCCGCCGGGTGGCGGCGCGGCTCTCCGAGTTGTCCCGCTCCGGGGAGTTCGACCTGCTCGCCCTGGGGGGCAATCCGGCCAACGTCGACGGCGTGGCCGCCGAACTGCCCCCCGACCTGGCGGCAGTTCTCGCCGGGACCTTCGTGGTGGATCCCCGCACGGCTACTGCCGCCGACATCCGGCGGCACTGCGAGGCGCTGGCCGAGGAGTACGACCGGGGCGTCGACGAGGGCCTGGTGACCGACCTCCTCGACGCCGCCGGCAGCCGGCGCCGGGGGGTTCTCGGGCTGGACCGGGTCCTGGACGCGGTCAACCAGCACGCGGTGGAACTGCTGCTCCTCGACGCGGGGGACACGGTCCCGGGGGTGGCCTGCCCGGCCTGCGGGTGGCTGGCGCGCCAGGGGGCATCCTGTGCCTCCTGCGGTGCGGCCACGCGGCGGGTGGCCGACCTGTTCGATGCGGCCGCCGAGGGCGTCCGGGCGGCAGGCGGGACGGTGCGCTACGTGCTGGCCGCCACCGAACTGCGCCACTTCGAGGCGGGGGCCACGGTGCGCTTCGCGGTGGCGGGCATCGAGACGTAGCCCGTCCCGGCGGCAAGCAGGGGTCAACCGCGGGCCCGGGGGCGGCGCCGGCATGCGGGGGGATGGGGAGCGACAGCACCTACCGGGCCGGGCGCCCTCGGTGTCGCGGCGACGAGTGCGGGGGAGCGGTCGACCCCGGTGGCGGTGAGTGCGCCCAGGTGGGCGGGGCCGCCCGGGTGAGCGCCCCGGTGGCGTTCCACCCGCCCGGGCGCTGACGGCGCTCCTTACCCGCCGCGGTGGCCGAGTCGCCCGGTCGGTAGGTCGCGGCTCCGCCCGCCGGCATAATCTATCGTGGGCTGCTCTCGACCGTGAGGTGACCGCCTGCTCGCCGCCGCCCTGGTATTGGCCGCCGGAGGCTCGCGCCGGCTGGCCCAGCCCAAGCAACTGCTCGACTGGCAGGGGCGGCCCCTGCTGGAGGGGGTCGTGGGCGCGGTGGCCCGGTGGCCGGTGGCCGGGGTGGTCGTGGTGCTGGGCGCCCATGCCGAGGAGATCCTGGACCGGGTCGACTTCGGCGGGGCGACGGTGGTGCTCAACCCCGAATGGGAAGAGGGCCTGGCCGCCTCGCTGCGCGTCGGCCTGGACCTGCTCTCGCGCCATCCCCGCTACGAGGCGGCCTTCGTGGCCCTGGGCGACCAGCCGGAGATCCCCGCCGAGGTGCCCTCCGCCCTGCTCGGCGCCGCCGAGGAGACGGGGCGGCCGGCGGTGGTGCCGCGCTATCGCTACCAGAGGGGCAACCCGGCACTGGTGGCCCGCCGGCTGTGGGCGCGGCTGATGAGCCTGGAGGGGGACGCCGGGGCCGGCTCCCTGTGGCGGGCCCACCCGGCGTGGGTGCACGAGGTGCGGTTCGACCACCCCGCCCCGGTGGACATCGACACCCCCGCCGACTTCCAGAAGCTGCTGCGGCGCCCCTGAGGGCCCCTACCGGACTTCGGTTATGCTGCCTCTGCCGCGCTGAGACACCAGCCGGCGCCGGCCGGCGGGAAAGGAGCACCATGGCGTCCATCGATGCAATCGAGGGGATCGGCGTCAAGAGCGCGACGACCCTGCGCAAGCTGCGGGTCCGCACCACCGAGGCGCTGCTCAAGGCGGGCGCCACTCGCAAGGGCCGCAAGGAACTCGCCGCCGCCTCGGGGTTCAGCGAGCATCAGATCCTGGAGTGGGTGAACCGGGCCGACCTCTTCCGGGTCAAGGGTGTGGGAGAGGAGTACTCCGATCTCCTCGAAGCGGCCGGGGTGGACACGGTAAAGGAGCTGCGTACCCGGAACCCGGTGAGCCTCCTGGCCAAGATGACCGAGACCAACGAGAAGAAGCGCCTGGTGCGCCGGCTGCCGACCGAGTCCATGGTGGCCCGCTGGGTGGCTCATGCCAAGACCCTGCCGCCCATGGTGGAGTACTGAACTACCGGTGTGGGGTGGTGAGGGGCCCCGCCGGGGCCCCTCACTCGCGTCCGGCGCGGCGGCCGAAGGGACAGCACCGGCGGGGGACTATCTTGCTCGCCGGGATAGCGAGGTACGGCAAGTGGCTGCAGGCAGCAACGGGGGCGAGTCCCTGATCATCGTCATGGACGCCGCCGCCGCGCCCGCCGACCTGGAACAGGTCCTCGATCGGTTGCGCGCCGCCGGCGGATCCGCCGAAGCGACGACCCAGGCGGGCCGGGTGGTGGTAGCCGCGGGAGTGCCGCACCCGGTGCCTCCACCCGCCTGGGAGGCCCTCCCCGGTGTGGAGCGGGTGTTCCACCTGGCTTCCCCCGTTCGCCTCGTGAGCCGTCACCACCAACCCGCCGACTCCGTGGTCGAGGTGGGCGCGGCGCGCCTGGGCGGCGGGGGGTTCACGGTGATCGCCGGGCCCTGCGCGGTGGAGAGTCGAGAGCAGATCCTCGCCGCCGCCGCGGCGGTGCAAGCCGCCGGAGCGTCCCTGCTGCGGGGCGACGCCTTCAAGCCGCGCACCTCTCCCTATTCGTTCCAGGGGCTGGGGCGTGCCGGCCTCGACCTGCTCGCCGAGGCGCGCGAGCGCTTCGGCCTGCCGTTCGTGGCCGG